>NZ_CP009962.1:2490458-2801766 GCF_000786695.1 Collimonas arenae | reverse complement strand
ACCAGCTACGGGGTCAAGCCGAGGGACGTCTTTGCGTCGGCATTACACCTTGGGTCATGCTTACCTTTCTGCCTGAGGCGGTATTGCAATTCCGACAGCGCATGCCGGAGGTGCGGCTCGAATTATTTGAAAGTTTGATGCCGGTTGCCCAACCGTTATTGCGCGACGGGAGTATGGATTTTGCAATCGGGCCGCTGCTACCGTCGATGGCGGCCCAAGAGTTTACTTGCGAAGCTGTGCTCAATTACGAAACGACGGTACTGGTACGGCGCGGTCATCCCCGCCAAAAAGCCCGATCGATCCATGATCTGCTTGACCAGGACTGGGTGTTGAATTACGCCCCGGACGGGTACGATGCGCTGATGGATTATCTGTTTTGGCGGCATGACGCCCGCATCGATGAAAAACGCATCGTACTAGCACAATCCGTGACGATGCTGCAGTCAATGGTCGAGCATGCCAGCATGTGCACCTGGTGCCCCACCATTTTGAGCGTCGTTCCGCCTTTTCATGATCGCGTGGTGGCGGTACCGCTCATTGAACAGTTCGAACCCCGACAACTCTGCGTTATCACGCGCCGCAGCAGCACCCTCAGCCGCGCAGCCGTCTGTTTTATCGATTGTCTGCTACAGGTTATCCGTCGCCATTCCCGCTCTGCGAAAAAAGAAGACCAACAATTGTTCAATACGTTAACTTTGCTGGTTTGAATTGAGCCGGGTTGAACGCGCCTCGTTATATACAGGTGCAACCGCTGCCCTGCGCCGCCTGAATTTACTCTCGTCTTTCGCTTGGTACAAGTGATCTTTTTGATATCAACAAAAATACAAATTGATGCCTTAGCTTCTGCACCAAAGACTTAATTAGGACTAAAATTGGTCTTTGCAAGAAATCAACGGAGCTTATGTCATGAAATTTTCTACTCAGGTAAAGCCCATCAGCTATCTCAAGAGTCACACCGCTGAGATCGTCAGGGACATCACTGAAAATCGCGAGCCACTGTTGATTACACAAAACGGTGAAGCCAAGCTGGTCGTGATGGATGTGAAGAGCTATGAAGAACAAGAAGAAACACTCGCGCTACTGAAAATCCTGGCTCTTGGCAATCGTGAAATTGAACAAGGAAAATTTCGAGATGTTGAAGACGTGTTTGCCGATTTGGACAAGGCAGATCGCTAATGAGTGGCAAAGTGAAATCCGCAGCAACGTTCAGAGTTGTGCTTCTTGATTCGGCAGAGCAAGACCTCAAAGAACTAAAAATCTATGTCATCAAAAATTTCTCGCTAAAAACGTGGCATAGCACTTTCGAAAAAATAAAAGAAGCCATTCGGAACTTGCAGCACTTTCCACAGGCAGGACTCATTCCAGACGAAATTGAGAAACTTAACCTGACGCAATATCGTCAAGTGTTGTCTGGCATGAATCGCGTTATTTACGAAGTTAGGCAAGAGACCATTTATGTTCATGTCGTTGTAGACACGCGCAGAGATATGAATGCATTGCTGACACGGCGATTATTGCGAATCAGATAATAGTAAAAAATTTATACAATGGAGGTCGTCCCAGAAAAGTGACGTGCTCAACGACCAAGGCACGGAGATCCGCCCAAATTAGTGGAGATCGCATCGCATTGGGATCACGTAGACAAATTTCGTTTTGGCACTCCACATCTTGTTGCTCCTCGGGATAGCCTCGAAAGTGGAGCTGAACATCGGCGGCTTGTTGTCATCAATCATCGTTCCATTCCGTAGTCGTGTGGTCGCCACCTTCAGTATCTTGACAGGTTGAACACGGCGCATGCCGAGCCGAGAACTACATCAAGCCCATCTCGGTGGCGTATTTATACAGGTCGACATCGCGCTCGATACCCAGTTTTTTCATGGCGTTCATCTTTTGCGAGCTGACCGTCTGCTTGCTGCGGCTTAACCGTTCGGCGATTTGATTCACCGTCAATCCGGAAACCAGCAGGCGTACTATTTCCACTTCCCGCTTGGTGAGTTTGCTCGTTGTGCGGCCATCTGCCTGGCCGATTCTCAGCGCCTGCACGATCGTATTCATTGTCGGAGAAAAGTATTCGCCGCCTGAATGGGCAATATGGATGGCCGGAACTAGATGGGAAGAATCATCGGATTTGCTGACCGCGCAGCGAATATTCACGGTGAGCAAGGTTTGCAGCACGGCGGGATTATCCATCATCGTCATGACGACAATGTGGATGTTCGGATAGCGCCGCTGAATAAACTCGAAGAGCGCGAGACCGTCGCCGTATTCGCCCTGAGGCATCGCATAGTCGGTGACAAGTACATCGCATGCCTGCTGGTCGAGCAGTTCGATGAGCCCGGTGGAGTTTCTCACCGCGCCTACAATTTTGATGGTCTCAATTGCAGCAAGCTCTTGCTTGATACCTTTGAGCACCGCTGGGTGGTCGTCTGCGATGACGACACGTATTGAGAACGAATCCATACCCTGCCTATTATCCCGAGTGATTGTTTGCTTTTTATAGCAATTTAAAATTTATGTGAAGAAATACTGTCAATGTTACTTTATTTTTGAAACCGAAAGTCCCTGTCGCTCCCAGCACTCCCGCATCTCCCGCTTGCGCAATGGCGATGCAAAAATAAACTGATTCATCGCACGCGTGAAATGCTTTGCCTCCGTATCGGAAAGACGGGAGTAGCCGAGTAAAAGCTGGGCAATTTTTGGCGATTGTTCCTGTTTCATCTTGCTATACCTGTCTGTAAATATTTTTTTGGTCTGACAGCGATCTCATCCTGCAACAAATATATAGGGGATCGGATGTAATGAAAATTAGACAAGTATTAAAACTAATAGAAGTTAATAAGGACTAGTCCTAAAGAATTCAAAATGAGGACTTTTTTTAAAATAAATCCAGCTATTGTATAAATACAAAGTTAAACTCATTTTCAGGAAAAATACTTGTCACAACCCAATGCCATTCTCAGTCAACAATAAAGACTTACTCCAAAGCGCCGGCAGAGTTGCTGCGTCTGTAAAGAAATCAAGCGTACTCTGGCTGCTCAACCGCTATCAGCGCGGTTTGTTGCGGGGTGGCGCCATTGCGTTGACCATCGCCATCCTGGCCGCCAACGCCTTTGTGATATGGTCCTACGTCAAGGACTACGTTGCTGATGCACACTACGTTTACCTGACATACAAGAATGCGCTGCTGATCGATATCGAGACCAAGAACGCGGCAATCCGCCGTGGCGCGATTTACTCTGAAATGCTGTGGTCCGACTCCCCTCAACAGAATGCGCAGGTGATGCGTGATTTTTCCGAACATGGCGGTCGTGTCGTGCTGCAAGCCAGCGACAAAGTAACTCCGCAACTCGCCCTGGCGCAGATTAGCGATGCGCGGCCGACGGCTTCATTCGCCAAATACCTGTCGTTCGCCGAAGAGTTGGGCTATCCTAGCACCGTTAGCGCACGGCAGCGGAAAATACCGCTGAACGCGTATTACTACAATCCGGATCACACGTTTCTTTCCATCCTGCCGGCTCCCGCCGGTGATCCGCTTAAAATGACCGGCGCCAGGAATGTCACTGAACTGATTGATCGCATCGCACCCGATATCGGGGATCCACGCAGCTCTCCGGTAGTACGAGGCTTCCGCGAACCGCATCGTATTATCTGGCTGCCTGTCTCACGCGATCCGTTTACCGGTGAATACGTTTTCAGAGTGGTGCAACCGATGTTTGACGACAACGGCCACCTTTTCATGACGTTTGTCAGCGCCTTGCCAGCCAAGTTCTTGACGGATAAATTCCATCAAGAACCTTACGACGGCAATTTCATGATCCTTGACGAGAGCGGCAAGACCATCGTCAATGCATGGCATGATTCGGTGGTCGAACCGGGCTTGAGCCAGCGCATCATCGATTCCAAAAGCTGGCAGAAAACACTCAATACGCCCGACTATTTCTATCACGACGGCGATTTCACCATCAGCGAATCGCTGTCGGATACCGGATGGGTATTGGTTTATGCCTCTTCATGGCGTACCTTGCTGGTAGCACTTCTACCTAAATTGCTTCCTTCTTTACTCGGCACGCTGGGGCTGATCACCCTGCTCTGGATTTTCGTGCTGCTGTTCGACCGCAAAATTCTCATGCCGCTGTTTCAGCGTTCGCAACGTGTGTTTGAAAGCGAAAACCTGAACCGCACCATCATTGACGCGGTACCGGTAGGCTTGAGTTTATTGTCGATCCGCAGCGGCGAGACCTTGCTGCAAAATGAAACGATGCAGTCCTATGACAATCCAAAGCATCCGCTGCACAGGCAATTCCTGAGTTTATATTGGGACATGCAGAAGTCCTCGGACGGCACGTCACTCAAGCAGGCGAAGGACCATACTCTTGCAGTCACATTGGCCGATGGAACAACGTCGCATTTGCTGGCAAACCTGGTCAAGACCAAATATCAAGGCGCAGAGGTACTGCTCTGCAGCTTTTCCGACGTCACCACGCGCAAGCGCCTTGAAGAAAAACTGGACGAAGCGCGTGCGGCCGACGAAGCTGCCAACCAGGCCAAGGCAGCCTTCCTGGCGACCATGAGTCACGAAATACGGACGCCGTTGAACGCGATTCTCGGCAATCTCGAACTGCTGGAAAGATCGCCGCTGAGCAACATGCAAGCCGATCGTCTGCGTACTATCACCTCTTCCTCCATGTCCTTGCTCGACATCATTAACGATATCCTGGATTTTTCCAAGGTCGAATCCGGCCAGATGACGCTGGAAAATATACGCTTCGACGCCATCGATACGGTAGAACAAGCTGCAACCATCTTTGCGCCGCTGGCCGACGCCAAGGGCCTCAATCTTTTCTATACGGTGGCGCCGGATATGCCGCGCTTTTATCTAGGCGATGCCACCCGCCTGGGCCAGGTTTTACTGAATCTCCTGGGTAACGCCATCAAATTTACGGAGAGCGGCAAAGTCACCATCGATTTGCAGCATCATGCCGAGGCAGACGGGATGCCATCGATGCTGGTAATCAGCATCAGCGACACAGGAATCGGCATCAGTGAAGCGCAGCAGCGTGAACTGTTTCAGGCGTTCGCGCAGGCTGACAAGTCGATCACCCGCCGTTTCGGTGGAAGCGGCCTTGGTTTGGCGCTGTGCAAGCGACTGGTCGAACTGATGGGCGGCACGATCACAGTAAACAGCCGCCTCGGGGTGGGCAGCACCTTCAGTATTCATCTGCCGTTGCTGGCCGATACCGAAGACCTGCCTTCCAACACTGTTTTTCCGGTAACGCCAACCCTTTTCATGCTGTGCTCCGCACCGGAATGGCGGACGGCCATTAGTGCGCATCTGGCGTATTGGGGTACGCATGTGCAGCTTCTTGAGCATCCTCAGGAAATGCCGGCAGCCGCCCTGCCACTACTCATTTTCGGCGACTCCCGCCCCTGGAGCGTTGCCGATGAAGACCGCGCGCGCGAACGAGCTTCACGCGTCATCGATGCGACCGAAGATGGCCCCAGGGTCGCTGTCACGAACGGCAAGCACAGCGTCGTCTCCTGCTATTGCCTGCAAGGCTTGCACGAGGCCATCACCGGCGCTATTACACCATCAACAAGCGCAGGCAGCATTGCAGAGAGCAACGCAAAAAACAATCCTGCGGTGGATGGCATACAGGCGGTACAGCGAGTGCGCGTACTGGTGCTGGAAGATAACAAGGTCAATCTGGCGCTGATTCGGGATCAGCTCAATGCGCTCAACTATCAAGCCGATCTGACGAACAACGGCAGTACCGCGCTTGATCTGTTCGAGAAAAACCAGTACGACATCGTACTGACCGATTTGAGCATGCCAGGCATGAACGGCTTTGTCTTTACCAGTTTCTTGCGACGCCGCGGAGCGCAATTGCCGGTCATCGCCATCACCGCACACGCCACTGCTGAAGAACATAATCATTGCAAAAAAGTCGGCATCACAGATGTGTTGCTGAAACCGATGTCCCTCGACGAGATTGATGGCATGGTGCGCAGATATGTGATGCGCAGCACTGAAATGGCGTCTCCGTCCTTGCCCAAAACAGGCAAACCGCAACTCGATGCGGAATGGTTGCAGTTATTGCGATCAAGTACGGAAGAATCTTTAAGCGAGATTGATCATGCCCTGTCGGCGCGCAATGTCCAGGCTGTGCTGGAGCAACTGCATTCGATCAAAGGCGCGTTTTCCATGGTGCATGAACAGACCGCGGTCACGGCCAGTGCGCAGCTGGAACAGCTTGGCAGAATTCCCGACCTGGCCGCGCTGAGCGACGCACTTCCTGCGTACAAGGCGTTGTTGAACGATGTGCTGAAAAAACTGGGCGGGTAAAAACCTTGTCGGCAAGTGGTGGAGGGATGTGCGCGCCGAGCACTTTGGTTTCGGCATGTGCCACATGCGTATTCTTAGCTATGCCGCGATGCGTTCGATCTTTGGCCGTTTGATCTTGCCAGCCTGGTGTAAGTCGTACTGCAACTGCATCCCTGCCCACAGCTCAGGACTGGTGCCAAAGGCTGCGCCAAGACGATAAGCCATGTCAGACGAAATCCCGGCAGCGCCAGTCACAATACGTTGAAGTGTGACGCGACCAACACCAAGACGTATTGCCGCGTCCGTCACCGTCACATCACCCAGGTACTCTCTCAATACCTCGCCAGGGTGCGGCGGATTGTGCATACGAGTCATATTGAACCTCCGTAAAATTTCAGTGATAGTCACGGTAGTCAACAAGAATCGCGTCCATACCTTCACACCAGCGAGGCGACAACCCTGATTCTGACTACTGGTAGCTCATGGTGAACGTGGCGCGCCCCTTCACTATTCCGCCGGATACCGGGCCGTCGGCGACGTATTGCGCGCTAAACGGGATGTTCAACGTCGCAGCCGACGGACCGACATACCATTGGTTCAGATTGCCGGGGGCGCGCGAATCGGGGCCGTAGCGGAGCGGCTTCCCGTTTCGCGAGATGCGCAACTTCACACCCTTCGCCGTCGAGTCAGGGGTCAGCGTCAACAGGTCGCTCGTGTTTCCCGGGTCGGTCATATCGGTTAGGGTCATGTAGACGCTCGAGCCAATCTTGCAGTTCAGCCCGATGTTGAAGCCAGTGTCCCCCGCGGTAGCGCCCGCATAACTCAGGTCGCCCGTGCTGATGTTCGGCAGGCGCACCGGAGGCGCTGACGAGTTCGTGACAGTGCAGCTCTGCGGCATTGGTTTAATGGATCCCCCCGATGTTGCAATAACGAGATATAAATATCTGTACTGGTCTGGATAATTCCTATCGAAAATCCTGACTTGAGATATGGGTGGCCTTGAATCATTTGGCATTTGTTTTATGTTGTAAATGCCATCACTGAGCTTTATCAGCTCAATTTTTATCCTGAAAGACCCGGAAGCCGGATTGGGTGAAGTAATCGGCGGCGCCCATTCTTGGATAGAGCCGGTCACGGGGTTCATTACCTGACCCGTATCCATGTTGGTTATGCGAAAACCTGTGTATTTATAAAGACCTTCATAAACAGTATTAATCTGCCCGACCCCCGGAAACTGCGTTGGCAAACGCAATGAACCGAGGAATTGCAAGCTAAATCCCCCCATACCGCTCGGATTGGCCGGGCATTCGTAGGGAAGAATCATTGTCGTCGTTGCAATTGCAGATCCGTCTGGTGCATCATGTGGAACGACAATGCTGCCGAAATTGAACATATCGCCCGTCATATTTATGTGATTTGGGAAATTGCACACGGCCACACCATATGCGGAATGATTGACGCCAATCCACGCGACTCCGACGAACATAAATAAACGCAATAGGCTAATCAGGCGTTTTTTTGCTTCATATTTCATCTGTATTTCCCTCCATTCAAAGCGACGGCGCTTGCCTCGCCGCGTGTGCCGTTTGCGATAGTCACTGTCAGCGTGCCGGGGGCTTCCATGCCCCTAATGAACAAATGCCCACCTTGCTCCACTGTCCCAACATACTTGTTGATAGATATCTTCATTGGAATTCCTTGGTCTAATGGGACAAAGGTCCCCAGGTTAAATTACGATCGCGCGGCTGAAATCAGGACTGATCCTGAATTGCTGCGACGTCTTGTGTGTCGGGTTGGCGGTCGGACGTAGCCGCATGTTCCAGCGCCGCTTCTCCATCGGCGCGGCATGTCGCCTCAATGCGCTGAAGATTTTCCGATTTCGCACGGCTTTGGCGCACTGGCAGGTCGTAGGCGATCCGGCACATTGATTCGGACCCGTTGCCCCAACTGACCGTGAGATGTCCTTTATCCTGCAGACCGCGCACGAACATTTTGCTGGCCTGCCCGACTGTGCCGATATTGTTGCCTTCCTCGTCCAGCACCGAAGCGCCAAACGGCAGCGGCGCACCATCTGGTTGCGTGGCATGAATTACCGCTGAGCGTCCCGATTCGGTCTCGAACTTCATGAAAACGACGGAACCGGCGCGCGGTGCAATCTGCTGGCTCGTCGCCTTCAGTTCCACGTCGGTGGACAAGCCTTTCGGGTCCAGTTCGATCACGTTCAGGTTGTACGGTGTGAGGTAAGGCACAACGGCATAACCACGGCCATCCAGACTCAGTCCTGATACGTTAATGACCCGCGCGCCTTCGGCTTCCTTCGCTTCGACGACGCCGATGGTCTCGCCCACCGGCTGCGACAATGTAACGCCTCCAGGATGTGCTACCACCGCGCCGCGCACGCCAAACGATCCCTGCGAATAGCCGCTGCCGCTGCTGACCGAACCCGAAACGTCGGCATAAGGCGTGTGGTAGGCTGCATTTGCGCTACCGCTCGATGTACTAGCCGCTCCGCCACCGCCGCTCGCATGGTTTGCGCTGACGCCATAAGAGAAAGCGTTGCTCACGCCTGCCGCGCCGGAAAGCGTGGCTTGCATCGACCGGCCGCCATTGCTGGCACGCGACATATTGGTGCTCAGCGTCACTGGGTGCTCCTTACCCAGCGGGATGCTCAGGGTCGCATAAAACTCCGTCCCCATGGCGCCGGAACTATCGCGCTGACGCGATGCGGAAACACTATAGTTAACGTTCTTGTAGGTATTGCTGTAGCCGACTGAGTAATTCACGTCCGTGCCGCTACGGTTCCAGTACTTGACGGTAGAACCTGTCAGGTACATTTGGCCGCCGCGCTCGCCCAGGCCCTGGCTAAGCGAGATCTGGGCCCTGTCGCGCTGGCGCAATACGGTCGCGGTATTCCTGCCGCCTGCCGCAGCGTCGCGCGTCCTCATCGCATCGTTCAGCGAGAAATAACCGCCGGTCGAATAGCGATAGGCTGCCACAGTAAAATTGGTCTGGGTTTCCTTGACCATTTTGCTGAAGCTGATGCTGGTGCTGGTGCCGTTGAGGCTGCCCTGATCCGGAATGCTGGTGTGCGATTGCGTCACGCCGACGCCGACCGCACCCGCCGGCGTATTGAACGCCCCGCCAACCACCGCAGCGGCATAGCCGGCCGAACCCGTGATGCCGGCATAACCGGTCATCAGGTTGGACAAGCCGCGTTGCCAGGTGCCTTGCGCAAAAACCGGCCTGTTCGACAAGCCCGAATCACGAATTTGCCCGGCGGTGGCGCTGAAACGATTGACGCCAGGGCGCAGCGACAACGGGACGGCCGCATAAGGGACAGAGAAGGAATGTGTTCTGCCATCGGCTTCGAGCACGGACACATCCAGGTCGCCGCCGTAGCCGGTGGCGTACAGATCGTCGAATTCAAACGGCCCCGGCGCCACCGTCGTCTCATAAATAACGGTACCGTTTTGTTTGATAGTGACCTTGGCGTTGCTGCTCGCTACACCACGCACCGTCGGCGCGTAGCCGCGCATGGAATCGGGCAGCATGCGGTCGTCCGAGGCGATCTGCACTCCGCGAAAGCCGGTGGAATCAAACAGCTCGCCGCTGGTGTATGCATCGCCGATGACAAGCTGGCTCTTCAGGGCCGTCAGGTCACGCTGCACATAGGTGGTGATGCTCTGGTATTTCCGTGTGCCGTCGGCAGCCCAATTGAAAGAGCCGTTATGGCGAAAGCGCCATTCGTCCACATTAAAGCCGCCATTCAACCCCAGGTGATAAGTATTTTGCGCGCCGCCAAACTGCTTGTTGTTGTAGCGATACGCGTTGAAGTCATAACCGAGAATGCCGGCATTCACGCCGGAATCCCAGTATTCCGGGCTGACATAGCCACGCGCAGTGCGGCTCAAGGCAACTTGCGGCATGCTCAGGTCGAGCCGTTGCTCGCCGAAATCGAAGGTTGCAAAAGCATCGCTGACGATCTCGGCGATGGGCAGACACACACTGGCGTCCGCCAGTTGCATGCCGATCTCTGGCGGCAGCTTGGTCACGGCGACGCCGGCCTGCTCAAGGGCTTTCTTATTGAAGCAAGGCTGCGCATTCGCCAACCCCACCTGCTCCTTGAAGGGAAGCTGCATACGGCCTGCCCAGTTCTGATTCACGAACACATCAACGCTGTAGTTGCCCGGGACCACGTTGTTGCCTTTTTCAAAGCGCGACAAATCAACGGCTTTACCGCTGCCGGCTGGCAGGAAGCCACTCTCAAACTCCACCTGCGCCACTTGCAGCGATTCAGCCTGACCTGCCTGCGCGTAAGCAACCGTCTCGATCATCGAGAAAGCGGCCAGGATCAGCACGCAGAGTGGCTTGAGCTTGAATGGTGGTGTTTGATTTGAGTGTTTCATTTTGTTGAATACCCTGACTATGTGACTGCTTTTTGTGGAGATTCCGTGCAACTCTCGCTGTGCCTGATGGAGCAAGATCAAGTGTATTTATTGCGGTGTATCGCAACAATTAGACGCGTCTGATAACCCGAACCGCTAACATAGGACTTGTACGAAAGCGTGCTTCTACCCACCCGAAATTATTTAATTTGGAATTAAAAAAACTCGTCGGATTCGACTTCAGGCTGCCCGCGTGAATTTGTCTTCTTATTGGTAATGGTGAAGCGATCCCAATCGACGTCTTTTGAAAAAGACCGCGAATAACGCTGATAACGTCGTCACGCGGGAGCATTGCATTTCAGATTTGTGGGGGAAATGCGCAAAAAAATGAGCAAAAAAATTCCCTGCCGCCTCACGAGGGAGGCAGCATGCTAGCCAGAGTGGCCCTGGCTTTTACTTCAGTGGACTTAGTGGACTCAGTAAGTTACGTCGGACGCTGGCGCATTGCCGGCGTTATTGCGTCACTGCCTTGCCTTTGACGCCAGCGCCCCAATCGTTGATGGCGTTGTAAAGCACTTCTGCGCCTGCTGCAGGCAGCGCGGTCAAATCAGCGATGTTAAACAACTCCGATTCACCGGGCTTCACAAACCCGCTCCCTGCATCGAATGTTTTATCGCCGATCTTCACATCCACATTGCCCAGGTTCACGAAATAAGGCGTTGGATTACTCGCCTTTAACTGGTAACCCTTGCCATCGGCAGCATGGACCACTTGCCACGTCACTTTGGCCGGCGACTCTTCGGCCTTGCCCGTCAACTCTTGCGGCCGGAACATGATCTTGATACGGGTACGAAATGCCAGCTGAATCCGGTTCGCATCGGCTTCTGCTGTCGGCTTTGGCGGAATTTCCAGTACATTGAGCCAGAACAGTGTTTCCTTGTCCTTGGCGAGCGGCTCTTTCGTATACATCAGGCGCAAGGTCTGCCCTTTTTTTGGGTCCAGGCGAAACATGGTTGGCGTCAAGGTGAACGGCACGTCGATCGTGTCCGGAGATGCATCGGCGATGCCCTTGTCGATCCACGTCTGCACCAGCGCCGGCGCCTTGCCGTCGTTCGTGACCTTGATGGTTACCTCCCGCTCTTGAGACGGAAAAACAACCCGTGTACCTGCTATGACCACACTCGCTTGTGCATGTGCAGCGAAGAAACCTGAAGCCATCGCGGCCACCAGCATGACTTTTTGAAGGACTTTTTTCATCGTGTCGCTCCTGAATAGAAATGATTGAAAAATTCTTGAACTCGCTTCAGAAGCAGCCTCTGCCACGGCAAGGTCGAAGCTGCTTGAAAATACGGCAAGAAATACAGCAAAAAATACAGCAAGAACGCCCGTTGACCCTTCCCTCAGCAGAGAAGGATCAACTGAGGTTTTATCGATTATTGATACATCATCGTGTAGTTAACGCGCGTTCTAACCCTGCCTTCTGTTGTGCCGCCCGTCGATTCATATTGCGCGTAGTAGTTCAGCTCTGCAGCGCCAGCTGTTGAGATGCTAACAACTTGCGATTTTTGCGAACCGACTGCCGCAGCTGCATCGATTGACGCAAATGCGTCGGTCAGCAGACCGATTTCAACTTTGGTGGCGCCACCGGTATCAACTCTCAAACGACCGGTATCTTTATTCACTGTTGGGCCTGGTTCAAAGTACGTGGCCACCTGGCCGCCGGTCGGTGAGCAGTTGGTCAGCTTGATGGTGAACGGGGTACGGCCAGCCCAGGTGCCTGCAACTGCCAGTGTTCCAGCCGATACAGTCGGCAAAGTGACTGTAAAATTTTTGTTACCGCCGTTGATGGTGCAAGTTTTTGATGTGATGTTACCTTCGATGCTGATTTCACCGTCAGCCGCATAAGCAGCAGGAGCAAAAGCGACAAAGACGGAAGCAGCGGCGATAGCGGCAACGATAAGATTCTTTTTCATTTAGAAAATACCTTAAAAATAAACAATGAAATTAACTTAAACAAAGTTAGATGAAATGCCTCACGAGCGAATGCCACTTCTGATGTGACCCCAGCCTTCGCTGGGCTTCGATACGGCAAAACTGAGTATATTTATGGCGGCATGCCATGACAATTAGACAAGTCAGGAAATGGCCACCGGTAGAGTAGGACTGATCCTAAAACAGATAAACTTGCGTGGATTTGCGCGAATCGTTCTCGACATCGCTTCAGAAGCAGCCTCTGCCCCGCGAGGTCGAAGCTGCTTGAAAATACGGCAAGAACTATGCTGAACTTTCCCTCACCAGAGAAAGGTCAACTGAGACTTTATCGATTATTGATACATCATTGTGTAGTGAACGCGCGAGTTAGCGATACCAGCTGTTGCTTCGCCCTGCGATTCATATTGCGCAAAGTAGTTCAGGTCTGCCTTGCCGCTTGCGATCTTAGCAATTTGCGAATTCTGCGCAGCACCTTCTGCACCTGCCTTGATAGGTGCAAATGCGTTGTTCAGCAGACGGATTTGAACGTTTTTGGCGGTGGAATTGTCATCAGAAGCATCCACGATCAGAGCACCGGTCCCTTGGTCCACTGTTGAACCTGGCTCGAAGTACGTAGCCACCTCGCCGGTGTCCGGCGAGCACTCAGTCAGCTTGATGGAGAACGGAGTACGGCCAGCCCAGGCGCCTGCTTCTGCCAGTGTGCCAGTTGCTACAGGCGGCAAAGCGACTGTGAAATCGTTGTTAGCCTCGCCGCCGTTGATGACGCAAGTCTGTGCCTTGACGAGACCTGTGAACTCGATTTTGCCGTCAGCGGCGTGAGCAGCAGGAGCAAAAGCGGCGAAGGCGGAAGCAGCAGCGATAGCGGCAACGATAAGATTCTTTTTCATATAAACACCTTATAAAAATAAAAAATGAAATTAACTTGAGCAAAGTTAAATGCAATGCCTCACGAACTAATGCCACTTCACTTCTGATGTGGTCCCAACCTTCGCTGGGCTTCGATGCGACATGAAGAAGTATATTTATTACATCGACCCATAACAATTTGACAAGTCAGATAGTTGCAATGGGTAATGTAGGACTAGTCCTAAATATAAAAATCGTTGTGTGTTTTTTTGCAGAGTTGGTCTTGTCTTGTTGATCCAGTCGCCGCTGTCAGCTCAACTTTTTGGCGACGTTCCATCCAGGCTATTGCCAGAAATGTGAACAAATGATTCACGGGTCATCAAAGACTCGCAACTTGGATACAATCAGCGCTCCAATAGGAGACACCGCTGTTATGAACCCGGATGGAATCGCCCTTGCCTGCCCACATTGCAGGCACACCGTTACTCAACTTGCCCCGGGAGCGCGTCCGATTCAGGACCAGAGGGTCAATTGCACTTCCTGTAAACGGGCAAGTAAGCTGGCGAAATTGACGACTAGCGACGGCAACACGTTTCAGATGTATATGCGGGAGGTAGCCGCCAATGTTACGTCGGCGAATCGCGTAACAACGACCAATCCGGCCGGAAAATCAGCCTGGTCAGGCTCGATGTAATCCATTGATTCACTGATTCACTTTCATTCACCAAGGAAGCCTGTCATGAAGCTCTACTACAATCCACTCTCCACCTATTCGCAAAAGACGCTGATCGCCCTCTATGAAAAAGGCGTTGCATTCGAACCGGAAGTAGTCAGCCTGATGTCGCCGGAAGGCAAAGCGGCTTATGCCAAGATCTATCCGATCGGCAAGTTGCCGTTGCTCAAGCCGAGCGACGATCACATGATTCCGGAATCGACCATCATTATTGAATATCTGGAAGGTCACCATGCAAGCGGTACTCAGCTGATCCCAAATGACGTGGACGCAGCACGCCAGGTGCGCTTCATCGATCGCATGAGCGATCTGTACCTGGGCAATCCTGCAGGCACCCTGCTGTTTGAGCGCTTTGGCTTTCAGAAATACAGCGAGGAAGAACTGGCGAAGGCTAGCAATTATCTGCGCATCACGTACGAGCATTTCGATAAGCGTCTGGCAAATCAAGACTGGTTGTGCGGTGAGTTCTCCATGGCCGACTGCGCAGCCATTCCTCCACTCTTTTATTGTCAGGTCGTTGCCCCGTTTGCCGCCTACCCCAACATCGTGCGTTACTACGAACGCGCCAGGCTGCGTCCAAGCTACGCCCGCGTCATGGAGGAGTTTGTCCCGATCTGGGAAGGCATGCTGCTGGCGCAGAACAAGTCCGCGTAAGCTGCCGAGCCTGCCATGCGTGTCGATGTATGCACAGAGATCTTCATCGCGCGTGCGCGTGATGAGGTATCGGCTTATGCTGCCAATCCAGACAATGCTCCATCGTGGTATGTGAATATCAAGGCGGTGGAGTGGCAATCTGCTCCTCCGCTCAATGTTGGCGCACGCATCGCTTTCGTTGCCCGATTTCTTGGCCGGCGCTTGCGCTATACCTATGAAATTATCGAATTTGTCGCCGGCGAGCGGCTGGTCATGCGCACAGCCCAAGGGCCGTTTCCTATGGAAACGACCTATATCTGGGCATCAACTCTGTTTGGCGGCACACATATGACTTTGCGTAATCGCGGCGAACCCACCGGCTTTTCAGCATTGATGGCCCCGTTCATGGCCAAGGCGATGCGACGAGCCAATCTTGCCGACCTGGCTCGCCTTAAAATTTTGCTGGAAGAGCCTGGTTCGGAAAGCGCTTAGTCGCACAAAAAATCACACAAAAAATAGTTCAATAAGCGGGCGCTGTGCGGTTACTTTACGTATTCGACTATTTCCTCGTTGCGTAGCATCAGTTGTTCAAGCCGTGCGCCTTCCACCAGCGCATGCAGGCAATGGCTGACCTGGTCGATGCGGATATCCGAGCGTGAAAGCGTGCATCGAACGCCTCCCACTGCGGCCAGCCCGACGGGCATGGCGAACACGTCTTCGGGAAAAACAATCAAGCGCGACATGAACCGCATTGCATCAGACCAGGACGCGGCGTAGCGCGCCGCGCGTTCGGAGTCGCCGATGTCTAGCGCTATTGCCCGGGAAGCGGCAACGCCCTCGGCGATGAAACCGGTGTTGAAGCTTGGCTCGTCCGGACTTAAGTCTTCGAGAAAGGCGCCGTTCTTCACCAATTGCTGCTGAATACCCCAATCGGTCGCTTTGAAAGCCAGCTCCGCCATCTTGGGATCTGCTGTGATCCGGTGCAAGGCTTGCAAGCCTTGCGGCAACCAGCCGGCCGATCCCCAGCTCGGGCAAGTATTGAAACGGTGTGCATACCAGGAGATCTGCGCATCAAGCGAAGCCGGCAACACTGTAGGATCTACGATCGCGAAGCGTCCCAGTGCGGCTAGCGTTGCGCCTGGAAAATATTCGTGATCGTCTTGCAGGTCGAGTCGTTTGATTGGCCTGCCGATACGGCCGTCCACACGCAGCATGCCACTGAGGCGGCGGGCAATTGAAAGCGCCGCGGCGCTTGCGCTCAGCGCTGGATGGTCGGCAACTGCGCGTAGCAATACCGCGTCGGCCAGCGAGCCACCGGTCCACCCGGGCAGTATCAGCGCTCCGTCCCTGACATGCACGAGGCAGTGACGTAATCCAGTCTGCGCGGCGTTGCACCAGGTGCGTTCATTGAGTAAGCTCCCTGCCAGATCCAGCGCCATCAATGCATGAATTGCCCTTGCCGCTGTGCCGCGCGCTTGCGCTTCACCGGAAACAGGCAGCAACAAGTAACGCGGCATGCCATCGACATCCAGCGAGCCGGCGATATAGCTGCCAAGCAGGCGAATCAGCGCGGCGGCATCTGCGCACTTTTCGTCATCCGCAGAACGGTCCGGAAAGCCGAAACGCATTGGCCGCCCCCGCCCCTCGAATTCCGTCCATTCGGCGCATTGCAAAGTGCGCCATTCTGCTTGCCTGGTTTCTGCAGCCGTTTCGGCGTGCGCCAGTTGTGCTGTTGTGCGCACAAAAGCTTCGCGTGACAGGTTGTTATAGGGCAAGGCGCTTGGCAACAGGATTGTCGTCCGACCTGCGTAGTCGATACAGAGCGCGTCCAGCCCGCGCCGCAGCTTGCGCGCCACCATTGAGATCGGTGCCGCCCCTAACGGCTCCGGGTGATGCAGGACAGAGACAACGATTGTGCAGCTTGCAAGGTTTGTATTGCGCTCTAATTCGCGTGAATCACGTGATTCGCGTTTCAGTCTTGGGTCGGCAAGAACTTGCGCTACTGCCTCGCGCAGTCCTGCACCCAACGCTGGACCGTTGCAAAGACCATAACCAATCAGCCCGGAATGGTACAGCCGCACGGCGACGCCTGCGATGGCGCATGGTATGGCGCTATCCTGCAAGTCCGCCGGTTCTACGCTGCCGGGCGTGAGCGCCTGTGCAAGTAATCCCCGGACAAACGCAACGAGGCGATGGCCCAGCGCTGCATTGCGCCACCAACTGGTCTCGTCATTTTCGCGGGTACCATACGGCAGCCAGCTTTCGCCCGGCTCGATATATTTATGCACGTCGTGGCGGAATATATCGTGCGGCTCGTTGCGTACGATACCGGCATTGGTTTTGCGCGCGTGGCGATATTGTTCGACGTCGCTGATGAACACCTCGGTATTGGGCAACGCGCCGCCGCGTTTCATCGGGAAAACACGGCTTTGTGCGACGATCCCATAACGGTCGAAATCCAGGTAACGCGGTGCGATCGATTCAAGGGCGGAAAAGAAACTGACGGCAATTTTCAGCTGCGCCAGATTCTGTATGGTGATCTGACCATTCGCCACACACAATGTGTCGATGGTGGCGGCAATTACGTCGCTGCATGGCTGCGCGGCAGCAGGATTGAAATGCCAGAATCCGCTGCGGGCGATGCGATGTTCGTTGGCCCGCTCACGAAAGCTCACAAACACGCCGCCCGGATCTTCATAACTGCGATCCATCGATCGTGGCGCCAGCGGTGCGACGCCTGTGGTCAGATAGGTGGTTGCGGCGAATCGCGCCAAGGCTGCCGGATGCAAGCCTTCCGGGGCCGGCACGCTGCCGGTTGGCGGCGCATAGGGAGGCAGTGGGTGCGGGAGGGTGTGCGCCATGCCGAGATCAGACCAGATGTCGAAGATCGCTTCCGTGCGATAGCCGTTGGCGTTCGCCCAATCGAAACCGCCGCGATGTGGAAATTGCGCAAGCACAATCGCGCCCTCCACCTCCGCGCCTTCGTCTTCGATAGCGCGGATTGCTTTGCCGAGCGACGTGCCGGAACTGATGGAGTCGTCGATGATCACCACCGGTGCGTGCTTGTCGAAAGGCCCTTCTATCCTTCGGCACGAGACGTAGGTCTTGCGTTGCTCGCGGATGCATAGTCCGGTATAGCGCCCCTCGCCAAGCAGCACGCAGGCCGACAGCAACGGCATGCCCGTGTAGCCGACGGTGGCCAACTGGGTCGAGCGGAAACCCTTCAAGCGATCAAGAATGCACAACGCCGCCAGCCGCAATCCTTCCTCCGTCAGCGTTGAATTCCAGCTGTAAAACGCCCAGGGCGCGAGCGTGCCGTCGCGATGGCGGATCGGTTGTTCCGCCGAAGCGACTAAAATTCCATGCTCGCGCAAATGCTCCGCCAGCGCCTCGCGTTTATCGTTCATGCATGCCGAAGCTAGCGATTTACCGCGTGTTAACTTTGGCGTTCAATGCCGCAATACTGGTTTCGATGGCGCTCAGGCGCTGCGTGAAGGCAGCCAGCGTCTGCGTCAAACCGGAAAGCACCTCTGGAGGCAGCTCTGCGATTTCGGGGCGTGGATGAAAAACGCCGCCCCCGCCGCCTTCCCCGCCTTCAGGTAATTCGTTTGGCCAGCCGCCGCGGAAAAGTGCCTCCAGATGCGTTGGCAATTCATGAATATTGGGGTTATGCGCGCCAAATTTGAGCTTACTAGCAAGAAACTGGGATTCCAGGGAATGCACCCGGTCACGCAGGCGGAACAGCTCGGTTAAGGCTTCGCGACCAGTTCCAAAGCTGGATGCCACCGGCAACTCGGCGGGACCAGGAAAATGCGGCGGGCGATAGACGCCGCCACCGTTATCCGTGGGGCCTGCTGGTAATTCTGCAACGACACTTTTGTCAGGCATGTCATATTCTCCCAATAGGGGTACATATCAACAACACTGTTTAGTGCAAGCAAACTCGGTCATTTGCTTGTCCTAAGCCTAGGGGAAAATCCGGTGTTTTCAACTGTCAGATTTGATAGTTGGCAGGAGGCCATGGAACATGCCTGGGAGACAAGGAACGGGCGTTTCTCCGGTCCGAAATGCCAGAGCCGACCGCCCCCGGGTCGCTTATTTGCTTCCCGGCGGCTAGCTGCTTTTCAATCAAGTTTTCAATCAAGAACTGGCATGGAGAGATGTGTCTCAGTTATCAGCGATTTTCCGGGCGTTGCTATTGCGCTGGTTTTTAACCCAAAGGAAACGAGAGAACTGGTCGATCCTGCCTGTCGCTTTGCCGATGGTGAAATCCGCCCCCATCATGTTGTTGTATTGCTGCGGCAAGAACTCTGCCAGGAATAGATAGCCGCCTCTGACCATGGTGGTCGGTGCACTGTTGCCTGCGCCATCGCTGCCATTGATTCTTCCCGCATAGTCTTTCGGCCCGCGCGTCACCACATCGACAAAGGTATTGGCGAATTTTGTCATCTCCAGACTTGTGATGCCGTAGCGGCCGGTCGCATACGCCCGGTAAAAGCCGGCTATATCGAGACTGCCGTGGTTGTTGTCTTCGCCGCTTCTGTCGGGCAAGGTATAGCCCCAGTCATAGACATCGTTGCCCTTCTTGCTCTTATACGAGGTCACGCCTGTCGCAAAAAAAGAAGCGATGCTAGCGCTGACAATGGCGTTGTATTTTGTGGCCCTGGCCGGGTCGTCGCCAAGAATTTCATGGCAGGCGGCCAGGTTTTGCAGGGCGTAGTTGAACATCATCTGCTGGTTCCACGGTACCGGCAGTCCGGACTTGTAAGGCGATGCGGCCGAAAAATAATACAGGTTGCCACGCGTGAGGTTGAGCAAGGATTTGAAAATGTGCCGGTCCAGGCTGTAATCGGCTTCGGTCACATATTTTTTTGCCCGGCTGTAGTAGTCCGCGCCATAGTTTTTCGGATCGCCGCTGCCGACTTTCAGGTGCCAGATCGATGGCGTCGCCAGGATCAGTCTGGCGCAGTAACCGAGGTGTCCGACCGGATCGCCTTGCTCGCCGCCAGTGCCGATCGGCGTCGTGGAGAGATCGTTCGGCCAGACCGGATCTATCCTACCGGTCCAGATCTTGTGCTGGCCGACCGGCGCCGGCGCCAGGTCGTTACGTTCTGACAGTACGCTGTCGCAAAACACCAGCATTTTGTCGAGGACGGTACGGTCGCCGTTGATTTCATAGACCAGCCCCATTGCCTTGGTCTGCTCACCGCTGGCGCCCTGGGCCCACTGGTTGCCAATGTTGTCTGTCGCAGGCACCAACGGCTGGATATACGACTTGAAGGAAACCATCTCCTTAGCTGTGACCGGCCCACTGAAGCTTTCGACAACCATGCCGGGGCTGGCGGCGAGATTAGCCGTATAAGCGACTGCGGGAAGGATTGCGGCGCATGCGAACAGGCCGGACAGCATATTTTTCAGCATCGATTGTTTTCTCCGATTGATAGTCAGCACGCTACAGAAACCGGCAAATAAGTAATACACCGGTTGTCCATTCCGAGCTGGATCCAGGTTAAGCCGTCCGTACTCGAACAGGATGCATTAGATGTTTCCAAAAGAAAACATTATCGCACTATATATAGTTCAGAGAAATCCGGGCAAAAATAATGAACACGCCATCTATTGCCCTGCTGGTGTTGTCCCGAGATTGCGGAAAAAATAGCGGACGACGCTCGGATTGGGTTGTTGCTAAAAATTCCAGGTTGAGCGAAGATAAAAACCCGCAAATTCAGGATGCTATATGAGACCGAAATTTGATCGTTTTGGCGTACCTGACGAAAATTTGCGGGCAGCTGAAGAGTCTGTAAAAAAACCAAACAAATATGAGCTCCACGCATATGTCCCTACGCGACATGAAGTGGCAACTCTCGGGGTGAAGGAAATCACCAATATTTTGACTGGATGGATGTGTCACAGTCCGGTGGAGATTATTCCAAGCCGTGCTCAAATAACTGAAGTAAAGCTGGTTTTACAGGAAAGACCTGACGCTACCCAGCTGTCCAAATTAGTGGCTATGTGTGATCACTACGTTCGAGGAGATTGAATGTTATGTGTTCTGCATACTACGCCAGCGTGGCAACAACAACGTGATGAAATTTCTAGCAGGGTGAGCATGCTCCCCACCCTGCTACATCATAAAAATCTCAGTAATGCATGTCAAAAATTAACGTGCGAAATCTGAAGTGTTCTTGATGAAGGTATTCAGATTGGCAATGTTCAGACTACCGAAGCCTGTAGTTGCGTCCCAACCTATAGCCGCCTGACGGCCATAACCAGATACGCCATTATTGCCAGAAGTCACGTCATGCAACAGCGACGAGTTAGTTGATAACTTAAAGTATTTGTAAAAACTCGCAGCAGGAAAACCTAATCCATTATTGTTGGCCGATTGCAAACGTGCCCAGATGCCGGCAAAAATTGGAGCGGCGATGCTTGTGCCACGGAGAGCTACGCTTTGACCGTTCATCGTTATGGAAAACCTCGCAGCATCAAAAGCAATGTCCGGCAGACCGCGAGTAGCTGAGTTGCCGATGACCCCAGCCTGCCAGGCGGGCGCCGGCTCATAACTGCTAAAGCCACCGCCAGTAGCCCACAAGCGCTGCGTGTAATCATAACCACCCTGAGTGCCATAGCTTCCGATCGTGCTCAGCCCATCGTTCCAGACCGTTTCACTGCTATACGCCCCCGCTGATGTGTACAAGGTAGTCCCGCCAACCGCAATCGCGGAGGAAGAGTTCGCCGGCCAGCTGACATCATAGGCAGCTGGATTTGCTGCAACGCCTGGCGAGCCCGAAACATAGCTGGTTTGGCAGTTATAGGCTCCGGCATCGCCTGCTGCGATCGAGAAAGTCTGACCTTGCGCAATAGCCTGTTTGAACACTTGGTCTGTAGCCGCCATGATCCCACTGACATTGGCTCCTGATTCGCAACCGCCAATCGACACGTTGATTACTTTGGCCTGGTTGTCAGTCACCGCTTTGTTGAAAGCAGCAGTAAGGCCGTTGTAACTAAAATCCGGGGACGCATAGAATATCATCTGTTTCACCGCACCACCGGCAGATCCGACAATAGCCTGGCTATCCAGACTCCATTCATCCTGCCCACTCGTGTCGCTATAATTGCTGCCCACCGGACCGGTTTGTACAACATTGGTATTTACACTGGCAAGCTGATTATTCGTGGTAAATGTATTCAAATCGGCAAGCGTCGGAACCACACTTCCTACGACAATAATGGCAACTGTCGTATTGGCCGCCGTTGGCGTGCTACCGGCGTTGTAGATTGCGGATAACTGCATCGGAGCGGGTGTTGCCTCGATTGGACTCGCATTTGGCGTTGCTGTTGCCTGAGGTGTCACACCAGCTTTTGCGTTGGGAAGTAAGGAACTGTATTTATGCGCAATCTCAACGCTTTGCAGTCCAAGAACCGCGTTAACAATGCCACCCAACGCTGAGGGCACTTGCGCTGCATCTGTATTTGCAAAAACCTTTCGGCCGTTATGCTGAAAGCTCTTCAACCCAGTGTGGAAACCGTTCTGTACTGTAGCTGCCGTGCCGTCGGCCGATATCAATTGCCGATTGTCTGAAACCACGATATTGATGAAACCCGATTTGCGCAGGTGCGCAACCACTGTGGCCACGTCTTTTTCCGTGGGAGCATATTTTTCTGCGAACTGAGCTGGTGTCAGGAATTTGCCATAGGACGCGGTGCCAGGCGTATGCTGGTCCTTCAGAAACTGGTCCAGCATTGCTTCGTTATGCAAATTCAAACTGACGGTGACATGTACCGGTTCGCCTTGCGCCAGCGGCACTGCTGATTCCGCCGGCGTTACTACGTTGGCACTGGCCGCCAGGATTTTTTGCTTGGCTATCACATGTGGCAAAAACGCTTGGGTTTTGGTGCCGACCCACGTGTCGTTGCTTGTAGCAACGGCATGTACGGACATGGATACAAGCGCCAGAGACAATGCAACTGACAATGTCGAAGCCTTGCGGACAGCAAAATTTTCTACTTGTTTTTTCGAGTACATATGCTTACTCCTCCTGATTGGAACAAACAAAGGACGCCACAGCCCCGCACGGCAATCAGCAATGTGGGTTGAGGGACGCTAGGATCTGCATCACCTGCCGTGATGCAGTGAATAACGGATGTCAGTCCGTTAACGGGATGGCGGCAGCGCTAACGCTGTCTGCGCCGGAAATTGGAGGGCGGTGGCATGGCGGCTTCGTCTGAAGACGCGTTCGGGGGAGTGAGAATTTGATTGAGTCTGGTGCGAATCATCTTGCTTTCCCTTTTGAGGACTAACTGCAGCATTTACTCTTTTGAAGTAATAGCGTGTAAAAACAATATTCACATTTCTATTTTTTTGCGCACTGACCACAAGAAAAATATCAGCGCCAGCTTCAACAATGATTGCATTCGAATTGCATTCAACATCACAGCCTAGACAGGTCTGTACAGTCACTGCGAGTAAATAATATGACGGTTATTTCCAGATGTAAACGAAGCGTGCTTCATCCATTTGACATTCAATAAATGCCATTGGAATCAAATGCAATACCGCCAAATGTTACGCATGAGTTTTTCCAAACCTCCATTACCAAAAAGAGTGCAATTGAAATGTCTAACTGAGTAAACCAATGTTCAATTTCTGTTTATCGGCGTTTAAAATTTTTTGTATCGCTTTGTAACCGATCTCAAAATACCTGACGCTGATTTTGGCAGGTCGCCTTGTTCTCATGCGCCGAAGACGGTTCTTTCTCCCTTCCAACCGTTGCAGCCGGCTTCTGGTAGCATGTCGGACACCTAGGCATTGACATCTGATACGGAGAGAAACACCCATGAGCGTGACCACTAAATGGATAGACATCGAATCTGGCGACGGTACGTTCGGCGCTTACCTGGCTATCCCGCACACAGGCAAGGGCCCGGGCATTGTGCTGCTACAGGAAATCTTCGGCGTCAACGAACACATTCGCTCGGTTGCCGAGCAATATGCCGCCGACGGCTATATGGTGCTGGTGCCAGACCTGTTCTGGCGCGTCGGGAAGCACATTGAACTGGCCTATGACGACGCCGGCTGGAAGCGCGCGGTCGAACTGATGAATGCGACCGACGTCGCCAAGGCGCTGGCCGACATCGCGCTGACCGTTGCTGCGCTGAAGACGCAGCCCGGCCTGGAAGGCAAGATGGCGGTGATCGGTTATTGTTTCGGCGGCATGCTGGCGTATAACACTGCGGCCAACGGCTTGGTGGATGCGGCGATTGCCTATTACGGCGGCGGCATCCAGAACCAGCTGCAACGCGCCGACGAGATCACGGTGCCTCTGCTCATGCATTTCGGCGCCGCCGACAAGCACATTGCGCTGGACGCGGTACAAAGCATTGCCGAACGCTTCGAAGACAATGATGATGTAGAAGTCCACGTCTATCCAGGCGCGGAACACGGCTTCAACTGCTCGCACCGTTCCAGCTATAACCAGCGCGCAGCGGCGGAGGCGCATGGCAACTCCCTGACTTTCCTGAGTGATCATCTGTAACAAGCACCTGTAGCATACATATATAACAAGCTCCTGTAGCGCCTGTTTGACGGCGGCCAGATTCGGTCTGCGCCGCCGCTCTTGCAACATCGATAGCCCGCGACGGTTAATGCTGCCGAGGCCAATGTTTATATCCCTGATAACTTTGCAGGAATATTTTCGTAGCACCACAATATTCCTTGTTGTCAAACGTCTCCAGTGCCATGAACCCAATATCCCCCACCCTACCCGCGCAGTTCTCCCGCTACCAGAAATTTGTGGTCGGGATGCTGGCCTTCCTGCAATTTGCAGTCATCCTTGATTTCATGCTGATGTCGCCGCTGGGCGCGGTGATCATGCCGGCCCTGGCAATCAGTCCGAAGCAGTTTGGGCTGGTGGTTTCTGCCTATGCTTTCAGTGCCGGCGTCTCGGGGCTGCTGACGGCGGGTTTTGCCGACCGCTTCGACCGCAAGAAGATCCTGTTGTTCTTTTATACCGGTTTCATCGTCGGTACATTGTGGTGCGGCCTGGCGCAAAGCTTCGAGATGCTGCTGCTGGCGCGTATCGTTACGGGACTGTTCGGCGGCGTCATCGGCTCTATCGTGCTGGCGATATCGACAGACCTGTTTCCACCTCAGATGCGTGGTCGCGTGATGGGGCTGATCCAGACTGCCTTCGCCGCCAGCCAGGTGCTGGGCATCCCTGTCGGCCTGTATCTGTCCAACCGCTGGAACTGGCATGTGCCGTTCCTGGCGATGGCCGGTCTCGGCCTGTTCGGCGGTCTCTTCGTGGCCTGGCGCATGCAGCCTGTCGCCGCGCATCTTGGGCTGCCGCAGGAACATAGCCCGTGGATGCATCTGTTCCACACGCTGACGGAGCGGCGTTACCTGATGGCCTTCGCCACGACTTCGCTGCTGACCACCGGCGGTTTCATGCTGATGCCCTTCGGCAGCGCCTATGCGGTCAACAACCTCGGCATCGGCCTGCATGACTTGCCGACGGTCTACCTTGTCACCGGACTGTGCACCATCTTCATTGGACCTATGATCGGCAAGGCCGCGGACGCCTTCGGAAAATTTCGGGTGTTCATATTCGGCACGGCGCTGTCGATCCTGATGGTGTTGATCTATACCCACCTGGGGCCGACCTCCTTGCCGGTCCTGATCGTCGTCAACTCCGTTTTGTTCGTCGGTATCTTCTCGCGCATGATTCCTTACCAGGCGCTGGTGTCGTCGGTGCCTACGGCGACCCAGCGCGGCTCGTTCAGCGCCATCAGCGCCTCTATCCAGCAGCTGTCCGGAGGCATCGCATCAGTCGTTGCCGGTCACATTGTCACAATCGGGGTGGATGGCAAGCTGCAGCACTTCGACGTGCTCGGCTACGTGCTGGTGGCAACCTCGCTGACAGCCTTGCTCCTGCTCTGGCGCCTTCAGCGTAGCATCAGCAACACGGCGGCGCTCCAGGGAGCAACCGCTCTTTAATTTCAGTAGCAAGATTGAAACAGGGCGGCTAGCAATTAATCGCCCTGCTCCTCCATCACCTGCAATGAAGAGCAAAAATATCCGTCTGCAGCAAAAAAATATTGAAATATTAATTAAACGTAGAAATACGAATTAAGCGTTGAAAACAAAGGGAACAAAAAGCAACGCCACCCTGAAACTGCATTAACGCGGTGATACCAGTTCTCGGTATGATTGCGTCAATGATGAATTTTCAAAGCCTAAAGTTCCGTATCATCGCGTTGGGCGTTACGCTAGTCGTCCTCGGTATCGGTTTGCGCCTTGTTTTTGCCCTGCCTTTCGCACAAGACCAGTTGCGCGATCTGGCCGCATCCCAGCAATTGTCGATTGCTTCCTATATTGCTCACGATATCGACCACAGCATCGTCGCGCGCCAGACGCTGATTGGTGAACTGGCCGGGATATTACCGCCCGCTTTGGTGCGGCGCCCGGACGAACTCACTGCATGGCTAAAGGAGCGAGAGCGCCTGAATCCGCTATTCAATGGCGGACTGCTGGTGATCCATCCCGATGGCAATGGCACGCTGGCAAGTTATCCCGCTGCGACCGGTCGCGAGGATCTGGATTTTTCCGGGCGGGAGTGGTTCCAGGCGGCCTTGAAGGCCGATGCTCCGGTAATGAGCCGGCCGCAGCGTGAGCAAGCGGGCGGCGATCCGATCATTATCATGGCCGCGCCGGTACGCGACGCCAGCATGCGTGTCGTTGCCGTGCTGGCGGGCGTGGCGTCGCTTGATGCCCCCGGCTTTCTCGATCGACTGCAAGAAAACCAGCTTGGCGCGACCGGCGGTTTCTTGCTGATTTCGCCGGCGGACAAGCTGTTTGTCGGCGCCAGCGACCCTTCCATGATACTCAAGCCGACTCCTCCGCAAGGTGTGAATTTGCTGCACGACCGCGCCATGGCCGGTTATCGCGGCGTCGGCGTCACCGTCAATGCGGAGGGTGTAGAGGAATTATCGGCCATGGCGAGCGTACCCAGTACCGGCTGGTTCGTCGTCGCCCGCATGCCGACGGCGGAGGCATTTCGTCCTATCGCAGCGCTACGCGGTTTCTGGTTGAAATCCACCCTGCTGGTTCTGGTCGTTACCTTGGCGATCTTGTTGTTCATGTTGCCACGCATACTGCGTCCGCTCACCGAGGCTGCGCAAGCCATGCGTGAAATGGCTGACGGCGAGTTCGAGCTGCGACCCTTGCCGGTGCGACGCAATGACGAGGTTGGCAGCCTTGCGCTTGGCTTTAACTATCTGGTGGCGCGCCTGAGAGAGAAAGAAGCTGCGCTCAGGGCAAGCCAGGACCGCATGGAATTCATGGCGCATCACGATGCATTAACCGGTTTGTTTAATCGGCCGATGCTGGAGGATCGTTTGCAACAGGCTGTGGCGCGCGCCGAACACAACGGCACGCGCTTCGCGCTCTTGTTTTGCGACCTCGACGGCTTTAAGCCAGTCAACGACAGATACGGCCACAATGTCGGCGATGCGGTGCTGGTTCAAGTTGCTACGCGCTTTTCCGAAGGGCGCAGGCAAATCGACACGGTGGCGCGCCTGGGTGGCGATGAGTTCGTGATTTTGCTCGCAGACCTCGACGATGCGCACCTCGATGCGGTTAGCGTGGCGCGGCATTATCTGGCGACGATCGGTGCTCCTTACGATGTCGGCGGCATTACTTTCACCTTGAGCATATCGATTGGCATCGCCTTGCCGCAAGGCCCCTCACTCTCCGGTTCGCAGATATTGTCGCAAGCGGACATGGCGATGTATCAAGCCAAACGGGCAGGCAAAAACCAGTTTTGTCTGTTTGACGAGGAGACCGGAGATTGTGTTGCTGAACCATCCTCTGCCGCACAAGCGCTTGATGTCCCTACGCGCGCCGCCTGAAAATGGGCCAGCCACGACCGTTTAAGCTTGTAAGGGCTTGAGATCTCCCAGCAGCGTCGGCACCAGCTCGGAAACGGTGGGATGAATGTGCATTGCGCGCTGGATAGTCGTGTAAGGCGCGCCGGCATACATGATGTCGAGAAGCGAATGGATCACCTCATCGCCCTCAATCCCGAGTAGCATCGCACCAAGGATTTTCCTGGTCTCCGCATCCACCAGCACGCTCATGTATCCCTGGGTTTCACCGCGTTCACGCGCGCGCCCTACCCTTGCCATTTGCATGGTGCCGACCAGCGCCCGGCGGCCGCTGGCGATTACTTCGCGCTCGGTCATGCCGATCCTGGCAAGCGGCGGGTCGATGAACAGCGCATAGGCCGGGATACGGTCGGCGACGCTGCGCGATGCATGATCGAGCAGATTGGACGCCACAATTT
This sequence comes from Collimonas arenae, assembly GCF_000786695.1. Lineage (NCBI taxonomy): Bacteria > Pseudomonadati > Pseudomonadota > Betaproteobacteria > Burkholderiales > Oxalobacteraceae > Collimonas > Collimonas arenae. Next base: position 2,773,512 of record NZ_CP009962.1, on the reverse strand, counting down.
CATAATCGTTGTAAGAGGTATGGGTAAAAGCGCCGCGGCCATTGACGTCACCCATGGCCCAGATCCCGGCTACGCTGGTGGATAGCTTGTCATCCACCACGATATAGCCGCGCGCATCGGTCTGGATGCCGGTTGTTTCCAGGCCGAGATCACCAGTATTGGGGACGCGGCCAGTCGCCAGCAGCAAATGCGAGCCCGATATCTCGTGCAGAGTCTCATTGTCGTCCACCGTCAGCACCAACGCGCCGTCGCGCTTTTCGACACGCTGGATCCTGGCAGCGAGCTTGATGTGTATACCTTCACCTTCCAGTATGTCTCGGATGCGTGCCGACACCTGCTCGTCTTCACGGCCAATCAGACGCGGGCCGCCCTCTATCACAGTGACCTCGCTGCCGAAGCGGCGATACATTTGGGCGAATTCCAGTCCGATGTAGCTGCCGCCGACAATCAGCAAGTGCTGCGGCAGGAAATCCACCTCCATCATGCCGGAATTGGTCAGGTAGTCGATCTCTGTCAGGCCCGGCAGATCAGGTACCGCGGCGCGGCCACCGACATTGATGAAAATTTCATCCGCTTCCAGCAAGTCACCGTTGACGCGTATCGTGTGTGGTCCCTCAAAGCGGGCATGTCCCTCGATCACCGTCAGGTTTTGCGTGTTCCTGAGCCATGTGGCGACGCCTTCATTGGATTGCTTGACGATCAAATCCTTGCGCGCTTTGACGAGCGCCATGTCGACATTTACGGGGCTGTCGATCAGCACACCGAATTCGGCGCTGCGCCGCGCCATGTGCGCCACCCGAGCGCTGGCGATCAGGGTCTTGGTCGGTATGCAGCCGTTATTGACGCAGGTGCCGCCAAATCGCTTGCGTTCTATGATGGCGGTCTTGCGGCCGGCTTGCGCCAGCCGTACCGCCAGGGATGGACCGGACTGCCCGGTGCCGATGACAATTGCGTCGTATCGCTGGTTCATGTGTCCTCCGCCTTCGCGTTGATCAAAGGAAGTTGCATCATGCAGATTGCCGCTGAGAGATAACGCAATCCTGCGCTACCTCTTTACTATCACCCATTCTACGTGCAAAGACGATATTGAAAACCATGGGCGCGTCATTATCGAACGTCAGGAACAGCCCGGCCTTGCCGGCATATGGCCAAGCGTCCGATACGCCCCAGTGTCGTGGCACATCGGGCAAAGCCGTTTCTCGCCAAGCGGGTGTAGACTTCTATTCAAGCATACAAACGGACGCGTATTATGAAAGTTGCTCTCGGACAGTTTGCCGTCAGGCGGGAATGGCAGGAAAATGTAAAGACTTGCATCGATTTGATGGCGCAAGCACAACAGGCCGCCGCTGATCTGCTGGTGTTGCCGGAAGGCGTGTTGGCGCGGGACATTGCCGATCCCGATATTGTGCTCAAGTCGGCGCAACCGCTGGACGGTCCGTTCGTGACCCAGCTTCTGGCCGCCAGCCGTGGTTCTGCCCTTACCGTGGTCATGTGCGTCCACGTCCCGGCCGGGCATGAACGGGTCTTCAACCTGCTCATCGCGATGCGCAACGGAGAAATCATTGCGCAATATCGCAAACTGCATCTGTACGACGCGTTTTCCGTGAAAGAGTCGACCAACGTCAGCCCCGGCGATGCGATTCCTCCTTTGCTGGAGGTTGCGGGTCTCAAGGTTGGCTTGATGACTTGCTACGATGTCCGTTTCCCAGAACTGGCGCGCCGCCTGGTGCTGGACGGCGCCGAGTTGCTGGTTCTTCCATCCGCCTGGCTCAGAGGACCGCTGAAGGAAGCGCATTGGGAGGTACTGGTTACCGCTCGGGCATTGGAAAACACCTGTTATGTCGCTGCTGCCGGCGAATGCGGACCGCGCAATATCGGCAATAGCATGGTGGTAGATCCCCTGGGAGTGGCCGTGGCGCGCGCCGCAGAAGGACCGGCGCTGATTTTCGCCGAGATCGACCCGCTGCGCATCGCCTATGCAAGGAGTGTTTTACCGGTGCTTGAAAACCGCCGGTTTGAAACGCCGCAGCTTTCGTAAGATTATTGATATGCAAACAGCGGAGCGGTAAAAAGCAATCGAAAGCTGCTTTAAAAAGCCGGTCTCTGACAACCGGCACTGTATCTCCATCTCCTCTGGAAATGCGAAGCGAGTGGCGTAAAAGCCACATGCCTTGCACATCATGGATTGTTCGTCATTCCCCTGTAACGACAGCAGGCTAGTCTCTCGCACGACGACTTTCCGTCCCCTGTTTCCTTCCAAAGGTCTTTGATGAACAAGCATTCGCATCCCGTAGTGCGCCGTAAATCTGCGCGCATCGCTTTCGCTGTTTCCGCGCTTTGCGCCAGCTTGGCCGGCGGCCACGCAGCTGCACAAACTGTTGCTCAAGACGTTAGCGCTACCACTACCGGCGGAACAGAGGCTGCGCCGGATAAAGACGGCGGCCAGATAACCACCGTCGAAATTTCAACACGCAAGACGCGTTCAACGGTATCCATGAGCGGCAATGAAATCCAGAAAATCCTGCCTGGCGTGAATCCTCTGAAGGCATTGGAAACGCTGCCTGGCGTCAGCTTCCAGACGGCCGACCCTTGGGGCAACAATGAACAGAACCTGTCGCTGTTCGTGCATGGCTTCAACGGCCAGCAGCTCGGCTACACCATGGATGGCGTGCCGCTCGGCGACCAGCAGTACGGTAACTACAACGGCTTGTCGCCGCAACGCGCCGTCACGAGCGAAAACGTGCGCAGCGTGGTCCTGTCGACTGGCGCCGGCGATCTGGGCACGGCATCCACCAGCAACCTGGGCGGCACCATCGACACCTTTTCCAGCGATCCGCTGCAGAAGTACAACGTCAACGTCCAGCAAACCGTCGGCAGCCACAATACGTCGCGAACCTTTATCCGTGTCGATACCGGTGAATTCGGCGATGGCAACAGCGCCTATTTTTCAGCGCTGCACCATGAAGCCCGTGCCTGGGATTTCAACGGCCGCCAGAGCAACGACCAGTTCAACGCCAAATTCGTGCACGATAGCAGCGCGGGCAGGCTGACCCTGTTTGCCGATTATTCCGACAAGACTGAACCCAACGAAGATTCGACCGTGCATGTGGCAGGCGAAACCAGCGCGCCCTACACGCGTTCCTTCCTGTACCCGAATTTCGCTGCGGCGCAAGCGTATCTGTCGCCGACCGGAGCCACGCCGGCGGCCGATGGCAACAACTACCACAACTATTACAGCGATGCGCAGCGTACCGATTTTTTGACCTACGCCAAATACGAAGCCAATATCAGTCCTGATCTGACCTGGACCAACCAGATCTATTTCCATCATGACGATGGCGTCGGCGTGGTTGCCGGCCCGATCGGCGTGGCGGGCTTGCCGGCGCTGTTCGCGGTGTACTATCCGAACCAGAACCTGAAGCAGGTCTTTGGCAATTCCGGCTACGCCACCCGCACCACCGAATACACCATCAACCGCGACGGCTATATCTCGACGCTGCACTGGGACCTTGGCAACCATCAGATCGAGACCGGTATCTGGCTGGAGCACAACCGTTCGGAGGCCTATCGCCGCTGGTACGCCTTGGATGTCAACAATCCGAGCTCGCCTTACACCCGTCCATCGAATCCGCTGATTACCCAATATGGCAGCGGCATTGACAACAAGGTGGCCCAGTTCCACTTGCAGGATGAATGGAAATTGCGGCCGAACCTGGCGCTGCAAGCCGGCTTCAAGTCCAGCCTGCAATTCGCCGACGGCCAGTTCCCGGTGCAGGAAGCGCCGGCGGCAATCGGTAACGGATCGCAAGCCTTGCCGGTCGGGGAAATCGTGACCAAGAGCTGGTTCCTGCCGGGTGTGGGTGTGCGCTGGGATTTGTCGAAACAAGACCAGATATTCGCCAATATCCAGAAGAACATGCGCCAGTTCGTTACTTACGGCGCAGGCGGCGCATCGCCATGGAGCCTGGCCAGCCAACAGGCGTTCGACCTGTTCAAGTCCACGGCCAAACCGGAAACGTCGATTACCTATGAGCTAGGCTTGCGCGATACGCGACAACTGGACTGGGGCGTCGTCAAAGCATTCGACGGCCAGATCGACCTCTACCATGTGGATTTCAGCAACCGCCTGCTATCGATCAGCCCTACTCCGGTCATCAGTTCGATCATCGGCGGTAACGCTATTTTGGCCAACGTCGGCAGCGTCAAAACCGATGGCGTCGACCTGGCAGGCACCCTGCACTTCGGCAACAACGTCTCGTTCTACGACGCCATCTCTTACAATCACTCCCAATACGAAGACAACTACACGTCGGGCACGAGCGTGGTGCAGACTGCGGGCAAGACTGTGCCAGGGGCGCCTACCTGGATGAATAAATTCGTCGCCACTGCGACCGTGGCCGGAGTTGAAGTCCAGCTGATCGGCGATTTCGTCGGCAAGCGTTATGCGACCTATACCAACGACTTGCATGTCTCCAGCTATTTCCTGATGGGCTTGAACCTGTCAGGCAAGCTGCCGTACATGGGTAGTTTGCTGAAAAATCCGCGCTGGAATTTCAACGTGGCCAACCTGGCTAACCGCCAGGGGGTATTGGAAGTAGTAGTCGGCGCCGCCAGCGGTACTTACAACACCTATCCGATTCCGCCGCGCCAGGCTTTTCTCACTTTGAAGGCTGATTTTTCATAAATCCGGTTGATGGGTCTGCATGCTGGGCTTTCTTCTGGAAAGCCCGGCATGCACAAGCGTTTTTCACCTGGCGATCAAGATGCCGCATCAGCCGACAGTTGTTGTTTGGAGCGTCCGCCCGACAATAGCTGAATCACAACCGCGACCGCAACATTGAGCAACAGCGCCAGAAGACCCGTGTAGACGGTATAACTGTCGCCGCCGAAGTGCAAGGTATGCACAGGCTTGATGCCGTCCGCATAGGCAAGCCAACTGCCACCGGCAATACCCACCGCCCAACCGGCGAGCAAGGCATTCGGTCCGAACCAGCCGAAGAATAGCCCGAAGACCACGGCAGGAAAGGTTTGCAGGATCCAGACGCCGCCCAGCAGTTGAAGATCAAGCGCGAACTTGGTCGGCAAGAAAAGAATGAACACTACCGCGCCGAGCTTGACCGCCAGCGAAACGATCTTGGCAACCTTGGCCTCGCCGGCGGGCGTGACCTCCGGATTGACGTACGGTTTCCAGAAATTGCGGGTGAACAGATTGGCTGCGCCGATCGACATCACCGCAGCCGGCACCAGCGCGCCGATGGCGATAGCCGCAAACGCAAAGCCGCTGAACCAGCTTGGAAACAGTGCATTGAACAGGGCCGGCACTACGTCGTTATTGTTTTCCACCTTGATATGCGCTGCATATGCCATGAAACCCAGCAAGGCGATCAGTCCAAGCAGCACGGTATAGGCTGGCAGGAAAACGGCATTCTTGCGGATGGTGTCGGCGCTCTTGGCGGCAAAAATACCGGTCAGCGTGTGCGGATACATGAACGCCGCCATGGCCGAACCCAGCGCCAAGGTGGCAAACGGCAGGATTTGCGCAGATTTCAAGGTCAGCCCGGTTGCACCGCCTTTGGCGGCGAAAGCATCGCTGGCGGAAGCGAACACCACGCCGTACCCGCCCAGTTTCATCGGCACCAGCACCACTGCGACGAGGACCACGATATAGATCATCAGATCCTTGACGAAAGCGATCAGCGCCGGTGCCCGCAACCCGGCCGAATAGGTGTACAGGGCCAGTATCACGAAGGCCGCCAGCAATGGCAGCTCGCCGCTGATGCCGAGCGCCTTGATCACGACTTCCATACCGATCAGCTGCAGCGAGATGTAAGGCATGGTGGCAAACACGCCGGTCAGCGCAATCGCGAATTCCAGCTTGCGCGAGGAGTAGCGCCCGTAGACGACATCGGCAGCGGTCACATGACCCGCCTTATGGGCGGCATGCCAGAGCTTGGGCATGATCACGAACACGATCGGATACACCAGGATCGTATAGGGCAAGGCGAAGAAGCCGTAAGCGCCCACCGCATAGACCAGCGCTGGGACGGCAATCACGGTATAGGCGGTATAGAAATCGCCGCCGACCAGAAACCAGGTGATCCAGGTGCCGAAGTTACGGCCGCCCAGGCCCCATTCATCCAGATGCTGCCCCTTGTTGCTTTTGCCGCTTTGCCAGCGCGAGGCCCAGAAACCCATCACCGTGACGAGTGCGAAGAAAAATACAAAAACCGACAGCGCGGTCCAGTTGATCTGGCCATCCATTATTCGACTCCCTTTTTCAGGTCGTTGCGATAGACCAGCCAGATGATGAGCGCAGTCAACGGCACCCAGAGAAATTGATACCAGTAAAAGAAGGGAAAGCCGAACAAGGCGGGCAATTCATGGTTATAAAATGGCACCCACAAAAGGCCGATGAAAGGTAATGCTAGTAAATACCGCATGGACCGACTCCTTTTTGACCTGGCAAAATGTTTTATTCGTTTTTCGGAATTTGCCAATTTTCACCGGGGAGGCTTTTCATCGCACCGCGAGTGAATGCGCCGGTATCGTCCAGGGCAATGCCGGCCAGCAACGGATCTCATTATAATACCGTCGCCGATCCTGGGTTTTGTCCATGATATCGGCCCCGTGCCTTGCCCGCGCCGGGCATTTTAGGATAGGCTTGTAGCCGCCCTTTCCCACTTTTAGAACAAAGAGAACACCGTCAACTATGGATATGCCATCTCACCAGCTCACCATGACCATACTGATGTCGCCCGATATGGCTAATTTTTCCGGTAACGTCCATGGCGGCGCCATTCTCAAGCTGCTCGACCAGGTGGCGTATGCCTGCGCCAGCCGCTATGCGGCGCAATACGTGGTGACCCTGAGTGTGGACCAGGTCACTTTCCGCCAGCCGATTCATGTCGGCGAGCTGGTCAGCTTCCTGGCCAGCGTCAACCACACAGGCACTTCATCGATGGAAGTCGGCATCAAGGTCGTGGCCGAGGACATCCGCACCCAAGTGGTGCGTCATGTGAACAGTTGTTTTTTCACGATGGTGGCCGTGGATCACGAACGGCGGCCGATCGCCGTACCACCGTTGCGGCCGTTCAGCGCTGAGGAGAAACGGCGCTTTGAAGGCGCCATCCTGCGCAAGCAGTTGCGCCAGGAACTGGCACGCCGCTTTGAAGAGGTCAAGCCGACCTGAAGACGGTCTGTGGCCTTTTTCCAGGCTTTTTATCCTGGCGGTCTGCGCCTATGCATGATCGCATCACTATCGACAGAAACGGTTCCGATGATATCTTCGCGCGCACGCTTTGCCTGCTTGTTTGGACTGTACATCTTCTCAGCGGCTGCCGCGCTTGCTGCTACCGCACCACCCGTGACCGACGCCAGCCAGCAGTTCCATGCGCTGTACACGCAGGAATGGCTGTGGCGTCAGCAACAGTTTGCCGGCGCTGACGATGAGGACAGCCAGGGGTCTCCAGCCGACCATCTGCCCAAAGTGGACGCCGCTGCCCAAACCATGCGCGAGCAGTACTGGACCAAGGTGCTCAATCGGCTCAATGCGATCCCCAAGAATCGGTTGAAAGGCGAGGACCCGGTCAATTACGCCGTCTACAAACAACAGATCGAAGTACTGCTGGCAAGACAGAAATTCCGCATGTGGGAAATGCCGTTCAACAGCGATTCGGCGTTTTGGAGCGATCTCGGCTTTACCGCACGCGGCACGTTTACTTCTCTGAAGAGCTATCAGGACTATCTCGGCCAGCTGCATGATATGCCGCGCTATTTCGACGAGCAGATCGCCAATATGCGTTTAGGCCTGGCGCACGGCTTCGTCCAGCCGAAGATCATCCTCAAGGGACGTGATGAGGCGATCGCGACCATCGCCGACGCCATCGGCGAGCAGAACCTGTTCTACACGCCTTACAAGAAAATGCCCACAGTCATTCAGGCAGAGGAACAAGCCCGGCTTCGCGCCGAAGCACTCGCTGCAATCAAGCATGATGTCATCCCCGCCTACGCCAAGCTACTCGCCTTCATGCGCAACGAGTACATCCCCAAAGCGCGCGACAGTCTCGCCGCTGAAGACCTGCCTGACGGCAAAGCGTTCTATCGCTCACAGATTCTCGAATACACCACGCTGGACATGAACCCCGATGCGATCCACGCGCTGGGGCTTCAGGAAATGACCAGCATTCATCAGCAGATGCTGGACACCATCAAGGAGACCGGCTTCAAGGGCAGCTTTGCCGATTTCCTGCATTTCCTGCGTACCGACCCGCAGTTCTACGCCAAGACACCGGACGAATTGCTCAAGGACGCTGCATGGATCGCCAAGCAGGTTGATGGTAAGGTTGGCGACTACATCGGCCGCCTGCCGCGACGTCGCTTTGCGATCGAACCGGTGCCGGCAGAGCTGGCGCCGATCTATACCAGTGGCCGGGGCGGCCCGGGCACCTACCTGGTCAATACGTATGACCTGCCTTCCCGCCCGACTTACTCGTTGCCGGCACTGACGCTGCACGAATCTTCACCCGGCCATGCCTTGCAGATGCCGCTGGCCGCCGAGATGGATGGCTTGCCCGACTTCCGTCGCCGCAACTACATCTCGGCCTACGGTGAAGGCTGGGCGCTGTATAGCGAATACCTGGGCCAGGAAATGGGCATGTACACCACGCCCTACGCACGTTTCGGTTACCTGAGCTACCAGGCTTGGCGTGCGGCGCGACTGGTAGTCGACACCGGCCTGCATCATCTGCATTGGACGCGCGAACAAGCGCAGGATTACCTGCGCGAGAACACCGCGCTGGCCGATCATGAAATCGAAACCGAAGTTGATCGCTATATCAGCTGGCCGGCCCAGGCCTTGTCCTATTACCTGGGCGAGATGGCGATACGTGATGACCGCACCCGCGCCGAGCAAGCCCTTGGGACAAAATTCGACATCCGGGCCTTCCACGATGCCGTGCTGTCCACCGGTTCGGTCCCGCTGCCGGTACTGAATGCGCGGATCGATCAATTCATCAGCGATGGCGGCAAGTCGCCTTATCCGCAGCGGTAATGGGCGTTCTACTATTGGAAAATCACTAAAGGCAGTTCATTCAAGCTGTTTCGCCAGCTTTCCGGGCAACGGCACATTCAGCCATTTTTGCACGATGCCATTCAGCGCATTATCTTTCTTCGCTTGCGTCAGCGCGGCGTTGACGCTCGCCATCAACGCCGGTTCTTCCTTCAACAAACCCACATAGCAGGCTGATTCCTGGATGATGTATTTCATTTGCGGCTTGTTGCCGGCCGCCTTTCCCGCCAGCGCTACAGCGACGAAATCGCCGGTGCCGACCAGTTGCACCTGCCCAGCCAAATATGCGGAGATCATGCCGTTGTTATCTTCATAGCGTTTGATGGTGGCGCTCGCCGGTGCGGTATCGGTAAGCTGGCTATCCTGGAAAGTGCCCCGCGCCACGCCGATGGTCTTGCCTGCCAAATCGGCAGGACCTGAGACCTTAATCCCGGCCGGACCGAAAACGCTATTGTTATAGGGCGAATACGGCTGCGAAAACGCGATGACTTTTTCACGCTCGGCGTTCTTGCCCAAGGTGGATATCACCAGATCGGCCTTGTGCGTCTGCAGATAGGCGATGCGGTTAGCGCTGCTGACCGGCACCAATTCCAGCTTCACACCCATGTTCTTGGCGATCAGCGCTGCGACATCAATGTCCAGTCCTTGCAGTTTCAGGCCTGGCGTGACGGAGCCGAACGGCGCGAAATCCTGCGGCACGGCTACCCGCAGGATGCCGCGTTTCTGGACATCGCTCAAACCGTCGGCGCGTGCACTCTGTGCACACACAAGGAATGCATTGAGGGACAGCAGAAGCAGCAGTTTTGCAAGTCTCATCAGATTCACCTGAATGAAGATATTGATGGAGGGATAGTCGCGGCGCTTCAAGCAGTGTAACCGCGATCGTGCCGGACTGGCGCGCATACAATCTTACGCAATAAATATGCCAAGACCAGGGTCATCAACGCCAGTCCCATGCAATCACGCGCCATTCCGTGCTTCCCGCGCCGCCATGTGCGATATCCGTGAATCCGATTTGCCGGTGCGCCCCCAGGGATCGGGGATTATTGACCGACACCTCTGTAACAATAAAATCACATTCAGTGCGCATGTGCTCTCTCAGCGTTTCGTAGAGCCTCCTGAAAACACCCTTGCCGCGGAACGCCTTGTCGACACAGATTTGCCCCATGAAAAAATAAGGATGATCTCGCAGCGGCCTGCCGTCAAAAACGGCAGCCTCGGCGTCATCGAACATGCTGTCGAGAAATGGGAAAGAAGTCCGGCAATCCTTCATCATGGTCAGGGCATAACCGATGACGATGCCGTCGGATTTTGCTACGGCATGCCGGTACGCGCCGCACATGAGTTGCAACTCTTGGACCGTGTATTGCATGGTGACGAAGCCTTCCGTCAGCCGCTGGTCGGAAGCAACAGCATCCGGAAGATTGATCTGCTGTAGCTCAACAATACGTTCCAGATCGCCGATCTTGTCGCTCATCTCGAAGGTAATCATTGGTGTCTTCCGCTTTGTTGTGGACGGGTGAAAAGAGCATATCTTATCTTGGCGCCGTCTTCCTGCAGACGGGTTCTAGTCACCGTAGAAACAGGTGTTTTGCGATTGGCGGCTGCTCAAGAAGTGAAGGTTACAGCAATGCCAACTGGCATGGCAGCACCTCATATGCCTTGATCAATGGTCATTGCCAGCGCATTATTTGCTGCATGCGTATGCCATTTTTTGAAATAAGAAAGACTGTATGATCTCTCCTCAGTTCAGGTCCTTGCTGAAAGACGTCCATCAATGCGATGTCTGCGCCGAATTCCTGCCGCTCGGCCCCAATCCGGTGCTTCAGGCGCATCCGGCTGCGCGGATCCTCATTGCTGGCCAGGCTCCTGGTAAAAAGGTGCATTTGTCAGGCGTACCCTTCGACGACGCCAGTGGCGACAGGCTGCGCGACTGGATGGGGATCGACAGAGAGGTTTTTTATGATGAAAAAATGTTGGCCATCTTGCCTATGGGGTTTTGCTACCCTGGCACTGGAAAGTCCGGAGATTTACCGCCTCGTCCCGAATGCGCGCCAAAATGGCGGGCCAGGATCCTGTCTCAGCTGGCGCATGTCGAGCTGACCCTGGTGATCGGCCAGTACGCGCTGGCCTACCATTTCCCTGATAAATACAGCTCTCTTACCGAAGCCGTCCAAGATTGGCCGAATCGAGCGAAGGACATCATGGTGCTGCCGCATCCGAGTCCGCGGAACAATCTGTGGGTCAAACGTAATCCGTGGTTTGAAACCGAATTGATACCGGTCTTGCAACAACGCATTACCCGGATCTTGCAGGCCAATATCTGAGTTCCTGCGCATTTTGAGATTTTATCCGGGGAATATGGTTTGCGGCAGAAATGCAACCAGCTGCATTTGTTTCTTTGTTTCTTTGTTTTTTTGTTTTTTTGTTTTTTTGTTTTTTTGTTTTTTTGTTTTTTTGTTTTTTTGTTTTTTTGTTTCTTTGTTTTCCAGTTTAAAACAGGCAAAAAGAGACTGCGCTCGCATCCTCCGAATTTGCATATGCATACTCAAAATGATTCGTTCCGCTATCCGGCTTAAGCGCTCTATATTGGTGAAAAACCAATGGAGAGCCGCCCATGTACTCTTTCTTCCAGAGCGCGGCTGCGCGTCTGCCTGTCCACACCGGTCCGAATACCGCTACCGCCGGAAACAACCTATTTCCAGCCGCAGCCTGGTGGTCGCGGCTAGAGCTGCCGACATGGGGATTGATCTTCATAATCTACGGCGGCTGGCTAGTTTGCGTGCTGCATTGGCAGGCGCTTGGTCCCTGGCTGGGAACACCTCTGCTCATTATCCTGACTGCCTGGTACATGTCGCTGCAACATGAGCTGATTCACGGCCATCCGACAGCCAACACGCGCTTCAACGCCCTGCTTGGCCAGTTGCCGCTGGCAGTGTGGTATCCGTATGCGGTATACCGCGACAGCCATCTCGGTCATCACCATAACGAGACCCTGACGCTGCCTGGCGTCGATCCGGAAACCTATTATGTGTCTCAAATGCTGCCACCCCATAGCGACCGCCGCTTGCAATGGCGACGTTTTCGCAACACGTCGGCTGGCCGCCTGCTGATCGGTCCGGCATATGCGTGGTCGCAAACCATTCGTACAGCCTGGCTGTCGCGCAACCGTAAAACCGCAATTACCTGGGGCGGCCACGCCTTCTTGCTGGCCGGGATGCTGGCATTTCTTCAGCGTGCAGGCATATCGCCATTCTTCTATGTACTGATGATTGCCTACCCGGCGTTAAGCCTGACCATGGTGCGCTCCTTGTTTGAACATCGGGCGGAGACCGCCGAACATGCGCGCTCCGTCATCAACGAGGCGGCATGGCCATGGCGCCTATTATTTCTGAATCTGAATTATCATCTGGTACATCACCTTCATCCCCGACTGCCCTGGTTTCATCTGCGGCTAGCCTACCTGGCCAAACGCGATAGTTACCTGGAGCAGTCCGAAGGGTTCGTCGAACACGGTTATCTGCCTTTGCTGTGGCGCTATCGCAACACGCCGGTGATTGCCGATGTTCACCCGTTTGCCTGAATTTGCGTCACAACAACGAAAGCAATATGAACCAGTTCATCCGCCAGCTGACCGCCGTTCTCACATTTACATTGTTCACTTCCTTGCTGGCCTGCAACGCGCAGGCGGCCGATCCGATCCGGGTAGGCTCCAAGATCGACACTGAAGGCGCGCTGCTGGGCAACATGATCCAGCTGGTGCTCGAAGCAAACGGCATCAAGACAGTCAATCGACAACAACTGGGCACCACCAAGGTCGTGCGTGGCGCATTGCTGGCAGGCGACATCGATATTTATCCGGAATACACCGGCAACGGCGCTTTTTTCTTTTCCGATGGTAACAACCCGGCCTGGAAGAATGCCGGCAACGGCTATCAGCTGGTAAAAAAGCTGGATTTCGACAAAAACCACGTGGTCTGGCTGACGCCTTCGCCAGCCAACAATACCTGGCTGATTGCGATCCGCAAGGAAATCGCGCAGGCGAACAAGCTCAAAACCATGGCGGACCTGGGGCGCTGGATCAGCCAGGGCGGCAAGATCAAGCTGGCGGCTTCGGCAGAATTCATCGAGCGCCCGGATGCTTTGCCGGCCTTTGAAGGCGCTTACGGTTTCAAGCTGAAGCAGGACCAGTTGCTGACTCTCGCTGGCGGCGATACAGCCGCCACCATCAAGGCCGCTGCGGAACAGACTTCCGGCGTCAACGCTGCGATGGTCTACGGCACAGATGGCGCGGTGGCGGCGCTGGATCTGGTTACGCTGGATGACGTCAAGGCGGTGCAGCCGGTCTATGCGCCGACTCCGGTAATACGTAGCGATGCGCTGACGAGGCAGCCCAAGATCGCCGAGCTGCTGAAACCGGTCTTCAACTCGCTCGATAGCGTGACCCTGCAAAAACTCAACGCTGGCATCGCCATCGAGGGCCGCGACGCCCGCAAAATCGCTGGTGACTATCTGCGCAGCAAAGGCTTTATTAAATGACGGCGGAGCGCCTTGCAAACCTGCCGCCGCGGTCTGTCAAACTGGCGCCATCGTCCATCAAGCTGCAAAACCCTGTACATCTGCTGCTCGCGGCGTTGGCGGTGCTCGCCGCCGTGACCCTGCCGCTGCTCACGTTTGCCCCTAACCGCCTGCTCAGCGGCCACGGTATATATCTAGGCGAGCTGTTCAGCCGCCCTGGGCCAAATTGGCTGCTGGCGATTCCGGCGCTGCCCTTGCTAGCCGCGCCCTGGTTGCGCGCTAATCGCATAAGCCGGATATTGCTGGTGATTTCAGTGGCGTTGTTCAGCGCCGGCTTGCTGGCAGTGGCCGGCCAGGAAGCCCAGCTGCGTAGCGGCGGCGCCGATTCGCTGGCGCGGGTTTCGTTTGGCGGCGCTTTCTGGGTCCTTGCCCTGACTGCCTGGCTGCAACTGACCGAAGCATTGCGCGGCCTGTCGCTTCCCGTGCCGGCCCGGGTCGCGGTGGTCATGACGGCGGCGTTGCCTGCCGCCGGTTTGCTGCTGACGGGCCAATCGGACAGCCTTTCTCTGCTCAAGGAATATCACAACCATCTGGACACCTTCGACCTGGCTCTGTTGCGCCATTTGCAACTGGTGTTCTTTTCGGTGCTGCCTGCAATCCTGATCGGCACAACCCTCGGCGTCTTGTCGTTCCGCAGCCGACGTCTGCACAAGTTATTGTTTCCAGTCTTGAATGTGATACAGACCATCCCATCGATTGCGATGTTCGGCCTGTTGATCGGGCCGCTGACCTTGCTCGGCGTCTTGCTGCCAGGCTCCGGGATTAGCGGGATCGGTATGTCGCCGGCATTGCTGGCGCTGGTGCTGTACTCGCTGCTGCCGATGACCCGTAGCGCCCTGGCCGGGCTGGAACAGGTGCCGGCTTCGGTGCGCGAAGCTGCGCGCGGCATCGGCATGTCGCCATCGCAACTTTTTTTCAAGGTCGAGCTGCCGCTGGCCCTGCCGGTATTCCTGAACGGCGTCCGCGTCACCACTGTGCAGGCCGTGGGACTAGTGGAAGTGGCGGCGCTGATCGGCGCCGGCGGCTTCGGCACGCTGATGTTTCAAGGCATGGCCAGCAGCGCGCTGGATCTGGTGCTGCTAGGCGTGATTCCGGTCGTTTTGTTGGCAATTGCCGTCGATACTGCCTTCAAGGTGGTAATTTCATTGTTAGTCAGGAAAATCGATGATTGAAATCGACAACATCTGCAAATCCTTCGACGGCCGTGCGGCAGTCAGCGAAATGTCGCTGACGATCAAGGCCGGTGAACTGATAGTGTTGATCGGTAGCTCAGGCTCCGGCAAATCCACCTTTCTGAAATTGCTTAACCGTCTGTTGGAACCCGATAGCGGCAACATCCAGTTGCATGGAAAAGACATTGCCGACTATTCGCCGGAGCAGCTGCGGCGGCGTATCGGCTACGCGATCCAGTCGGTCGGCTTGTTTCCGCACTGGACCGTGGAACAGAATATCGCCGCCGTACCGACTTTGCTGAAATGGCCAAAAGCACGGATCCGGGAACGTGTGAGCGAACTGCTGTCGCTGCTCCATCTGCCGCCGGAGGTGTTTCTTCAGCGCTATCCACACCAGCTCTCCGGCGGCCAGCAGCAAAGAGTCGGCGTTGCGCGCGCATTGGCGGCGGATCCGGAAGTGTTGTTGATGGACGAGCCGTTCGGCGCGCTGGATCCGGTCACCCGCGCCAGTTTGCAGCAGGAACTTGCCAGCATCCACGCCATGTCAGGCAAGACCATTGTGCTTGTCACCCACGATATCGACGAAGCGCTGGCATTGGGCGAACGGATTGTATTGATGGATCAGGGCCGGATTGCGCAACAAGGAACGCCACGTGATTTCCTGCTCGCCCCCGCCAGCGATTTTGTGCGCGGTTTTGTCGGCCAGAGCGATGTCGGTATCCGCTTGCTTGGATTGGACAAGGTCGCAGACCGCGTTCGCGCTGGAGATACCATCGCCGGCGAGCCGATTCGCAGCAACGACACTTTGCGCGAAGCGCTGTCCGCTTTCATTACCCGCAAGGTAGACATCCTGCCGGTCGTGGATGAACATGGCCAGTCCGCAGGCGTACTGCATTTCTCCGACTTGCTGGGCGCACCGACATGAGCCTGGCCAGCCAACTACGTAGCAGCCTGGGGCGCCATCGCTGGCTCGCCATAAGCAGCCTGCTGCTGGCCGGCCTTACCTTTGGCATGCCGTTGGCTGCCCCGCTGTTTCGCGCTGTTTTCCCGGATCTGGAGCGGCCGCTTTACATGCAAGAATCCTTTTTCGGACTGGTGCTGGCCCATCTGTACATTGTGTCGATATCAGGCGGCATCGCTGTGCTGGCAGGTATTGGCGCCGGATTGCTGGTGACCCGGCCTGCAGGAAAGGCGTTCCGTTCCCTGCTTGAAACGGTGCTGGCCATCAGCCAGTCGTTCCCGCCAGTGGCGGTGCTAGCAGTGGCGGTGCCATTGGTCGGTTTTGGCGAGACTCCCGCACTGATAGCGCTGGTCATGTATGGCATCTTGCCGATTGCGCAAGGCGCCATGACGGGCCTGTCCTCGATTCCCCAACCGATCCTGGAAGTGGCGCGCGGCATCGGCATGAGCCGCGCCCAGATTTTGTGGCGAGTGGAGTTGCCGCTGGCGGCGCCGGTGATACTGGCCGGGGTACGGACCTCGATGGTGATCAATATCGGCACAGCGGCGATTGCTTCCACTGTGGGCGCCAAAACGCTGGGCTTGCCGATTATCGTCGGCCTCAGCGGCTTCAATACCGCTTATGTGATCCAGGGCGCGCTGCTGGTCGGGTTGCAGGCCATTGTCGCCGACCAGTTATTCGAATTGCTGGCGCAAAAGTTGTCTCCACAGTCGGACAATCGTGTACAAAGCAGGAGCAGTGCATGATCTGCGCGCTGCCGATGTATCCGTTTCCAGAGGATCACTTGCGTATCTTCTGGAGCACATTGAGGCAGACGTTACAACGCACCGGCATACATGATGTGCCGCTGACGCTCGACCAGCCCGACGATCTGCTGCAGCACTGGCAGCGCAACGATTTGCTGCTGAGCCAGTCTTGCGGCTTTCCCGTTTCCACCTTGCTACGCGGCAAGGTGCAGGTCCTCGGCGCTTTTCATTTCGATGTACCAGGCTGCCAGCAAAGCGCTTACAGCAGCAGCCTGCTGGTGCGCAAAGAAGACTGCAACAAGCCGCTGGCCGGGTTTCGCGACGCGGTTGCCGTCTGCAATGAGCGGCATTCGCAATCCGGATATCACGCACTGCGTAGCGCGGTTGCGCCGCTAGCGGTCGATGGACGATTTTTTTCAAGAGTGCTGTTTAGCGGTGCGCATCGCCGTTCAGCGCAAATGATCGCTAGCGGCGAAGCAGATATTGCAGCTATCGATTGCGTCAGCGCCTTTCTGCTGCGTCAGCAAGAACCGGCTACTTTCGACCGGCTTGCCTCTATCGACTTCACCAGCCCGATGCCCGGCTTGCCTCTGATTACCTCTCAGGCCACGCCGGCCGCCGCTGTGGCGCAACTGCGCCAGGCGCTGGCGACCTGTAGCCGGATGCCGGAACTGACGCAAACTCTCCAAGCGATGCGTATCAGCGGCTTTTCCGCCCTCGATCAAGAGGATTATCGTATCTGCGCCGCCAAGGCAGAACAAACTGCCAGAGACGGCTTGGCCGAATGGTAAACCGGCTGCCGGCATTGCGCATCGACGGTAGCCGGTAATGTCAACCAAAGTACTTCAAGCCACCATGGTTCCAGCGTTTTCAGCATGGCGCCTTTCTCTTTGATGCAATTGCCCATCAGCGCAAAGCCGCATATTTCCTCCTTGCCATTGGTGTACACCGCCCGCATACCCTTGAACGCGCCCTCTTCCTGCAGCTTCTCCGCCGCTTCCCATTGGCTGGTCAAATCTATCGGCGGCACCAAGCCGTTGACTTCCTCACAATCACCCAAGGCATAGACATCATAAGCGCTGGTGTAGAGCCAGGCGTTGGTGACAATCCCGCGGCCGACAAACAATCCGGCCTTGCACGCCAACTCCAGCCGGGATGCCAGGCCGATGGCCGCTACGACGCGGTCGATTATCAGGGGCAGTCACAATGCGCGCTGGAGGGTCGACGATATGCTGAACGAGGAAACAATTAAAGAGAAAATAGTTAGCGACTTTTGATGTTTTGAATTGAACAGTAAGCATTCCGAATGCACCCTACTGCCAAATTATGTCCGACATGATCAAAGATTATCATTGGGCCTTATCCCAGTGCATCCGCCGCTCTTCAGTCGCCTCCTTGAGCAAGTGGTAGGAGCGCTCCGGATTGCTCTCCGTCGTCGATCCACCTGTATCCATCGCCAGCGCCAATGACTGCAGGGCCGGAGGGAAATCGCCTTGCGCGGATTTTTCAAGCCAGCTGCGCGCCATCGTCAGATCGCGTTGTACGCCGTCGCCAGCCTCATACGCGTTCGAGAGCAGGAACATCGCCTGCGCATTGCCATTGGCGCTGGCTTGCTGCAGCCAGGACACCGATTGCGCCAAGTCTTTTTGCATACCCTCGCCATACTTGGCCATGCGCGACAACATCAACTGCGCCCTTTCGTCATCTTGCGCTGCCGCCTTTTTGTACCATTGCACGGCGAACTCCGGATTTTTGTCCAGCTCCAGCTTGCCGTTATAGTAGGCGCCGGCAAGCACATAAGCCGCTTCCTTATCACCGCCCTGCGCCGCTTTTGTGAACCAGAACACGGCGTCCTTCGCATGTGCGGCCTGGTCTGCATAGGCTAGCGCCAGTTCTCGCTGCGCTACCGCGGAGCCTTGCCTGGCCCATGTCTGGAGCTCTTCAAGCGCATGCGTCTGCCGACCTTGTTTGGCCAGCACGCCGAGGCTTTCCAGCTGCGCGCTGCCTGGCATTGTTTGCTGCTGGCCACATGCGGCAAGCGACAAAACGAGGGCTAGCACCGCTGGGAATTTCAAATATCTCTTCATTTTTATCAAACCGGCCAGGCACCGCGGAACGGTGCCCGGCGCATCGGTTTATTTGCTCAGGTCAATTGCGTATTTGGAAAAGCCGCTTGGATCAAGCGCGCCTTCAGCTGTGACGCGACTGAGGTCGAGCGCCTGCGCCACTGCCAGCTTGCCGGGAGTGGAACGTAGTATCACCGGACCATTGGTCGCGACCTTGACGAAACTCCAGCTCTGGCCGCTGCCGTTGTTGGCCTGCGTGACTTTGCCCAGCTTTTGCAGATAACTGCTGACCACTGCCTGGCTGGCGTCGGGTGACTTGATGATGGTTTTGCTGCCATCGATGCCCGGGAAGTTACCGCCGCCACCGGCGCGGTAATCATTGGTAGCGACGATAAAATCGTCGGTGGCGGCCACCGGCTTGCCCTGGTAAGTCAAATTGACGATGCGGCTACCGACCGGCTGGGTGACGTCGATCTGGTATTGCATCGCATTGCCTTCAGCGTAAAAGACGTCATAGTTGTAGATCGTTGAATACGACGGCACCAGGTCTTGTTCTGCAGTCACGCTCGGATCGATTTTGCCGAATTGCGAAGCTGAGGTTTCCAGCCAGTTCTTCAGGTCGGAGCCTTTGATCTTTACGGCCTGGAGGTTATTGTTGCTGTACAGGTAGAGATCGCCCGGATTGCGTACCTGCAGCGCGAACGGACTGGCCTTGGATGCGGTCGGCGCTACATCGGTGAAATCCGAGGGTCCGTTGCGGCCGGCCTTGAACGGCGCGCTGCAAGAGATCACCGGGATGTTCTTGTAGCTGGACAGCGTAGCATCGGTGGAGTTCGCGATGAAATTTTTCACGTAATCGATTTGCGCCTGGTTGACGATCTGGATCGCTCCGACATCGCCCGCCAGCGAGAAATACGAGGACATCTCGAAATCCGTCGTAGTGCCCAGCGGTTGCTGCGCGTAGGCAATCGTGGCCTTGTGTTCGCTATCCACCAAGGCTGCAATGGCAGGATCTGCAGAGACGTTAGTGACGCCATCGGTGTATTTGAATCCACGCGCCTCTACCGTTGTTTGCGGTTTCTGGATCACCCATTTGCCGCCGGTATATTGCAAAGTCAGCTTGATGATGCCAAGACGGCGGCCCCAGCTTTGCGCCATTACGGTCGGTACGTTGTTGACGAAACCATTTTTGCTGTCGACGATATTTGCCGGCAGCGCAGCCAGCGAAGCGTCCAGCGCCGGCGCCTTGGCTTCCTTGGCTTGCGGGAAAATCAAATGCGAGTGGCCTACCAGCAATGCATCGATGCCGGTGGTAGACAGGTACAGGCTGCCGTTTTCCATCTTTGGACTATATGGCGAAGCGTCCAGACCGCCGTGCGACAAGGCGACGATGACGTCGGCACCGGCGCTGCGCAATTGCGGCACGTACTTGTTGGCGCTTTCCTGCACGCCGTTGACATACACTTTACCGGCCAGGTTTTTCTGGTCCCAGTCCATGATTTGCGGCGGCACGAAGCCTAGAATGCCGACGTTGAGCCTGACGTCGATGGTCTTGCCATCCGGCGTGGTGGCGGAAAACTGCTTGGGAATCACTGCATAGGGATTGAAAATCGGTTTCTGGCTGGCGACGCTGTTGACGTTGGAGAGCACCAGCGGGAATGCCGGCGCGCCGCAGGCGCCGGCCGGCTTGGCGATGCCGGTGACGCCCAGGTCGGAGTTGGTGATCTGGCTGAGGAAGTTCAAGCCATAGTTGAATTCATGGTTGCCGATGCCGCCGCCGTCATATTTAAGCGCGTTCATCACTTTGTGCACGGCCAGCGTGCCGTTGCAGGTGACCGGCGTTGCCTGCGCCTGGTAATCGCCAAGCAAGGTGCCCTGGATGACATCGCCGTCGTCGAACAGCACGTTGTTCGGATTTTCTGCACGCGCACCCTGGATCAGGGTCGAGGTGCGATCGAGGCCGAGGCTGGTATCCGGCGCCAGTGCATAGTAGTTATATCCCAGCACATTCGAATGGATATCGGTGGTCTCGAGAATCGCCATCTTCAGTACGCTGCCTTCCTGGATCTGCGCCGTCAGGGGTGCAGAACTGCTGCCGCAGGCGGCCAAGGCGATTGAGGTGGCGGCAACCAGTGCCGGCTTGCCAAATTTCTTATGCATTAAACAGTCTCCGGAAATAAGAACGCGCCGGGTATGGCGCGTTCGTCACGATGGGGGTCAGTAAAACCAGGCGTCTTTCTGGATGTTTGTAACAATCCAGTAACGCATTGTTGGGATTATGTATCCCAAATATGACCCCATGATGAATCCGCAGACCGCCCTCCCCCTTTATCAATAACAGGAAGAGCGGCTGCCTTGCATTACCCCTTGAGACGATAGCCGGTCTTGAAAATCCACCAGAGGACGCCCATGCACAACGCCAGGAACGCCAGCGTCATGCCGGCGCTGACCAGGACGTTGACGTCGGCAACGTCATAGAAACTCCAGCGGAAACCGCTGATCAGGTAGACCACCGGATTGAACAAGGCGACCTTTTGCCAGAACGGCGGCAGCATGTTGATCGAATAAAAACTACCGCCGAGGAAAGACAATGGCGTCACGATCATCAATGGAATCAACTGGAGCTTTTCGAAGCCGTCGGCCCAGACCCCGATAATGAAACCGAACAGGCTGAAGGTGACGGCGATCAGCACCAGGAACCCCAGCATCCAGAACGGATGCGCAATCTCGAAAGAAATGAAGACCCGCGCCGTGGCCAGGATCAGCAGGCCGAGAATCACCGATTTGGTCGCGGCGGCGCCGACATAGCCACAGACAATTTCAACGCTGGAAATCGGTGCAGAGAGCACTTCGTAAATGGTGCCGGAGAATTTCGGCATGTAGATACCGAACGAGGCATTCGCGGTGCTTTGCGTCATCAGCGACATGATGATCAGGCCGGGAATGATGAAGGCGCCGTAGCTGACGCCGTTGATGCTGACCATGTGGGCGCCGATGGCGGCGCCGAACACCACGAAATACAGCGCAGTAGAAATCACCGGCGAAGCGATGCTTTGCATTAGGGTGCGCCCGGTGCGCGCCATCTCGAACATGTAGATCGCGCGGATAGAGTGAAGATTCATGTTTTTCTTTCTTATGCTTTCACCAGGTTGACGAAAATCTCTTCCAGCGAGCTTTGGCTGGACTGCAGATCCTTGAAGTCGATGCCGTGCTCGCTAAGTTGCCGCAACAGGCCGGCAATCCCGGTTTGTTCGCTCTGGGCGTCAAATGTGTAGACCAGCTCGTTGCCGTCGGCGGAGAGCTCCAGCTGATTGCCGCCTAAACTGTCAGGAATACTGGCCAGCGATCGTTGCAAGTGCAGCGTCAGCTGCTTCTTGCCGAGTTTCGCCATCAACACCGCTTTGTCCTCGACCAGGATGATCTCGCCCTTCCTGATGACGCCGATGCGGTCGGCCATTTCCTCGGCCTCTTCGATATAGTGGGTAGTGAGAATGATGGTGACGCCGTTTTCGCGCAAACCACGCACCATCTCCCACATATCACGGCGCAATTCGACGTCAACGCCAGCGGTGGGTTCGTCCAGGAACAGGATCTGCGGTTCATGCGAGAGCGCCTTCGCGATCATGACGCGGCGCTTCATACCGCCGGACAAAGTGCGAATTTTTGCATCCTTCTTGTCCCACAGCGACAGGTCTCGCAGGATTTTTTCAACCAGTGCGGGATTTGCGGCCTTGCCGAACAAGCCGCGGCTAAAGCTCACCGTAGCCCAGACGCTTTCGAAGGCATCCGTGGAAAGCTCCTGCGGCACCAGGCCGATGCGCGAACGCGCGGCTCGGTATTCGCGCACCACGTCGTGGCCATCGGCCAGGACATGGCCCTGGCTGGGGTTGACGATGCCGCAGATGATATTGATCAGGGTGGTTTTACCGGCGCCATTCGGGCCTAGCAGCGCAAAGATCTCGCCGCGCCGGATTTCCAGGTTGATGCCTTTCAGCGCGCTGTGGCCCGATGCGTAGGTCTTGGTTAGGTTGTTGACTGAAATGATGGATTGCACTCGGCGTCCCTCTAAAAATCTGCATAGTCATGCATTCTAAAGGGGCTTTGCATTTGCTGCTGGCGAGTGGACTAATGCCTGCTGGCGAACTCTTCAGGCAATTATCCGCCGCCGGAGTTCGCTGGCGTAAAATTGTTTTATTTGCAATCTTGCTTTGCTGATCTTCGGCAGACCTCAATGCAGGATTGCACCTTGCTTGCCAATCATGATCATTTCCACGAATTTGGAGCCGTCATGATTGGTCGGGCTATATGACACCCTGACGCCGCCCAGATCGTAATCATGGATCGTTTCTAACGCCGCCATCAGTTTCGGCCGGGTCGGATTCGGCCCGGCCCTGCGCAATCCCTCAGTCAGCAATTTTGCCGCCACAAAACCTTCGAATGTCGAATAGGAACTAGGCGGGGGCTTGGCCATTCCTTTCAACACGCTCTGGAATTCCCTTGTCGCGGGGGCGGCAAAGTCTTTGGGATAAGGCATCACTTGCATAACGCTGACCCCGCGGCCGTCGTCGCCCAGCGACTCGAAGAAGGTTTCCGAACTCACATTGGAGAGCATCATGAATGTCGGATGGGCGCCCTTCTTGTGCATTTGCTTGACAAAATCGGCGCAGGCAGACGGCGTGCAAGCCATCAGCACCGCCTGCGGATTGGCTGCGGCGATGGCGTTGACCGCCTTGTCAATCTTCAAATCCTTGCGATCGTAGCTTGCGGTCACCACCGCGCCCAGTTTGTGCGCGGCCAGATTGCGCTCGAATCCAGCCAGTCCGTCCCTGCCGAAGCTATCGTCCTGGTACAGGATCGCCACTTTCTTGATGCCGAGCGAACCGAACAGCTCGATCATTTTTGCGGTTTCAGCCTGATAGCTGGCGCGCAAATTGAACAGATAAGGATTGAATGGCTGATGCAAACTCAGGCCACCCGAGAAAGGAGCTATCAGCGGCACTTTCTCCGACAACAGCAATGGCAACACAGCTTCTACCGTCGGCGTGCTGCGGTAACCAAACAACGCCAGTGCATTGTCTTCCTTCAGCAGTTTCTCAGTATTGAGCCGGGTCGTTTCAGGTTTGCGTTTGTCGTCATAGGACTTGAGTTCGATTTTTCGTCCGTAGACGCCGCCTTGGGCGTTGACCCAGCCGAAATAAGCCAGTGCGCCTTCCATGTTTTCTTTTCCGGTCGCCTCGCCCGACAGTTCCACCGACTGGCCGATGACGATCGGTTCATGAGCGGCTGGCTCTCCCGCCCGAGCCATTCCGATAGCCGCAAACAACAGAAAGCTGATAAACACTTTCATGCCTGGTCTCCCCTACTTGTCATTATTTTTAGCGACAATACTCTTACAAAGCTTACAGATAGCTTTCGTTTTTCGCCATTTTTGGTCGTTACGGGTTATCCGCCCCTGTGTGACAGGATCCCGGCTGTTGGGACCCGCACTGATTGCCGAGGCGGAAGCGTTGTTGTTGCGTGCTAGCCGTATGCAGACGCCCGGCCGTTTCCAGCTTGAAGCCGCAGTCCAGCCTGTACATGCGGCACGGCGTCTGACTGACCGCACCGACTGGCATGCGATTGTGCACTTGTGCGACGCGCTCCTCCGCCTCACCGATTCCATCGTGGTATGCATCAATCGCGCTGTCGCAATGGGGGCATATAAAAACGGCTCCGCAAAGGGAGCCGTCAAACAAGCGTTTTTTGGAGCGTTCTCAGGTCGTTCCCTTGCTAAAGCTGACGCTTTCCTTTTTTCCATGGTCCTTCCTGCGCACGACAACGGTGCCTGCCATCTTGTCATGCCAACCTTGTTTTTTCTTGTCAAAGGCAATCCATATGAATCCCAGGCACAGCCCGAATGCGGAAACAAAATAGCCGATATAGCGTACAGCCAGCTGTACTGGCGCTGGATCTCTTCCGGTTTTTGCATTGACGATTTTGGCGCCGATCATCATTTTTCCCGGCGAGCTTTGGGTCAACAGCCAGAATGCCAGGGTGGCGATGGCTGGAAACACCCATTCAAATAAAAAGCCGCCGTTGCCTTTGAAAATACGATCGTCTTGCCAGTATGCACTACCGTAAATTGCCAGCATTGCCGGGATGATCACCAGCAACTGCAACACAGAATCGACCAGGCTGGCCAACATGCGCGGCCAGAATCCGACGTATTCCAACTCCGATCCCACTTGCTCCATATGCAAACCTCTATTGTGAGCCGCACGATTGATGACAAAAAAAACTACTTGATGCGCTGTTTTTCCAGCTTGCGTGCTAGTGTACGTCGGTGCATTCCAAGTCGGCGCGCTGTCTCGGATATATTGAAGCCGGTCTCCACCAGTACTTCGTGGATCCGTTCCCATTCCAGGGTCTTGATTGACGTTGAACGCGTGGTCAGTTCAACTTCTGCGATTCCTGCAACGTGGCCAAATGCGGCTTCGATATCGTCGGTATTGGACGGCTTGGCCAGGTATTGGCATGCGCCGAGCTTGATTGCTTCCACCGCCGTGGTAATGCTGGCGAAACCGGTCAACACCACGATCAGCATCGCCGGATCGTGCTTGTGCAGCATTTGCACGCAAGCCAGGCCGGAAGTATTGTCACTCAGCTTGAGATCGACCACGGCATAGCCGGGCGAATGCTGCTGCAACAGCAGCGCTGCTTCATCCAGATTGGCGGCAAGCAGTACGGTATAGTCGCGCCGTTCAAATGAACGGCCGAGCGTACGTGCGAAAGTTGCGTCGTCTTCAATAATCAGCAGCAGACGATCAGCCGGCATGTTCTGGTTCCTCCTCAAGGCTGATGGCCGCCAGCGGCAATGTCAGCTGCACCAGCGCCCCACCCTCCGGACGGTTGCTGGCGGTGACGGTTCCGCCCAGTTTGCGGGCCACATTGACCACAAAAAACAGTCCCAGGCCGCTGCCCGGGCGGCCTTTGCTCGACTGGTACGGCTTGCCGATCTGGGGCAGCATGGAGGGTATGAAACCGGGACCGGCATCGGTGACAGTCAGGATCAGCGAGTCGCCGTCGCGCGTGGCTTCCATGCTGACCCATTGCGGCGATGCTTCCAGGGCATTATCCAGCACATTGCAAATCATCTGCTTGAGCGCTGAGTCGAACGCCACCGGAATATCTTGTTCAATGCGGTTTTCATAGGCAAACGAGGCGACCGGACGGGTCGCGCCCCATTCCTTCGCCAGCTCGTTCAAAAAAGTATTAATGGTGGTCTTTACCGATGATTCGCCGCGCGCTTCGCCAGCCGAAAGCAAGACCCCGCTGACGATGCTCTTGCAGCGTTGCAGCTGGGTTTGCATGTCGCCGATTTCTTCCAGCAGTTCAGGATTCTGGCTGAACTCGGGCATACGGCGCCAATCGCCCAAGATCACCGACAAGGTCGCCAGTGGCGTCCCAAGTTCGTGCGCGGCGCCTGAGGCCAGCAAGCCCATACGGACGATGTGATCTTCCTCTGCTGCGCGCTGCCGCAATTCGGCCAGCTGTGCATCGCCCGCGCGCAGGTTGCGATTGATGCGGGTGACGAAAAACACCAGCAAAGCGGCATTCATCACGAAGCACATCAGCAGGCCTTCGACGTACAGGCTGGATAAGCCGTCGCCGTGATCGGCCGGGAACGCCAGCGGCTCGGAAAACAGCGACAGGCCAGCCAGGCACAGGCTGGTGATGGCGACCATGCTCCAGGTCGACCAGGTTTCCAGCAGCACAGCACTGAGAATCACCTGCAGCAGAAACAGGAAGGCGAAAGGATTGGTGGTGCCGCCGCTCAGGTAAAGCTGTGCAGTCAGGATGCCGACATCGACCAACAATGCCAGGAACAATTCACCATTGGTGGCGACGCGGCGTTCGTGCCAGCGCAAATGACTGGCGATATTGAACGCCACCAGGCAAGCCAGCACTTTGAGCATGTGCGGCAATGGCAGCTGAATGCCGAAGCCGACGATGACGACGGCGATCGTGGTGATCTGCCCGATCACAGCAATCCAGCGTAGCTGGATCAGCTGCAGCATGTTCTTGTGACCGGCGGCGTTTTCCACGCCCGTTGCCACTGTCCACCGTTGCTTTAACTCTTCTGTATTTGCAAGAAGATCAATTTTGCTTGCCATCTTCGCTTTCACTGTCACTTTGGTCATTGCTGGCGGCGTTGCTGATTTCCGCAGCGCTGCGCGGTAATTTTCGTTCTTCGCGGACGCCCCAGTAGCAGCCTCCGACGACCATCAGAGCGAGAGCATACCAAGTGAGAGCATAAACCAAGTGGCTGTTGTGAAAGGCAATTACCGTCAGGCCGCCAACCGGACGCACAGACGAGCCGTCTCCGGCATCATCGTCGACTGGCATTTTTTTTGCATCGGCATCGACAAAATAAGGGGCAACTTGCGACAAGCCGTGGGCAGCCGCAATCGCTTGTACGTCGCGCGAATACCAGCGGTTTCCGGCGGGATCGTTATGGCGTAAAAAACCACCTCCCGGCTCGCTAATGCGCAGCAATCCATTCACCACCACCGTGCTGGAGACAGGTATGGCGCCAGGCGCGGGCTGTTCAGGTGCGGCGCTTGGAACAAAGCCGCGGTTGACCAGCACCACGCTGCCATCGGCAGTGCGCAGCGGCGTCAGCAGCCAGAAACCACTGCCAAGCTCGGTGGATGCCTGGACCCGGGTAGTCAATGCGTAGAGATAGTTGCCGCTCAATCGTACATGCCGGTACTCATCGGATTCGGCTGTGACCTGCGGCCACTGTTCAGGACCGGGAGCAGCTACGGCTGGCGCATGTACGCGCGCATCAACCCGTTGAATCAGATCCAGTTTCCATTGCAGGCGCTTGAGCTGCCAAGTGCCAAGGGCAAAGAAACCCGCAAACATGAGCACGGCGCAAACCAGCAGCGCCAGCTTTGCTGTGCTGGAGCAAGAACGCGGCGCCGTTTCCGGCGCCGCGTTCTTGTTTGCTTGTATCACCGGGCCTCGCGGCGCAGAGTTCATGGCATGTCGTGGTTTTTCGGCATGGTGGACATGTCATGCATTTCGTGCGGAGCAGGCATATTGGACATAGGTGACATGCCCGGCATGTTCTGCATCGACTCAGGAACCGTTTCGTGCATCGACGAATCGGTCATCATTCCCGGCATCATATTATGGTTCAGGTGATACATGACCCACAAAGAACCGCTCAACATGATGAATACCAGCATGATCGTGAAGATCAGCGCCAGCATCGACCAGCCGCCTTCGGACTTGGTGTTCATGTGGAGGAAATAGATCATGTGCACCACGATCTGCACGGCGGCGAAGGCCAGCAGCACCAATCCGAGGGTGCTGGACTTGTCGATGACCTTGCCCATCACCAGCCAGAAAGGAATCGCTGTCAGGATGACTGCCAGGATGAAACCGGTGGTGTAGCTTTTCAGGCTGCCGTGGTCGGCATGCATGTGGCCGTCGTGGCCATGATCATCGTGGCCGTGTCCGATGACACGCGCCGGGTGTTGTTGATGTCCGCCGCTCATGGCAAAACTCCCATCAGATAGACAAAGGTGAAGACGCCGATCCAGACCACGTCCAGAAAGTGCCAGAACATTGACAGGCACATCAGGCGACGGCCGTTTTCAGGAGTAAGGCCGTGGCGCTTTACCTGGAACATCAATGTGACCAGCCAGACGATGCCGAAACTGACGTGCAAGCCGTGGGTTGATACCAGGGCGAAGAACGACGTCAAAAAGCCGCTGCGTTGCGGTCCGTAGCCTTCATGGATCAGGTGGGCGAATTCGTACAGTTCGAAGCCGATAAAGCAGGCGCCGAGGATGCCGGTAACCGCCAGCCAGATCAGGGTGGCGCGGACACGCTTGCGTTGCATTTCCAGCATTGCAAAGCCATAAGTGATCGACGACAGCAGCAGCAGCGAAGTATTGATTGCCACCAGCGGCAAGTCGAACAGCTCGGCGCCTGTCGGGCCACCTGCGTAGTTACGGCCCAATACGGCGTAGGTCGCAAACAGACAGGCGAAAATCAGGCAATCGCTCATCAGGTACAGCCAGAAACCCAGCAAAGTGCCGTTTTCCGGATGGTGTTCGCGGACGTA
The DNA here is from genome assembly GCF_000786695.1 of Collimonas arenae. Lineage (NCBI taxonomy): Bacteria > Pseudomonadati > Pseudomonadota > Betaproteobacteria > Burkholderiales > Oxalobacteraceae > Collimonas > Collimonas arenae. Next base: position 2,744,805 of record NZ_CP009962.1, on the reverse strand, counting down.
GTAGCGCGCGCTCGGGTCGGCCGCGCTGTTAGTGTTCATAGTGATATCAGACATGGCTAGCCAGCAATCGTGTGCGTTCACCTTCTGTGCGGACGACTTCGTCCTCAGAGATGTGGTAATCGCGGTTGTAGTTGAAGGTGTGGGTGATGATGGCGGCCAGCATCGCTACGAAGCCAACCACTGCCACCAGCCACATGTGCCAGATCAGGGCAAAGCCGATCGCTGCGCTGAGCGCGGCGATGATGAAGCCGGCTGCGGTGTTCTTCGGCATGTGGATCGCCACGAAATCTTTCAGCGGACGGGTGTAGCCGTTGGCTTTCATGTCGGTCCACGCATCGTTGTCGTGTATCACTGGCGTGAAGGCGAAGTTGTAGTCTGGTGGTGGCGACGATGTCGACCATTCCAGCGTACGCGCACCCCATGGGTCACCGGTAGTGTCGCGCAGCGATTCGCGACGGATATAACTCACCACCAGCTGCACCACGAACGAAGCGATACCGAGTGCAATCAGCACGGCGCCAAAGGCAGCGATCTGGAACCAGATCTGCAGCGACGGATCTTCGAAGTGGCCCATGCGGCGGGTCACGCCCATCAGGCCCAGCACGTACAACGGCATGAAGGCAACGTAGAAACCGATGGTCCAGAACCAGAAGCAGCACTTGCCCCAGAAATCGTCCAGCTTGTAGCCGAAAGCTTTCGGGAACCAGTAATTGATACCGGCGAACATACCGAACAACACGCCACCGATAATCACGTTATGGAAGTGGGCGATCAGGAACAAACTGTTATGCAGCACGAAGTCGGCTGGCGGTACCGCCAGCAGCACGCCTGTCATGCCGCCGATAACGAAGGTGATCATGAAGCCGATGGTCCACAGCATTGGCAGCTCGAAACGAATACGGCCGCGGTACATGGTGAACAGCCAGTTGAAAATCTTGGCGCCGGTCGGGATCGAGATGATCATCGTGGTGATCCCGAAGAACGAGTTGACGCTTGCTCCCGAGCCCATGGTGAAGAAGTGATGCAGCCACACCAGGTAGGACAGGATGGTGATCACCACGGTGGCGTAAACCATCGAGGTATAACCGAACAGGCGCTTGCTGCTGAAGGTTGAAACCACTTCAGAGAAGATACCGAATGCCGGCAGGATCAGGATGTAGACTTCAGGATGACCCCAGATCCAGATCAGGTTGACATACATCATGGCGTTGCCGCCCATGTCGTTGGTGAAGAAGTTGGTGTCGAAGATACGGTCCAGCGACAGCATGCCGAGCACGGCGGTCAATACCGGGAAAGCGGCGACGATCAGGACGTTGGTGCACAGTGCAGTCCAGGTGAACACCGGCATCTTCATCATGTTCATGCCTGGCGCACGCATCTTGACGATGGTGGCGATCAGGTTGATCCCCGAGAGCAGCGTCCCTACCCCGGCAATCTGCAAGGCCCAGATATAGTAATCCACCCCCACATCCGGACTCGCCAATATGCCCGACAGCGGCGGATACGCCAGCCAGCCGGTACGCGCAAATTCACCGACGAACAGCGAAGCCATCACCAGCATGCCGCCGAAAGTGGTCATCCAGAAGCTGAAGTTGTTCAAGAACGGGAAAGCCACGTCGCGCGCGCCGATCTGCAGCGGCACCACGTAGTTCATCAAACCGGTCACCAGCGGCATCGCTACGAAGAAGATCATGATGACGCCATGCGCCGTGAAGATCTGGTCGTAGTGATGCGCAGGCAAGAAGCCTTCCGAGCCGCCGAAGGCAAACGCCTGCTGGGCACGCATCATCAGGGCGTCAGCAAAGCCGCGCAACAGCATGACCAGGCCGAGGACGACGTACATGATGCCGATTTTTTTATGGTCGATACTGGTAAACCAGTCGCGCCACAAAATGCCCCAGACCTTGAAATAGGTCAGTGCGCCAAGCACCACTGCGCCGCCGAGGGCGACCATGATGAAGGTCGCGATAAGAATCGGTTCGTGATAGGGAATCGCTTCCCAGGTAAGACGGCCGAAGATCAGCTTCGTCAGATCGATATGGTCTAGCATCATTACTTTCCGGTGAAAAAGGGAAACGTGGCGCATATCGCAGATACCATTGCGCCACTGCTTGCAGAGCGGAGCGCTGCTTGCGTTTGTTGCATTTGTTGCATTTATTGCATTTATTGCATTCGTTGCAGGCTTTGCCAGCCTTTATTCATGGTGCTGTTCCATCTTGTGGCCGCTCATCATCTGGTCCATGCACATCTGGCCCGGTTCGATGCAGCGGTTGAGGATGGCGTGATACAGGTCCTTGTCGACTGTGCCGTAGTAGCGCACAGGTTCTTTCTCGCTTGGCTTTTCCAGCTGCAGATAGTCAGGGCGGTTCAGATGGCCGCTGGCGGCTTTACGCGCCTGCACCCACTGATCGAAATTCTCCTGGCTCAAACCGTGGAACTTGAAGCGCATGTCGGAAAAACCGGCACCGCTGTAGTTGGCCGAGAAACCTTCAAATTCGCCCGGCTTGTTGATCACCGCGTTGAGCGATGTCTGCATGCCCGGCATAGCGTAGATCTGGCCGGCCAGCGCCGGGATGAAGAAAGAGTTCATGATGGTCGATGACGTGATCTTGAAGCGGATCGGAACATCAACCGGCGCTGCCAGTTCGTTCACTGTGGCGATGCCTTGTTCCGGATAGATGAACAGCCATTTCCAGTCCAGCGCCACGACTTCAACCGTCAAGGTCTTGACATCGGCAGGAATCGGACGGTCCGCATCCAGGCGCGACAACGGCCGATACGGATCCAGAGTGTGGGTGCTGATCCAGGTCAGCAGGCCGAGTGCAATGATGATCAACAGCGGCGCGCCCCAGATCACCAGTTCGAGTTGTGTGGAGTGGTCCCAATCCGGCTCGTAGCGCGCGGCGGTATTGTTTTTACGGTAGCGCCAGGCAAACCAGATGGTCAATGCGATCACCGGAACGATGATCAATAGCATCAATAAGGTGGAGACGACGATCAGGCGTCCCTGCTGAGAGGCGATATCGCCAGACGGATTCATGACTACTGTATTACAGCCGGCCAGTAAAAAGACGGGCAGCAGAAGCAATCCGCGACGAGAAATTAGGGAAACCATGAAGTAAAAGTCCAGTCGAAGCTATCAGATCGTGCTAATGTAGCACTGACTGGTATGTGTTGGCGATTGGACGTTTTGTCCTACCCTTGCTAGCAACGTCGGGAAGGGTTCGCCATGCCAGTAAGGCAAGGCCATAATTAATAGAGACCTGAAACCCACTAGAGACAAAATTATGATGACCAGCACCCATAGCCATAATGGCGATCTTTCCGCTAATCTCTCGTCGCATGCGTCAGCCAATGACGTCCGCAGTGCAAATTCCGACCACCCTGAAGTCGCCCCGGGCGAGATAGCCATTGGCGTGGTCATCGGCCGCGCCTCGGAATATTTCGACTTCTTCGTCTATGCGATGGCTTCGGTACTGGTGTTTCCGGCAGTGTTCTTTCCGTTTGAGCAACAGCTGGAAGGTACGCTGTACTCCTTTGTGATTTTTTCCTTTGCCTTCCTGGCACGACCGTTCGGCACCGTTGCCTTCATGACCATCCAGCGCCGTTTTGGCCGCGAGGTGAAGCTGACTGCCGCCCTCTTCATATTAGGTATATCCACCGCCGGCATGGCGTTCCTGCCGACTTTCGAACACCTTGGCTTTTATTCGATAGTCTTGCTGTCGTTGTTGCGCATCGGCCAAGGCATTGCCCTCGGCGGCTCCTGGGATGGCTTGCCGTCATTGCTGGCGCTCAATGCGCCGCAAAACAAGCGCGGCTGGTACGCCATGCTGGGCCAGCTCGGCGCGCCGATGGGCTTCATGATCGCAGGCGCCCTGTTCGCTTACCTGCTCTCCAATCTGACCACGGAAGATTTCCTGGACTGGGGCTGGCGCTATCCGTTCTACGTAGCATTCGCCATCAACGTCGTGGCGCTGTTTGCACGCTTGCGCCTGGTCTCGACACCGGAATATGCACGCCTGCTGGACGAGCGTGAACTGGAACCGACCAAAGTCATCGAAATGACGCGCTCGCAGGGCCGTAACTTGCTGATCGGCGCCTTGGCGGCTTTGGCCAGTTACGCCCTGTTCCATCTGGTGACCGTATTCCCGTTATCATGGATTAGCCTGTATTCGATGCGTTCGGTCAGCGACTTTCTGATCATCCAGGTCGTCGGCGCCGCCCTGATGGCGGTGGGCGTGGTTGCCTCCGGCCTGATTGCAGACAAACTGGGCCGCCGCACCACGCTTGGCAGCTGCGCGATACTGATTGCGATACTCAGCGCATTCGTGCCTACGCTGATGAACGGCGGCGAAATCGGCCAGAATATCTTCATTCTGCTGGGTTTCAGCTTGCTGGGCTTGTCGTATGGCCAGGCAGCCGGTGCGGTGACCGCCAATTTCCCTGCCAAATATCGCTACACCGGCGCCGCCCTGACCTCCGATCTGTCATGGCTGGTCGGTGCTGGTTTCGCACCGTTGGTAGCACTCGGCCTGTCCGCGCATTTTGGCCTGGCTTATGTCAGCTTCTACCTGTTGTCGGGCGCAGCCTGCTCGCTGGCGGCTCTGAGCCTTAATCGGGCACTTGAAATTCGCGACTAAACAAGAAATTCATCTGGCATAAATTTGATATTGCCAGGATGGTCGCCCCGACCATCCTGGCAATAGCTCTCCCACAACGAGCGTCATACCTCTCCATTGACTCCCCCTCCCTCCCCGGCAAATTAGAAAAAGCCAAAGTCATCATTGCACTCGGGAATACACTTCATTAGTCGCCTTGTGCAATTACCCAATACAAACGCACCGGCTACGACGCCAGCTATCACGAAATAAATCATTACGATCCTTTTTCGCACGATGGTGCGAATTTGATTTAAAAAACACCACTCGCATAAACCAGGCAGGCTGATGAATCAAGCGCCCTGATAATTAAAGCTCCGATAGGTAGAAATTAGCCGGTTATAAGCGTTATGCACCCGCTGTACCGCCGCCCTATCGCGCATAAGGCGAATGTCGTGGGTAAGACCTACGATCAGGCTGTAAATTTCGAAGATCAACTGCTCGGGGTCGGTATCCGGCCGCAAATGCCCTGCTTCCATCGCCTGGATTACCGTCCGTCGCATGGTTGCGCGCCAGCGGGTCACTCCGTACTGGATGCGATCCCGCAGCGGCCCCTCAATATCGTCGTATTCAAAGGCGCCGGCAATATACAGGCAACCGGCGATTTCCCGTGGGTCGCTGGCCCTTGCAATCCAGGCCATCACTTGCGAGTTCAGCCTGGGCAAACCACGCGACAATGCCGTGGACGGCAGGAACACTTCTGCGCTAAACCGGCGATCGAACTCATCAAGAACTGCTTCTTGCAGCGCCTCCAGCGAGCCCACGCGCGAAAACACCCCGCTCTTGCTGATGCCGAGATGTTTTGCGACCTCTCCCAGAGACAATTTTCCTACCCCTTCAGCTGCGGCAATCTGCAAAGCCGCATTCACGATTGCCGTGTAGGTAAGTTCGCTTTTGCTGGATTGAATCATCATGTTCGCATATTAGCACGGCCATGCGAAATTGAAATGTTTTTCCAGCCAACCACTTACTGTATTAATTCATACGAATGACGCGCCCTGACTCGACAACAAGAACAAGAACAAGAACAAACAATAATTTCAGCCCGAAAAGCGACATGACAAACTTGTCATGCCTTCGTCATCTGATCGTTTGCAATGGCGGCCTAGACTGTTTTCAGCGATGGCAGATATCTGTTTCACACGCGACGCTTCAAGCTGACCGGAGAAAACAGGGAACGCTGTCGTTACCCGTCAACTTTCCAGGAAACCATCATGCGTACCCTAAAAACCATTTTCACACTCTTGGCCTTCAGCGCAACCGCTTCAGCATTTGCAGAAGCAAGCTATCCGCCTGAACCGGCTTTCACATCGACCTTGACCAGAGCACAAGTCGAGCAAGAAGTCGCCAAGGCCCAGACCGCGGGAGTACTACTGCAAAGCGATGCCAGCTATCCGCTGGTAACTACTCCTGCCATACACGGTCAAAAACCGATGATGGCGCAAATGCGTGAAGCGGCAAAGACAGAAACCGGAGCCTCGATTTATACCGGTGCATGACGCTGACGGTACTCTCGTCATCCTGACACGCCAGCGCCGAACGCTTAGCGTTTACGCGCTAGCGTCAAACCATCTCCAATTGGCAGCATCGACAAGTCGATGCGTTCGTCGTCGTGCAATTTGAGGTTGAGCTGCTGTAGCGCTGCCGTATCGGCATCTTCCGCTGGCGCAGCCACGCTACCGCTCCATAAGACATTGTCGATGGCAATCAGGCCGCCGCGCCGCACCAGTTGCAGGCAGCGTTCGTAGTAACCGTCGTAAGCGCTTTTATCGGCATCGATAAAAGCGAAATCATATTGTCCAGCTGCGCCGGCGGCTAGCCTGGCATCGAGCGTCGTCAGCGCCGGTGCGAGCTGCAGATCGATCTTGTGTGCAACCTTTGCTTGCTCCCAGTAAGGGCGCGCTATACGCGTGTATTCATCACTGATGTCACACGCCAGGATGTGGCCGTCTTCCGGCAAGGCGAGCGCCACTGACAGCGCGCTATAACCGGTAAAAACGCCGATTTCTATAGTCTGGCGAGCACCCGTCAGCTTGACCAGAAGCGCCATGAACTGGCCCTGTTCGGGCGAAATCTGCATGCCGCCGCGTGCATGACTGCTGGTTGCCGCCCGCAACGCGGTTTGAGCCGGATGCTCGCGTAGCGAATGGCTTAGCAGATAGTCGTATAGCGTGTCGTCAAGATTGAGTGTGCGACTGGACATGGTTTGCAATCCTTTTGGCGGAGAGGAACAATTTACCATGCCCGCCATGGCGACGACGGCTTTGTCATCACGCCGGCCCATTTGCATCTGCCGCACGGATTCGAGGATTTTTCGACCAAATGATGCCGAAACTGCAAAGACGCGGCCAGTTCCAACTCGGCTATCAGGGTGCCACCCTGCGCAGCTATTTACAAAGATAAACTCCGCTCAACAGATACAACGGCGATTGCGTAGCGTGCTACCGCGCGCTTGAGGGATCTAACTGGGCTGCAGAGAATATCGTCACCAACCAGTCAACGAACACACGTACTCTGGGCGACAATTGCCGATGATGCGGATACAGCACCGATACCGTAGACGGATGCGGCCGGTAGGCGGCAAGCACCTCGCGCAACTCACCTGTCGCCAGCATCTGGGCAACGCCGTAACGCGGCAGCTGGATCAAGCCAAAACCGGATTGGCAGCACAGCTTGTACGCATCGGCATTATTTACCGATATCGAGCCGCCGATATAAAATTCGCGCAGTTCTCCATCGACATTGAATTCAAACGGATAATGTTTTCCCGTTTGCGGCGAGAAAAAATTAACTGCGCGATGCCGTGCAAGCTCATCCACGCTGTGCGGTTCGCCATGGCGTTCCAGATAGGCCGGGCTGGCGCATGTCACTTGCTCCAGGCTAGCCAGGCGTCTCGCCACCATCGATGAATCCCGCAACTCGCCCACGCGCAGCACGCAATCGACGCTTTCCGCGACCAGATCGACCAAGCGGTCGCCCATGCCGATCTGCAGTTCGATATTCGGATAGCGCGCACAAAACTGATCCAGCAGCGGCAGCACAAAATGCCGCCCCAGCGTACCGTGCATATCGATCCTGAGTTTGCCGCTCGGATTGATCGCCGCTTCCGAAAACACATTCTCAGCGTCTTCCAAGTCGGCCAAAAGGCGTGCGCAGCGTATGTAATACGCGTCGCCGTCCAGGGTCGGCGTTACTTGGCGCGTGGTCCGGTGCAGCAGACGGACCCGCAAACGCGCCTCCATTTGCTTGATGGCGTTAGTCACCGTGGATTTCGGATAGCCGAGATCCTCCGCAGCGCGGGTAAAACTTTTCAACTCGACAATCCTGGTGAAAATCCGCATGGCTTCAAATTTATCCATGGTGATTGCTCCAATTGTTAATCCATATAGAACAGTCTAAGCATATACGGCTACTTTATCCAAATTTAATTAACCTTCATGATGGTGTCACTGTCCTGCGAACGTGGACTCAGAAGCGCCAGGGTGGATTCAAGTACTCGGGGCAACACCTAAACCAATCCTCAAGGAGCATCAAATGAACAAGGAAACTCAACAGGTAGCAATCATCACCGGATCTTCCCGCGGCATCGGTGCAGCTGTGGCGCAACGCCTGGCTGGAGACGGCTTTGCAGTCGTCATCAACTATTCCGGCAACGCTGCGCCGGCGGAAGCACTGACGCAGCAGATTGTGCGGGAAGGTGGCAAAGCGCTGGCGCTGCAAGCCGATGTCAGCGACCCGGCAGCAGTGCGCGCCCTGTTCGACAACACCGAACAGGCATTCGGCGGCGTCGACATCTTGGTCAACAATGCCGGCATCATGGCAAATACCACGATCGCCGAGACCGACGACGCCAGCTTCGAGCGCCAGATTGCGATCAATCTCAAAGGCAGCTTCAACACCATGCGCGAAGCGGGCAAGCGCCTGCGCAACGGCGGTCGCATCATCAATTTCTCTTCAAGCGTGGTCGGCACGCTGCAACCTTCATATGGAATATACGCCGCCACCAAGGCTGGCGTGGAAGCCCTGACCAGCGTACTGGCGAAGGAATTGCGTGGCCGCAATATCACCGTCAATGCCGTAGCTCCGGGTCCGACCGCCACTGACCTGTTTTTCAATGGCAAATCGCAAGAGCTGATCGATCGCCTGGCCAAGATCGCTCCGCTGGAACGGCTCGGCCAGCCACAGGACATCGCCGCCACGGTCGCCTTCCTGGCTGGCGCAGAAGGTAGCTGGATCAATGGTCAGACGCTGCGCGCCAACGGCGGCATGGTCTGATCCAACCATCTCCATGCATGTACTTTCCAACCCGCATCAAACCAAGGAAATATCATGAAACAAGTCATCCTCATTAGCGGCGCCTCCAGCGGCTTCGGCGCCCTCGCCGCCCGCGCACTGGCGCATGCTGGACACACTGTCTACGCCAGCATGCGCGAAACTACCTGCCGCAACGCCCCACAGGTCGCCGAACTGCTGCGTTATGCCGCCGAACACAAGGTTGATCTGCGCACCGTAGAACTGGATGTCGCCGCGAGCGACTCGGTGGAGGCAGGCATTTCCAGCGTCATTGCTGAATGCGGCCGGCTGGATGTCGTGATTCATAACGCTGGCCACATGTCATTCGGCCCGGCCGAGGCTTTCACGCCGGAACAGTTTGCCCAGCTCTACGATATCAACGTGCTCAGCACTCAGAGAGTGAATCGCGCCGCCTTGCCTCAACTACGCAAACAAGGCAAGGGACTGGTCATGTGGATTTCGTCCAGCAGCGCGCGCGGAGGCACGCCGCCCTTCCTGTCGCCCTATTTTGCGGCGAAGGCGGCAATGGATTCGCTGGCGGTTTCATATGCGGGAGAACTGGCGCGCTGGGGGATCGAAACTTCGATCATCGTGCCGGGCGCGTTCACCAAGGGCACTAATCACTTCGTCCATTCCGGAGCCCCGGCCGACCAGCTTCGCGCAGCAGAGTATAACGACGGCCCTTATGCCGGCGTGGCCGAGCTGGCATTGGCAGGGTTAGCCGCGCTGGAGCCTGCCGATGCCGACGCCGGCTCCGTGGCTGCAGCCATCGTCGGTGTGATCGGCATGCCTTTCGGCAGCCGTCCTTTTCGCACCCATGTCGATCCATCGCAGGATGGCTGCGAGATCGTCAATGGCGTCGCCGACCGGGTGCGCAGCGAGATGTTGCGTCGTATCGGCCTTGCAGATCTGCTGCATCCGAAAACCATCGCTTAAGCAGTTCTCGACAACACACGGCAGGCGGCACCTCTGGCGAGATTGCCGCCGCCCTGGTCATGACAGATTATTGCAACGGCACTTCCAATCCGAACATGATTGACTGGCTGCGGCCGTTGCCGACATTGATGTTGCTGTTGTAGTCGATGGTAAACATCACGCCGTTGCGCATCACCAGTCTTGCGCCGATGCCGGCGAACCAGTTGCCGGTATCCTGGCTGGTGGTGTGCACGATATACGCCGGCCCCGCCGATGCCAGGTCGGCGTACGCCAGCCCGGCATCATCCTGCCCCTGGAACTGATGACGGAACTCAACGCGAGCCCGCGGCACCCAGGTGCCGATGCTGGTCAGGTACTGGCCTTCTGCACGTACTCCCAAAGAGCCGCTGGTGGTGCGCACGGTCTGCTTGAAGTAAGTCAGCGCATTCAACCCGCTGGCGGTTTCCGTATATTGATCCAGCGTGGCAGACATCAACTCTAACCGGCCATATGGCGACCACATCCAGCCTTCGCGATGGAATTCGACGCCGCTGACAATCGCGCCGAATACCTGGTCGCCATGGCGCAAGCCGGTGGCGAAACCGCCGTCGCCGGTAATGTAACGGTTGGAATTGAAGTTCAGCGTGCCGTAGCCCAGTACGCCGTCGATGAATACGTCCTTCGCCGGCCGCAAGCTGCCGTACATCGCACCGACCACGCTTTCTGCGGTGCTCTTGGTGCCGTTATTGCCGACGTCGCTGCTGTCGCGACTAAATCCGCCGCCGATACCGAAGGTGGCGAAGTCGTTGATGCGATAGTCACCGCCGATACTCACGCCATCGGTGTGGAAACGGAAACCGGCCTGGTGACCATTGACATACTGCTGGCCAAAGTCCACCGCCCCGCCCATCCACAATGACAACGGCTGTTTAGAATTGCCCTGACGCGCCGGCAGGTCGGGCAAGCCGGTGATGGTTGACTGCGTATCATTGGCCGCCAATACCGGACCGTTGCCGGTGCCGCTACCGCTAGCCGCACCTGATCCGCTACCAAAAGCTGACCCGGTGCCGCCACCATAGTTGCTACCGCCCTGCCCGCCTCCTGCTTGCGGCATCCAACCTACCTTGCGCATGTTAGGTTGCAGCGGTGAGCCATACATGCGGTCGACATCAGCGCTTAGCCAAGGCGCGGCTTCTGTGCCGGAACCCGGCCGGCCGGTTGGCGCGCTCGGCGGCGTCAGGCTGACGCCGAACCCGGAAGTACCCCAGCCGTCGCCGTGGAGGCTTTCCAGTCGCCGCGTGAAGTTGGAAATCTGCGCGCTGGCGAAGCGTCTTGCGCTATCCGCCTGCGCCGACAGCAAGCCGATCACTTCCGGATCGGTCGACATGTCGCGCCTTGCCGTGACGGTCACTGTGACAGTACCTGGCGCTGAAGTCGCGTAGGCATTGCTCAGTGTGTAACTGATTGCCGCCGCGCCGGCGAACTTGCTGGATGCAGTAAATGTCATCTGATACGACGGCTTGCCAGCGCTGCCCACATCGCGGATCACCGCGCTGCCGGCAGCCGTTGGCGACACCGTCACCAGATTGGCGGCCGTGAATGGGCCGCCGCTGGCGCCCGCCATCAGATCGACGCTGACCGCCGCACCGGCAGCCACCGTGGCGCTATGGGCGCCGACTACCGGCATCGGATTGACACTGACGGTCGCCGTCACCGGAGCAGATACACCAAAGGCATTGGCCAGGGTGTAACTGAACTTGATGTCACCGCTGCTGCCGATTACCGAGGTATAGATGATGTCGGTGCCGCTGACGGCGGCGGTGCCGACGCTCGGCGGACTGACAATCGCGACTGCGGTAAATGGCCCGCCGCTAGCGCCGCTAGCGCCATGCAACGTCACAGGCTGGCCCGCCAGGATAGTGGCATTCTGGGCTACCGCAACCGGCACCGCGAGCGCCGTCACGGTCACCGTTACCGTAGCTGGGGCGGAACTACCGCCCGGGCCTGTGGCGACATAACTCAAACTATCACTGCCGAAGTAATTAGCGGCTGGCGTGTAGACCACATTCAGGCCGCTCACAGCCGCACTGCCATGGGCTGGCGGCGTACTGACCGCAATACTCGTAATCGGACCGCTGTCGTTGGCCGTGACATTCACCGTCACCGGCTGGTTAGCCGGGGTGCTGGCGCTATCGTTCACCGCCACCGGCTGTGCCTGAGCGACGCTCAATGTCTCCGCTTGCTGCGCCGTAAAGTTCTGCGCATCGGTGGCGCGCACGGTGAAAGTAAAGCTGCCGGCCGCCGTCGGCGTGCCGCTCAGCAGGCCGGTAGCTGCATTCAATGCCAGTCCTGCCGGCAAACTGCCAGCGCTGATCGTGTAGGCATACGGCGCTATACCGCCGCTAGCCGTGAACTGCTGGCTATACGCGACGCTGGCCTTGGCGCCGACCAGCGTACTCGGCGTCAAAGTAATATTCGGCGCACCGACAGTCAATACGTAGGCATGTGAAGCCACGAATGGCGCACCGACGCCGGTGCTGCTATCGGTCGCGCTAATCGTCACGTTGAACGTGCCGCTCAGGTTGGTGGTGCCGGACAGCACACCGGTTGCAGCATTAAGCGTCAATCCGGTGGGCAAGGCACCGCCGCTGACCGCAAAGCTGTACGGCGCAGTACCGCCGCCTGCCGTCAATGTGGCGCTATAGGCAGCTTCGGCTGTCGGGTTGGGCAGCGTGGCCGGATTGAGCGTCAGCGTCGCCGAACCAATCACCAGGCTATATGCCTGGGTGCCGTTGAAACCATTGACGTCGAGTGCTTTAACGGTCACGTTGAAAGTGCCTGCGGCAGTCGGGGTGCCGCTCAGCGCGCCACTGGCGGTATTCAGGCTTATCCCTGCCGGCAACGCACCTGCGCTAACGCTGTAGGTATAAGGCGCGGTGCCGCCGCTGGCGCTGATGCTGGCCGCATAGCTGGCGGCAACGGTACCGCCTGCCACGCTGCTCGGCGCAAGGCTGATCGCCGGAGCGGCAACTGTCAACGTATAGCTTCTTGAGGCGTTGAACGGCGCCCCGGTTCCGGTGCTGCTATCGGTAGCGCGCACAGTGATCGGGAAACTGCCGCTCACGACGGTGGTCCCCGACAATACGCCGGTCGCAGCATTCAGGCTGATGCCGCTCGGGAGGGAGCCAGCAGTGAGCGCGTAAGTGTAAGGCGCAGTGCCGCCGCCGGCGACCAGCGTGGTGCTGTACGCCGCTTCCGCTGTGGCGCCGGGCAGCGTCGCGGGATTTAAGGTCACGGTAGCCGCAGCAATGGCCAGGCTATAGGACTGGACGCCACTGAAGCTATTGGCGTCTTGCGCCCTCACAGTGAAATTAAATGTCCCCGCCGCAGTCGGCGTGCCGCTCACCGCGCCAGTCGATGCATTCAGCGTTACTCCTGTCGGCAACGAGCCGCTGGAAATACTGTAAATATAAGGCGATACGCCGCCGCTGGCGCTGATGACGGCAGCATAGCTGGTCGCCACGGAACCGCCCGACACTGAACTTGGCGCCAGGCTGATGGTTGGCGCCGCGACCACTAAGGTATAACTGCCTTGCGCCGTAAATGGCGCACCCGCCCCGGTGCTGCTGTCGGTGGCGCGCACCGTAATCGGGAAACTGCCGGCCTGGACCGTGGTCCCGGAAAGTACGCCGGTAGCGGTATTCAGGCTGATCCCCGATGGCAAGCTGCCTGCGGTCAGGGCATAGGTGTAAGGCGCAGTACCGCCGCCGGCGCTAAAGGCCGCGCTATAAGCCGTCGCGACCGCCGCAGCAGGAAGCGATGCCGGCGTCAATGTCATGCCAGGCGCGCCGATCGCAACGGTATATGCACGGGTTCCGCTAAAGCTGTTAGCGTCGCTGGCGTTCACGGTGAAGTTGAAGCTACCTGCAGCCGTCGGCGTTCCGGTCAGAGCGCCGGTTGCGCCGTTAAGCGCAACGCCTGATGGCAAGGCGCCTGCCGATATCGTAAAGCTATAGGGCGCAACGCCGCCGCTGGCGCTGATGGTAGTCGAATACGATTGGCCAATAGCGCCACCCGGCGCGCTGACCGGCGAGATAGCGATGGTCGGCGCGCTGACCGTCAATGTGTAGTTGACCGATGTGCTGAACGGCGCACCGGTACCGGTCGAGTGGTCGGTCGCACTGACCGAGATCGGGAAGCTGCCGCTTTGGGTCGGGGTACCGGAAAGTGTTGCTGTCGCCGCATTCCAGCTAAGACCGCTCGGCAGGCTGCCAGTCAACACATACGCATAGGGCGCAACACCGCCGCTAGCCGTGAAAGCTTGCGAAAATGCGCTGCCGTAGCTTGGCGTCAAGGTTGGACCAGGCGGCGTCAAACTGACGGTGGGTGCAGCCACCGTCAATGTAAAACCCTGCGATTTCGTAAATGGACCGGTGCCGGTGCTGCTATCGGTGGCAGAAGCCGTGACCGTGAAACTGCCGACGGCGGTCGGCGTGCCGGAAATTGTCGCTCCGGTAGAACTGGTCGCCGTGACGGACAATCCGGCTGGCAAGCCGGTGACCGTTATACCGCTGTAAGGCGCCGCGCCACCGGCCCAGGTCAAGGTTTGGCTATAGCTGCCGCCGTCTGTCACAGACCATGAACCCGAAGGCGTAATCGTCAAGGTCGGCGACGAGACCGTTACCGTTACCGTAGCTGGACTGGAAGTTCCGGCCGTGTTGGTTGCCGTGTAGGTGAACGAATCGCCACCGGCGTATCCCGAAGTTGGTGTGTAAGTGATGCTGGTCCCAGAAGCGGTGGCAGTGCCGTGTGCTGCCGCCGATGCAACCGCAACCGAGGTGGCTGTGCCGCCGCTCAGATTCAAGGTGACCGGGTTGGCGGAGCTGCCGTAAGCGACTGTCACACTGACGGCGCCAGTCACCGGCAAACCGGCACTAACGTTGACCGAATAAGCCCGTGAACCTGTATACGGGCCGCTGCCTGTCGAACTATCGGTCGCTGTGACTGTGAAATTGAATGGCCCCGATACAGTCGGCGTACCAGACAAGGTTCCGTTTGCAGCCAATGTCAATCCATTCGGCAGTGCGCCGGCGCTAACAGTATAGGTGTAAGAGGCAATGCCGCCGCTGGCCGTCAGGTTTTGCGTAAAGCTGCTGGCAACCGTCATGGCCGGCAGGCTGACGGGGGTGATCGCGATGGTCGGCGCATTGACCGTCATGGAATAAGCCCTCGCGCCAATATATGGGCCGGTGCCGGTCGAACTATCCGTCGCGCGCACCGTAAAATTAAAGGTGCCGCCCGCAGTTGGCGTACCGGATATCGTCCCGCCGCCAGACAAAGTCACCCCCGCCGGCAAAGCGCCGGCAGAGATCGCATAGGTATATCCGGCTGTACCGCCACTGGCTACCGCAGTCTGGCTATACGCCGTAGCGACGGTCGCCGCGGGCAATGTCGTAGGCGTTATCGCGATGGTCGGCGCATTGACCGTCAGCGTATAGGCTTGCGTGCCGCTAAAGGAGCTCTGATCAGTTCCCCTGACCGTGAAATTGAAAGTACCGCCTGCGGTTGGCGTACCCGACAAGAGGCCAGCACTTGATAAGGTCAGTCCAGCAGGCAGCGCCCCTGCACTAATTGCAAAGGTATACGGCGCAGTGCCGCCGCTGGCAGACAGGCTTTGGCTAAACGCCGCGGCGACTGTGGCGGCCGGTAGCACGGTTGGGGTGATGACAATCACCGGCGACGCGTTGATCACGATCGTCACATTCTGTGCTTGGGAAAATGGCCCGGTGCCAGAGGTGCTATCGGTGTATTTGAGTGAGAAAGTAGAACTGCCGGCAGTAGTCGGGGTTCCCGAAATCAGGCCGCTGGGCGACAAGGTCAATCCCGGCGGCAGCGTTCCCAGGCCAACCTGTATCGCATAGCTGTAGGGCGCGGTCCCGCCGGTCGTGCTCATTTGCTGGCTGTACGGCAGCGATATCGTTCCCGCCGGCGGACTGGCGGGAGCCAGCACCATCGTCGGAACGGCAACCGTCATCGAATAGGTCTTGGTCGTGCTCAATGCCGTCGGAGTGGTCGAATCGAGCACGCCTACGGTGAACGTAAATGCCCCTGCGGCCGTTGGCGTGCCGGAAATCAAGCCGGCTGCGGATATGCTCAAGCCGGCCGGCAGGCTGCCTGATGAGAGGGAGTAGGTATACGGTGCAACCCCGCCTGAGGCGCTCAGGCTCTGGCTATAGGCGTTGCCGATGGATGGCGCCGGCAAGGTGGCTGGCGTTACCGTAATCGGCGAGGCTGCCGGCAAGACCGTGACCGTGAAGGTGATTGTTCCATTCAAATCGTCTAGCACGACAAAACTGTCGGAGAGCGCACCGTCACCATTGTTGACGTATATGACCTTGCTGTCGCCATTGCCGGTGGTTGGATTCATGTCTGACAGCGTGCCGTGCGAAGGCGCGGTCGGCATCCCGTCCAGGCCGAATACCGAACAGCCGGACAAGTCGGTAGTCGAGGTGCCGCCGGAGGCAACCGTTATTGACTGAATTGGCGGACATTCGGTGCTGGGGCTGAAGGCGTAGGCAAAACTCGACCAGCCGAAAATCGCCGCATAGGCAAAGCCCCGCAGAAGGTGGGCAAACCACGCCAAAACCAAGCCCTGCTTACAGCGCTGATTCGAAACATTATCAAATGCTGAAATTGACTTGGGCGATGAAAATAAACGAGCGCCGACACGACCGCATGGACTGTGCAACATGAAACCTCCCTGACATTTTTTTAGTATTCAAGACCGCCTTCATGGACGACTCGATTTCGTTTAATCAGTGTTTCAACAATTGTGTTGCGCGGTTCTCATGAGCAATTTTCGCGCGCTTGACGATTGCTATGCAGCAACGTATGCTACCTCGAATTCATGAATGTCCAACAATATTTGATTGTAAATTATTGTTTTTCATCATCTGTTGCTCAAATAACACAGTTGCCGACTAAGCCTTTACCGCTGTCATTACCACTGCAATACCAATCTTGGGAGAGAATAGATGGCTGAATGTTACGTTGGACAAATAATGTTAACTGGATTCAATTTTGCGCCGAGGGGCTTTGCACTTTGCAATGGCCAGTTACTGCCGATCAACCAAAATGCCGCGCTGTTTTCCCTGCTGGGGGTGATGTACGGCGGCAACGGCCAAACCACTTTCGCCCTGCCCAATCTGCAGGGCCGCGCTCCCCTTCATACCGGCCCTTCGGTCGATCCAGCCTGGCAGCCGTCACCTTATGTCCAGGGCCAGCCCACAGGCGTTGAAACGGTCACTTTGCTGCAGTCTCAAATGCCGCAGCACAATCATCTGGCGAACGCATCAACCACTGCCGGCAGCGTCAAGAATCCGACCAATGCCCTGTATGGAGGCAGTGGCAGCGAGGCGATTTATGCGACAGCAGCCGGGCCGCAAGTGACGTTGGCGCCGTCGACCTTGTCCAGTAGCGGCGGTAGCGGACCGCATCAAAACATGCAGCCGTGTCTGGTGTTGAATTTCAATATTGCTCTCACTGGAATTTTCCCGTCGCGCAACTAAACCAGAATAACTTTTAGGGATAACAATAATGAGCACACCATATGTAGGCGAAATTCGCCTGTTTGCTTTTTCCCGGATACCGACAGGATGGCTGGCATGCGACGGCAGTTCGCAGGCAATCTCGACTTATGAGACGCTGTATGCATTGATTGGCACCACTTATGGCGGTGATGGCCAGCAGACTTTCAACATGCCTGACATGCGCGGCCGGGTACCGCTGCACCAAGGCACCGGCCCGGGATTGACAACGCGCGTACAAGGACAGGTAGACGGCGTGGAAAACGTCACATTGCTGAGTAGCAGCATGCCGGGGCATAGCCACCCGTATGCCGCAACCACTACCCTTGCAACCGTGACGACGCCGGCAAGCAACGTCCAGCTTGGCGCAGCCGCCAACAGCGATAAGACGTACACCAACAGCGTCAGCGGACTTACCCCGTTTGTCTTGACGCCGGCGGCGATTTCGTCCGCAGGCAACAACCTGCCGCACGACAACACCATGCCGACCTTGACGGTGTCGTTTTGTATCGCCTGGGCAGGGATATTTCCGTCGCAGTCATAACAGCCAGAGCGCCTGCCGCAAAACATTTTTTGTGTGCAGGCATAGCCAACAGCAAAGACAAGAGGAATACCATGACCACGCCATACGTCGGTGAAATTCAGATTTTCGGCTTCAATTTCGCGCCGGTTGACTGGGCGCAATGCAACGGCGCCCTGCTCCCGATCAGCCAGTATTCGGCGCTGTTTTCATTGTTAGGAACCAACTACGGCGGCAACGGCCAGACCAATTTCCAGCTTCCCAATTTTGCCGGCCGCACCGCCTGCAGCCAGGGACAAGGGCCGGGGCTGACGCAACGCGACATCGGGGAACCTTTCGGCGTCGAAGAGGTGACGCTGACTAGCGCGCAAATACCTTCACACTCACACGCCATGAATATCTATCACCAGCCGGATGCCGCGTCGCAGAAAAATGTGCCAGACAATGGTTTCGGCCTTATGGGACCAACAGGCACCTCCACCTATGTTCCGGGCAATCCGACACCGAACACGACTCTGGCAATCCCGGTGATTGGCGTGGCCGGAGGCAGTCAGCCGCACGAAAATCGCCAGCCGTTGTTGGCTCTGAACTTCTGCATCGCGCTGCAAGGTGTATTCCCTTCGTTCGGCTGAGGCCGACTTACCTGCGCTGCCGGAATTTCCGGCTAGCGCAGGATTGACCGCACCCGTCTCCCTGGATGCATGCGGTGTCAGCCTGCATGCCTGCGCGACGTCGGATATCGGCTTCCTGCGCGATCTGTACCATCAACTGCGCAGCGACGAACTAGCGCAAGTGCCTTGGCCGCGTGCGCACAAAATTGCTTTTCTTGACAGCCAGTTTACGCTTCAACATAAGCATTATCTATCGCATTTCAAAAACGCAGATTTCCTGAGGATTGACGCCAATGGGCAGCCGATCGGACGTATATATCTGTCGCGCCAGGCGCCGGAATTTCTCATCGTGGACATTAGCCTGTTGCCAGCATGGCGCGGCAACGGAATAGGCTCAGCCTTGATCCGTCATATACAAATACTGGCGGAGGGCGTAGGGAGCTGTGTGAATTTGCACGTTGACGAACGCAACGCCGCAGCGCGGCGCTTGTATGAGCGCCTTGGCTTTGTGGCGACGGCGCAGGAGGGTCCGTATACAGCCATGCGATGGTTGGCCGCGGCGAAAGGCTCCTCGCCTAGTTGAACACCGCCTGATAGAGGAAACCATCGCGGTCACGCGCCACCGGCACCATGAAAATGCCAACCTGGCCTATCGCTTCATGCTTCATATTGAAAATTTTCTGGGTGAACAAGATCGGCGAACAGTTGCGGAACAGCAGGCTGAACGGCGCCCGCATCATGCCCTGCAAGGTAGGAGCCGCCAGCGGCTTGACTTCGACCAGTACGAAACTGGCATTGCCGTCGTCCACGGAAAAAAACGTCTCGTTCAGGCGCGCAGCAAAGTGTTCCAGCGTCAGGATATCCATATTTCCGTTGAGTTTGCAGGGTTGATCGGACTGCTACCCATTCTAATGGAATTTCCTACGGGCACCATAAGCATTTATGGCTGCCGGCCGGTTCTACGCCAAGTGTTTATGACAGATGCAATGCCCCCAGCGATACAGATGCATATTGTGCAGCAGGTCCTTGGTCGCAGTCGGCACGCCGCTGAGCAGGATTTCCTTGGCGGTGAGGCCGAACACCGCCAGGCTAATCGACGGCGCCAGCGATACCACGGCATGCCAGGTTCCCTTTGGAATGAACAAAGCATCGCCCTCCTCTACGCGCACATACAGGCCCTTGGCGCGCTCCAGCGCCTGCAGTTGCTCTGGATGTTCATTAAAGCGGGCGATATTGATGCTGCTTAGCGTCGCACCCCAGTCGTATTTGTCGGACGGGTTCATGTACGCTTCTTCCGACGGTGGGAACATGACAAATTCCTTGACCCCGCGCGCCTGGCAAAACCAGTTGTTCGGGA
This sequence comes from Collimonas arenae, assembly GCF_000786695.1. Taxonomy (NCBI): domain Bacteria; kingdom Pseudomonadati; phylum Pseudomonadota; class Betaproteobacteria; order Burkholderiales; family Oxalobacteraceae; genus Collimonas; species Collimonas arenae. The sequence continues at coordinate 2,724,865 of NZ_CP009962.1, read as the reverse complement.
CGTCGCGATGCAGTCCGGTATGGGTGTTGGCTGGGCCGATAAACACCGACTCCCAGGTCCAGCGCCAGCCCGGCCACAAGCTACGGATATCGAAATCGCTACGCAGTTGCGGAAAATCTTCTAGGATGCTCCATTGCGCCAGGTAATTGCGGTGCGGCGTAAACGATTGCATGTGAGCCCAGTTGAGATGGAATTCTTCCCCGGCCTGCAACTGGCGCCGCTGCCGGTTCGGCAACAATCCCGCATCTTCACTGACCGGCTGCGAGGCAAGCGTCGCCAGTTCGCGCAAATAAGGCGCGATAGGCAGCAATGGCCGTTCCTGGGTTTCGCCCTGCTCTACCAGACCGTTCTGGAACTTCCTGGTCGGCTCCGAACCATCTTTGTTACGCAATTGCGCCAGTTTGTCGAACGACCAGTTTTGCTGCGCCGGCCAGTTTCGCAGCGCACCTTTTACCAGTAGCGGCCGGGTCCGGCTGCCAAAACCGCCTGCTTCGGCCAGTTGCGAGACGTCGATTTCTTCGACCAGTTTGAATGAGGGGCCAAGTATTTGTGTCATGTCACTTTAAGGATAATGGCGAGCAACGGCTGTTGCTGCCTGCCACATTATGGCGCGATATCGGGATTTTCGCCGACGGCGACGTAGCGGCGTTCGCCGCTGCTCGGGCTGTAGAGAACGCGCATCAAGCGCCCTGATTCCGGATCGACAAAACGCTCACCGGTTTCCTGCCACGGTCCTTCATCGGCTGTGTGCCTACGGGTATAGCGCCAGCGCTCGATCAGCACAGCAACAAGCAGTATCAAGCCCCAGGTAGTCAATGGAAAAGCCCCCGGCGTACCACGCACACTGCAAAAAATACCGGCGCAGGTCAGCAATATGGCAAATCCAAGCAAGGCCGTGCGCAACATGATTATGGCGCGATCGGGTCGATGATTACCGCAGTGCCATAGGCAACGATTTCGCTCATGGTCTGCCCCATTTCAGAAGAGTCGAAGCGCATCATCACCACCGCATTGGCGCCCATCTGGTGGGCATTCTTGACCATACGGTCGACCGCATGGCGGCGTGCTTCTTCCAGCAACTGCGTGTATTCGGTGATTTCGCCGCCGATGATGGAACGCAGTCCCGCCATGATGTTGCCTGCAAGCCCACGACTACGAACGACTAGTCCGAATACTTGGCCCTTGACTTCCCGGACCCGATAGCCGGGGACGTTTTCTGTTGTCACTACAAGCATGTTATTCCCTTAAACGTTGCCGATATTCAATTGTAATTGAGTACGATGCAATTGAATACGGCAGGGAATACTCGCCATACAAGGGAATAACTTGAGAGCACGCTTTTTGCCGCCCATGGCCAAAGCGGCAGATCACCGGCTTGCCGTCAGCGCCACCGCATAGCGGCAACTATCCGAGCATGAAATTCAGGCCGGCTTTACTAATCGGCATCTCAGGAAATACTTGCATCAGTTGCTGGTCGCTGAGACGCAAATGGCGCTCTGAAACCTTCGCCAGCACTGAACGAAAATCGGTCGTGACCGGCAAGTCACGCCCTTCATGCAACTGACCGTCGCCCAGTCCCTGCCAATCGCCATACACCTTGCCGCCGGCGACGCCGCCGCCAAGCACCCACATCACATTGCCATGGCCGTGGTCGGTACCGCCGTTGCCATTCTGGCGGGCGGTGCGGCCGAATTCCGACATCACCACGATGATGGTATCGTCGAAAACCGGTCCAAGTCCTTGCGCCAGCGTCGCCAGCCCTTGCCCTAACGGCGCCAGCCGGTTGGCCAGCTGTCCTTTGCCATTACCCTGATAGGCATGCGTATCCCAGCCCCCCAGCGCGACAAAGGCGATCTGGATTTTCGGATCGTTGCGCATCAGTTTGGCCAGGTGCGCTGCGTCATTAGGAAAGCCGTTAGGCAACGGCGCGCCGCCATCGGCTGCCCGCATTTCATCCTTCATCGATGCCGTCATGACTTCTTTATGTGCGTCGCGGCCTTCCTGGTAGGTGCTGGCGAATTTATCGCTGCTCTGATACATCTGATCGAAGGCGCTGCCGATTTTCGGGCGATCGAGTATTGATTCCTTGGTGCCGGCGGCGCCCGCAGCCAGATTGGTAGCTGGCGCCCGTCCAGTCAGGATGCGCGGCATCAGCGGCCCGACGCTGATTGCGCGGGTAGGCGAAGTCGTACCGGGCAAGACCGTCAGCAGGCGGTTCAGCCAACCATCTTGCGTCGATTTTCTGCCCGGCGTACCGGACTCCAGATAATCTTGCGCATCAAAATGCGAGCGGGTGGCGTCCGGCGAACCGGAGGCGTGGATGAAGGCCAGTTTCTTTTGTTCCCAAAGCGGTTGCAAAGAGGCCAGCGCCGGGTGCAGGCCGAAATAGCCATCCAGGTCCAGCACGCCGCCGTCTTGCCCCGGGCGCGCCAGTCCAATAGTTGGCCGCAAGCGGGCGTAATTGGCATCGCCGTACGGGGCCACCACGTTCAGGCCATCCGCTGCACCGCGCAACATCACCACCACCAGCTTGCGCTTAGTCGCAGTGCTGTCGTCGCCGACGGCGGCCCAGGCTTGGCGCCCGACCGGAATCACCAGGCTGCCTGTCATCGCCATCATTTTTAACAGATTCCTACGGTTCATCATGTTCTCCTAGTATTCTTTGCAATAGCGGCTCAGCGCTGCATGAAATCCGGGCTGCCGAGCACCATGGCGGCGCGCAAAGCTTGGGGATTGTTGTCAATGGTGGCGCGGGTTTTACCTGAAATCGCCGGCCCCAAGGTATTCAGCAACATGACGGCATCGAGCGGTTGCGCGGCCACGGCCGGCGCGCCAGCTGCTTTGTCGTCATTGCCTGGCATTTTATTCAGCGGCAAACGGCCGGCGGCGAGCGCCGTGGCAAACGTGATGCGCCGCGTCAACGCATCGGGATTCAGCCATGCCGCCTGGGTATTCTTGTATCCGTCCGGCGTTTGCGCACCGTACAGCGGCATGCCCAACTGGTTCAACACGCCCAGCAGCGGCCGCACGTTGGTAATTGGCGCCTGGCTAGCGCGTGCTGCTGATATTACAAATTGATAAGGCGTTTTGAACTTGGCGCCGACATTGGCGGACGCCATGAATTCCGGGCTATGGAACAGCGTCCGCAACACCTCGCGAATATTGCCGTTGGTGGCCAGATAGCGTTTGGACAGGCGTTCCACCAGCTCCGGCGACGGATTGTCCTGAACAAAATATTGCGCCAGTTCGTAGCTTAGATGATGTGCAGTGGACGGATGCATGGCCAGCACGTCCAGCGCAAACTCTCCTTCGCCCTGACCCTGGGCGCCGATGTGGTGGCCCAGCCATTCTTTGTCGCCCATATCATGGCGCTGGGCGTCGAAGCGGAAAGTGTGATTGTTGCGTACCAGGTCACGCGGCTCGAAGGTCCAGCCGGTGAGCATGCGCGCTAGCTCCGTGACGTCCTTCTGGCTATATCCGCCGTCCACGCCCAAAGTGTGCAGCTCCATCAATTCACGCGCGTAGTTTTCGTTCAGGCCGGTCGCCTTGGCTTTTTGACCCTGCGCAGCATTTCTTCGCAATTGCGGCGGCTGATAGTCGGCGGAGGTGGATAGCCAGTTATCCAGGTAAAACAGCATGGCGGGATGCTTGGCCGTTGCGCCAAGCAAGTCGCGGAACGATCCCAGTACATAAGGACGGATCGCATCGCGTTCATAGCTGCCAACCAGGGCGCGGTCCAAGCCCTTTCCCGCAAAGACGTTGAAATGGTTGAACCAGAAATCCACCATTACTTCTTCCAGCTGGCGGGGGCTGTCGATGGCGCGCGCGAGCCTGGCTTCGGCATTCTGCTCGACGATCTTGCCGACCACTTCGCGCCGCTTTTGCTTGGCAGCTTCATCGCCGTCATTGGCTACCTTGCGTACCGCCAGGAATTCGGCGAGCACTTCTCCTGCACTTTCATTGCTGGTCTCAAGCATGCTCAGCCGTTGCGTCAGCGCAGCAGGAAGCGGGATAGTTTCCGGCTCGAGTTGCGCATCGATGTAGCGGTCAATGCCCATCTGTTTGACGCGTTCGATATCGCCTGGCTTGGGACCGTAGCCCAGCCGGTCCAGTACATGCAATGCTTGTTGATCTCCTGACAAAGGAGCGGCCGTCGTCGCCCATGCACTGATCGACAAGATGGCAAATGCGGCTAACCGGATCGGCAATTTCATACACGGCCCTAATTGAAATGATTGGAATAAACCCAATTTCATTAACGCATTTCAAACGCTCCTCTGCCACCATCAATATGTATCGGATGTAACGATCTGTAAAGACAGCGGATCGCCAGCCGCCGCCGCAAAAAAAACGCAGCCGTTTGCTTCAGGCTGCGCTCTTTTCTGGCTGCCTCCCCAACGGGAGGCCACCGATTATTGCTGCGACTGCAGATAATGCTTCACATCGTCGAAGGTCACCTTGCCGGTCTTGTTGACGTCGATCTTGCTGAAATTATTGGCAACATAGCCCAGCCTGCTCTTTTGCGCCTGTTGCTGCGTCAGGGAACCGTTCTTGGCGACATCGGCCGCGTCGAAATTGGCCTTCAGGCGCGCCATGGCCTGCGCCTGCAGCACGTCGCCGGTCGATGCTACGGGCGATGCCGTGGCCGGTCTTACCGCAGGAAAGAACGGCCCCTCCACGCCGTGTTTCACAACGCCTGCAGGGGACGCGGCAACATCGCTGGCTTGCGCCATGCCTGCCGTTGCACAAAGGGCAAATACCATCAGATAAAGTGTATTTTTCATAGGATTTCCTATACGCCTTTCTTCATTCATCATAGTCGATCCCGACGCCGTTGGAGCTGGTGCCGGAAGCCTATTTCGCGGATAGCAACAATAGCAACCATAGCAACGAGCGCCTAAGGCGTGCCGGCCGGCGGCTGATCAGACCAGGGTTTCGGCAACTGGGCGAAGGTCATTGCACCGCCGATTGGCCAGCCCCGGTAGTAATTCACCAGATCAGCTTTCATACGCGGCCGCGACGTGTCTTCCAGATAGATCATGTGACCGCCGGAATAATGTGTGACCTGGATATCCGGCCGGATGCCCTTCACGCTCTTGAGGCGTCCCAAATCCTTCTCTGTCATGAAAAATGGCGTGACCAGGTCGTGGTAGCCGTTTTCAACCAGCACCTTGATGTGCGGATTAAGCGTCAGCTCGGCCAGCAGATCTGGGATGGTATCCGGCACAGGCAGGCCGCCGTGGCTGAAATCCCAGCTAACGTTGGCCGTATCGCTCAAGGTTACATAGGTCGTGTTCGGCGCCGTATATTTCAGGTAGTCCGGCAACTGCTGGGCCAGGATCACGGGGAACGGCTTAGCGATCAAGGCGTCGGACGGATCGGAATCGCCGACCAGCATCGGGCTGTTGTTCGGCGCTGAAACGCGGCCATCGTAGCCGCCTATGGTGTAGCCGGGGACCAGCGTGGTATTGAGCGGATTCGATCCCAGATAGGCCGTCAGCGCGCTGACGTTGATGGTGCTCTGGCGCGACATTTGCGCATACACCGCTGGCGTCGGGAACACAGGTGGGTTAGCCAATCCTAGAAAGGTTGGGCCATATGGCAGGAATTCGTCATAGTGCCGGGTCGAAAATTCACGCATCTCCCTGGCAAAGCTGCGTACCCCGAACGGCGGCGGCGTCACCTGTCCGAAGAATGCAGCCACCTCGGCATAGCCTGGCAACAGCGACACGGTGTAATCCGTGGCCCGTTGCAGATCCGAGGCGCTAGGATATTGGTCGTTATAGTCCAGGATGCACGATTGCAAGACAATCCCGCTCAGCTTCACTCCCGCCTGTTCCAGCAACGGCGCCAGCACATCGGTGCGCGGTGTGCCATACGATTCACCGTACAGATAGATGGGAGAATCAGGCCGCGGATTGACCGCCAGATAACGCAAGATGAAATCACGCATCACGCCAGCGTCTTGGTCGACTCCCCAGAACGTCTGATTGGTATTAGGCAGCACCGCTTCGGAAAAACCCGTGCCCGGCGGATCGATGAATACCATGTCGGTCGTGTCGATCAGGCTCTCCTGATTATCCACCAGCGGGAAATTAGGCCAGCCGGTGGTGTACGGATCGGGCGTGGCTACCCGGCTTGGCGCAAACGAACCCAGCCGCAGCCAGATCGACGAAGATCCAGGACCGCCGTTGTAGAAAAAAGTAATCGGACGCGGGAACGGCCCTCTGTTCCTGGCCGTATAGGCAACATAGAACATCGACGCCTCAGGCTTGCCATTGGCGTCCGCTGCAGTGAGATGGCCGGTTGTGGTCGTGTAATCAACCCGTCTGCCGCTTTCGCGATAGGTCAGCTGGCGATACGCAAGCGCCGCCTTTTCGTTCACCACAGACGCTGCCAGGCCATCGGTAGCGCCAAATGCATATGCGGTGTTGTCCATGTAAGGCTGGTCCGGCGGAAAAACCGCAGCTGCAGCCGGTGCAGAAAAGATTCCGCTGTATCCGGCGACCAGCGTCAGCGCCGCCACTGCGGCGCGCATAAACTTTCGACATAGTTGAGGAGCAGTACTGGCATTCATGTGACGATCTGTTTTCATCTCTTGCCCTTTCTTGTGAATGGCATGCCACCGCTCTGGTCGGGAACATGTCCATGCCGGGTGATTTGACTGACAAAAGCGCTACCGTTACTTCGCCATTGTTTGCGCCGCCGGGAAAGACCAGGTCGTCGCGGCAAGCTGTTGTTTGCTCTCCCCGTGTACACAAATGACAACTGAACAGGCTACCTTTATCCGAGCGATCGGTTCGGCGATTCATTGATGAGTGCTGATTGGATGGGTAGCCGCAAGACCTTGCGACCTGGCAGGGGATTATCGCTGCGCATGCAAGCGAGCGAGATTCGATCCAGCCACCTCAGAGGTATACTACAAAAAAGAATTTCTTCAAGGAAAGTTTCAAATCAGGCCATGGTGCGATGCGCAACGACAGCCCATTGGATGCGGCGCGTGCAAGCAGGCAAAATCAGCGCCAATAAGAAGCGGGAACCAGTAGACTAGCGTCTGACCGGAACTGGAACAAAGCCGGGGTGGCAAGACTATTTCGCGGCCAGGATATCGATCTTTTCTATTACCGGCACTTGCGAAAGCAATTCATCCGCCCGCCCCATCAGCGCTGCGGCCACCCGCCCGGTAAGATGCGCCTGGCGACCGGCATCGTCGGCAAAAGTATCGAAGATGCCATATGTTGACGGCCCCAGTTTGATGGCGTACCAGGTGATGGTCGCCAGCTCTTGTTGCACGACTGCCAAGCCGTCGCGCAGAAATGCCTCGACGTCAGCCTCTTTTCCCGGTCTGGCTTCCAGCCTGACGAACAAACCAACTTTAACCATCATCGATCTCCTTGCAACGTACGTGGACGACCAGCCTTCAAGTTTAGCCGTCCAGCCGCACATTGCAATGTCACAGATTCCAGGTATCAGACCCGTACTAGCAGCTTGCCGATATTCTTGCCCTCAAACAGGCTGTTGAGCGCATCTGGCAATTGCTCGAAACCATCCACATAAGTCTCTTGAAATACGATCTCGCCGCTTTTCACCCAAGGAGCGACAACCGCCAGCATCTCGTCCATGCGATTGACATAGTCGCGCGCCAGAATACCCTGGATGGTGGCGCGCTGAAACAGCATATGCTGCAGGAAGCGCGGCCCCAAGTCTGGTGTATCCAGGCCGCCGTCGTATTGACTGATGGCGCCGCAGATGATGATGCGGGCGCGGCGCTTGATCAGCGGAATCACCGCGTCGGTAATAGGGCCGCCGACATTATCGAAATAGATATCGACACCGCCGGTAGCGTTTTGAACCGCAGCACTCAACGCTTCATGGGTCTTGTGCGCGCGATAATCAATCGCGCCGTCCAGCTTCAGCGTTTCGGTCAGGAATTTGCATTTTTCAGCACCGCCAGCGATACCGATAACGCGGCACCCTGCCCGTTTGCCGAACTGCGCAACCAAAGATCCGACCGCACCGGCGGCGCCCGACACCAGCAAGGTATCGCCAGGACGCGGACGGCCAGCCTCGGTCAGGCCAAACCAGGCAGTCCGGCCCGGCATGCCGAGTACCCCGAGCGCTGTGGAAACCGGTGCAGCGCTTGGGTCAAGCCTGGTCAATTCGCTGTGATGGCAACGCGCATACAGTTGCCAGCCGCTATAAGCAGACACCCAATCGCCAACCTGATACAGCGGACTGGCCGACGCCACCACTTCGCCCACGACGCCGGCACGCTGGACGATGCCCAATGGATGCGGCACATCATAGGTGTTGCGTTCGTGCTGCTGGATACGGATGTAGGGATCGACACTGATGAACCTGGCTCGCAGGATCACTTCATTCGTCGCCAAGCTGCCATCCAGCTCGCTTTCGCGTAATTCATAATGGTCGTTGCTAACGCGGCCATCCGGACGTTTGACGTAAAACCATTGTCTATTCTGGTAAGTGTTTTGCATGATTGATGCCTGGAGATTGTTGACTCGACAGTGTAGCGACATTGTCAAAACTGTGTTTGCTGCAACTATAAAATCACATTACCGATAATCGCCAGCAGTAATTAATTAGCGCTACTTCATGTTGCAAACTGTGATTAAATATTGCCAAAAGAAAACCAACCGCCTCCCAAGATGCGCGCCCATTTCCTTCCAAATAACCCAGATTGCCATGCACGCTGATCAACGTATCGAAGTTCGCCACGCTCGGGCAAACGATGCAGGAAAAATTGAAGCGCTATACCGCCAGCTCGTTCCCGACCAAGATATCACCGTGTCGGGCAAGCGCATCAAGCAAATTGCAGGCGATCCGAGAGCCGCGCTGCTTGTTTGCGACATCGACGGCGAAGTCAACGCCACCGCGCTGGTTGCCCTGTGCAGCGATGTCATGTACAACATGCAGCCATTTGCAGTAGTGGAAAATATCGTGGTGCACGACAGTTCCAGAGGACGCGGAGTGGGTGAAATATTGGTCAAGGCAATAGAGCGCTTTTGTGAGAGCCACGACTGTTCAAAAATCATGCTGCTCAGTTCCACCTCCAGAAGCGATGCGCACCGCTTCTTCGATAAAATGGGCTTTCGCGGCGATAGCAAGCGCGGATTTATCAAATACCGGCGAGACTTTGCCGTTTCCTGCTAACTGCCAACTTCCCAGAACGGAAAGATGCAAGTGCTATTCGACCCGACTCGCCACGCCCATCTTGAATCCATCGAATGGAATGAAGACCGCGCACGCAAAATGATTCACCGGATCGTGCAAGAAACAGAGGCTGCCTTCTCACCTTCTACCTATTGGCCGATGCATGCGCTTGATATCGAAGGCGGCGACACCAAGCCAGCATACTCGCTTTATTTTGGCGCTTGCGGCGTCATCTGGGCCTTGCAATATCTTCATGCCGTAGGTGCTGTGGCGCCGACTCTTTCCTACAACACCGAGATCCAAGCCCTGCTATCGCGCAACCGTGAGTGGCTGTCACCGGAGAACAAGCTCGACTTCAACTCCTACATGATGGGCGACACCGGTATTCTGCTTCTCGCATACTGGCTCGATCCAAATGAAGAAATAGCTGTGCAACTGGCAAATGCGATTCAGTCCAATCTGGACAATCCCAGCAGAGAATTGATGTGGGGTGCACCCGGCACGCTGCTTGCCGCGCTATTTCTCTACGAAAAAACAGCGGAGCCGCGCTGGGCCGATCTGTTTCGCGCCAGCGCGCGCAAGTTATGGTCGCAACTGCTCTGGTCGGAAAAATATCAATGCCATTATTGGACCCAAGACATGTACGGACAGACCAGCCGGTATCTGGACGCAGTGCATGGCTTCGTCGCCACGGCGTCGCCGCTGATCGGCGGATGCCAACTGCTCGCGCCGCAGGAATGGCTGGATTGGGAACAATGCATCACCAACACTATCCAGCGCACTGCAACCTGGGAAGGAAAATACGCCAGCTGGCGTCCTCAGCTCCATTATCCGGCAGGAAAAACACCGCGCATGCTGATGCAGTTTTGCCACGGTGCTCCCGGATTCGTGATTTGCCTGGCAGACATGCCCGGCACGGCGCTGGACGACCTGCTGATTGCCGGCGGCGAAGCGACGTGGGCCGCAGGGCCGCTTGCCAAGGGTTCCAACCTTTGCCACGGCACAGGGGGCAACGGCTATGCCTTCCTTAAACTCTATCAGCGTACCGGCGAAGCGATCTGGCTGGAACGCGCCCGCGCTTTTGCGATGCATGGGATCGCACAAACCGAAAGAGACAGGACACAATACGGACAGATGCGTTATTCGCTTTGGACCGGCGATCCGGGATTCGCTATCTTTTTATGGGATTGCATTCAAGGTTCCGCGACTTTTCCTAGTCTTGATGTGTTTTTCCCCGACGAAATGGCTGGCAATCATTAGAGACAGCAAGATCAATATCCGACACGCAACCAATACAATCAACCAACAAGGAATCCACTTCCACTTATTGCATTCCAATCAGCAACGCCATCATGACAACATCGTCATACCGGCCATCGAGAAACCTGGCTTTGCGCTTCACGCCTTCTTCAACGAAGCCGTGCTTGCGATAGAGTGCAATTGCGGCGGCGTTGCGAGCATATACTTCAAGCTCGACCCGCGTGATACCGCTGGTTGTGGCGCGCTCAATGGTTGCAGCCAACAATGCATCGCCGACGCCCCTGCCGCGCCATGGTTCAAGCACCCCCATCCCCAGCGTACCGCCATGGCCGAAACCTGGCAACGGATGAGGCAGGACGTCGCACCAGCCGATCAACCGGTCGCCGTCCAGCGCAACAAATTCTGCATAATTGTTCTTGATGTTGTTTGCGACAAATTCGTTAAACCATAGCAATGAACGCGCTTCGGTTTGCCCGAGATGAATGCGCTCGCGGGCGATCACATCGACCGCTTCACGGAAGCCTGCGGCGTGCTCGGCACGGATCGGCACAACATTAAACATAATTTCTTTCATCACATAGCGTCCGATTTCAAATACGGAAGTACGGTTTACGCAGTTGGGAACGCAAGCCTATCTATGTGATCGTATCGTAAATCAGTTCGTATTCCCATGACTGTTTCCGACTGATGGCAGCACCTTGGCCCAACCATATGCCGCCTCGTATTTTTTCTCGAATGCTTCAATTTGCGGCAGCAACTGTAGAGTCGCACCCACCATGTCGAGTCCCTGGACGATCATTTTCTTATGCCTTTCACCAAGCGCAAAGCCAAAGACATACGATCCGCAACGTACTTGCATGGTTTCCAGATCGATGCGCAGATGGTGATCATTCATAGCCAACTCTTCCAGCAACAAAGAAATCTTGTCCGGTTCAAGCACAATAAGCAGCAAACGGTTATTCAGCGCATTGCTGAAAAAAATCTCGCCGAAACTGGACGCAATGATTGCTTCGATTCCCAATTGCTGCAAGCCCCACACCGCATGTTCGCGGCTGGAGCCGCAGCCGAAGTTGGGGCCGCCGACCAGGATCTTCGCATTCATGTATTCCGGACGGTTCAGCACAAAATCTGGCTTTGTGCTGCCATCCGGATGAAATCGCAAATCGAATAACACGCCTTTATCCAAGCCATCTTTGGTGATCGTACGCAGGAATTGCTTGGGCATGATCTGGTCGGTATCGAGATTGTCGATCAGCAGTGGCGCTGCGACGCCTTCAATGCAAGTGGTTTCAGGCATGTTGATTCTCCAGTGTGCGGACATCGCTGATGCAACCCGTAATTGCCGCTGCGGCCGCCATCGCCGGACTCATCAGATGGGTGCGGCCGCCTCGTCCCTGGCGTCCTTCGAAATTGCGGTTGGTGGTGGATGCGCAGCGCTCGCCCGGGGCAAGGACGTCGTCATTCATGGCCAGGCACATCGAGCATCCGGGCTGACGCCATTCAAAACCGGCTGCAATGAAAATATCGGCCAGGCCTTCCTGTTCCGCTTGCCGCCGTACTTCGCCGGAACCGGGCACTACCATTGCCCTCACCGTCGACGCCACCTTTCGGCCTTTGATCATGCCAGCGGCAATGCGTAAATCCTCGATGCGGCCATTGGTGCAGGATCCAATGAAGACGCGGTCGATTGGCAAACCGAGTATCGGCGCAGCGGCAGGCAGACCCATGTACTGCAACGCCTGTGCGATGGTTGCGCCGGCATGCTGGCCGACTGCTTGCGATGGATCGGGCGTCAGTTCATTGACAACGATCGCCTGATCTGGGCTGGTTCCCCATGTGACAAAAGGTGCAACTTCCTGCGCTGCAAATACGTGCTCGGCATCGAATACGGCATCTTCGTCCGAGTACAACTGCTGCCAGTCACCAAGCGCTTGTTGGAATTTTTCCGTATCCAACGCATGGGCTCTCTGGCGAATATAGTCGTAGGTTATCTGATCCGGCCTGATCAGCGCCGCCCGCGCGCCGGCCTCTACCGCCATATTGCACAAAGTCATCCGCGCCTCTGCCGACAGCCCGACAATGGTCGTGCCGCAAAACTCTACCGCATAGCCGCGCGCGCCTTGAGCGCCGATGCGGGCGATGATCAACAGGACCAGGTCTTTGACCGAGGTGCCGGCCGGTAGTGCACCGTCGACCTTGATGCGCATGTCCTGCGCCAGCCGGTATACCAGGGTTTGCGTCGCCAGTATGTGTTCCACTTCGGATGTGCCGACGCCGAATCCCAAGGCGCCCAGTGCGCCATAGGTGGTCGTATGGCTGTCGCCGCACAGCACCACCATGCCGGGCCGGATCCAGCCATGTTCGGGCGCGATGATGTGCTCGATGCCCTGTTCTTCATGGTTGGTATCGAACAGCTTGATGCCGAATTCACGGCTATTGCGCTTGAGATTACTGGCTTGCAACGCCGATGCCGGATCGAGAATCACCCGGTTGGCGACGCTGACCGGATGCGTAGGAATGATGTGCGACACCACCGCCAGTTGCAGTTGTGGCCGCAGCACCGTGCGATTTTTCTCGCGCAGGCTGCTGAATGCTTGCGGGCTGGTGTATTCGTTCATGATGTGCAGATCCGCGTACAGCAGCACATGCTGCTGGTCGAGCTGGGCGACGGTATGCGAATCCACCAGTTTTCTATATAGGGTACGTGGCGACATAGGGCGACCTCTTCGGTTCAAATGGCAAAAAATGGCAAGACTTCAGCTAACAACGCATCCGGCGCCTCTTCCGGGATATAGTGGCCACATGCCAACGCCTTTCCCTTTAGATGTTGCACCGGAACCAGTTGCAGCCATTCTTGCATCGGATCGAAACACTTCTCGATGACGCCATTGGCGCCCCACAAGACCAGCGTCTCACATTGAATCTTGTTGCCGGCTGCCAGATCCGCGCGTTCATGCTCAAGGTCGATGCCGGCGCTGGCGCGATAGTCCTCGCAGATGCCATGAATCGTCGCGGGATCGCTCAGGCAACGCAAATATTCTGCATAAGCATCCTGCGTAAACGGCGCCAAGCCTGCACTGCGGCCTCCGATGGTGTGTTTCAGGTATTCCTCAGGATGCGAACCGATCAGCAGCTCAGGGAACGGCTCCGGCCGGATCAGGAAAAACCAATGGTAGTAAGCGGTCGCAAAAGCCAGGCTGGTTTGTTCATACATGGCCAGCGTCGGCGCAATATCGAGCAGCACCAGCTTGCTGATCGCCGCAGGGTGATCGAGTGCCATCCGATACGCCACGCGGCCGCCGCGGTCATGCCCCATCAGCAGGAATTGCGGATAGCCCAGCTGCGCCATCAGCGCTATCTGATCCTGCCCCATGCTGCGTTTGGAATAGTTGCTGTGATCCAGCAGCCCGGCCGGCTTGGCGCTATCGCCATAACCGCGCAGGTCGGCAGCGACGACCGTGAAGCGGCTGGCCAGCCGTTCAGCTACCTTGTGCCATATCACGTGCGTTTGCGGATGCCCGTGCAACAACAGCAAAGCCGGGCCGCTGCCGCCGCGGACGTAATTGATCTGGGTGCCGTTAACTTCGGCAATGCCCTGCTCGAATCCGGAAAACATTGTCAACTCTCCTTTATTTACGGAGATTGTATAGCTGGCGATGCGATTTATAATTCATTAATATTGACTCTATTATTTCTTTTAATTTAACAATGAACACGCTCTCCGATTTAGCCTTCTTTGCCATGCTGGTAAAGGCCGGCAGCCTCGCCGCAATGGCGCGCGAACTTGGCGTCACGCCGCCGGCCGTCACCAAAAGACTGGCGAACCTGGAACACCGTCTGGGCGTGCGGCTGCTGAATCGCACCACGCGGACCATGAGCGTGACGCATGAGGGAGAAATCTACCTGGCTGACGGCGCCCGGATACTGGCTGACATTGAAGCGCTGGAACGCACTATCGGCAGAAGTCGTGCTGTACCCAAGGGCTTGTTGCGCATCAATGCCAGTTTCGGCTTCGGCCGCAAACATATCGGCCCCGCCATATCGGATTTCAGCAAGCGCTTTCCAGAGGTGGAAGTTCAGCTCTTGCTATCGGAGCGGCCGCTGAATCTTGCCGATCAGGCCTTCGATATCGGCATCCGTATCGGCGAGTTGCCGGATGCGCGCATCATCGCACGCAAAATCGCCTCCAATAAAAGACTACTGTGCGCGGCGCCAGCCTATCTGAAACAACATCCCGAACCGACCATGCCGCGCGAACTGCAAACCCACGCATGCATCGTCCTGAGAGAAAACGACGCAGCTTATGGCACCTGGCATTTAAGCCGCGGCAAGCGCCAGGAAACCGTCAAGGTACGTGGCGCCTTAAGTAGTAACGATGGCGAAACGGTCTTGCAATGGGCGTTGGATGGACACGGCATATTGATGCGCTCCGAATGGGATACCGCGCCGTACTTGAGATCCGGGCGATTACGTGAAGTGCTGACCGACTGGACGCTTCCTTCGTCCGATATCTTCGTGGTCTATCCCGAGCGTCTGAACTTGTCAGCCAAAGTCACCGCTTTTGTCGATTTCATTGCGGATCGTTTTAAATCGCATCTTTTGCCGTCGAAAGATCAGCAGCATACTTGGTAATCATCTGCTGGCAGGCTAGATTGCCTTCGTATGGCGGATGAAATTTTTACCAGCTGATATCATTCAGAATCGGATCCACATTCTTCCAATACATGGGATATTCCGCATGCGCACACCATCCAACTCCATCCTGGCATACATACAGGCCAAGGACGGCAATCGTCCGCATTTGATATCGCGCGCATTTACCGAGGATGCGACGCTGTCCATGGTGGTCAACACCGGCAGCATCGCCTTTCCGCCAGAGTCGCAAGGACGCGACACCATCGCCGATCTCCTGGTGCGCCGCTTCGGCCAGGCCTACGAGAATATCTATACTTTTTGCCTGTCGGTGCCGCCGAAAAACCAGGAACCGGAGTTCATTTGCGATTGGCTGGTGGTGATGTCGGAAAAAGAAAGCCGCGCAGTGAGAGTCGGTTGCGGCCGCTATCACTGGTTCTTTTCGCAAGAATCCCATCTGGTTGAACGCCTCACCATCACAATTGAAGCAATGCAGTCGCTGCCGCCGCAGGACCTAGACAGTGTCATGGTTTGGGCGTCATCCCTTCCCTATCCGTGGTGCTCTGCGCAGACAGCGCTAGATGGCGCGCCCGATCTCGCAGACCTGAGCGCCGTTCTGGCATATCTGGGCAGGGAAAACATCTAAATCATCCCCCCCATCAGAATCGGCTTTCTACAGACAACAGCGACAAATTCGTTCGAGCTGGCTCTATAATCAAGCCCATTAAATACAGCGTGAGGAAATCCGATTGAAGACAGTCGTGTTGGGTGGCTATGGCAATTTCGGTGCGCGCATTTGCCGTGCACTGGCGGACTCTCCCGACATCGAACTGGTGATTGCGGGGCGTGATGCAAAACGGGCGACGCAACTGGCAGCCGAACTCGGTGGCCGCGCCAGCGCCATGCGCCTTGACCTGTCCCAGCCAGATCTGACGGAAGTTCTGCGCAATATCGGCGCTCAACTCGTCATTCATACAGCCGGACCGTTTCAACAGCAAAGCTATACCGTTCCCCTCGCAGTTGCCGCGGCCGGCGCGCACTATATCGACCTGGCAGACGGGAGGAGATTTGTCTGCGATTTCCCGCAAGCCTTGGATGCCGCATTCCGCAAGAACGGCCGTATCGCTATTACTGGCGCCAGCACAGTGCCGGCCTTGTCATCCGCCGTAGTGACTCAACTGTCTGAACGCTGGAGAAGCCTGGATTCGATAGATATCTGTATCGCTCCGGCGCAGACCGCGCCACGCGGCATAGCGACGATGGCGGCAGTATTGGATTATTGCGGCGCGCCGATCCAGGTCTGGCAAGACGGAAAATGGGTTACTCGCCATGGCTGGGCAGATCTGACTCGGATACATTTTGCGCGCCTGCGCCCTCGTATCGGCGCCTTGTGCGATATTCCCGACCTTGAATTATTTCCCTTGCATTACACCGGCCTGCGTTCCACCATGTTCCGCGCCGCGCTGGAAATCGGCTTAAGCCAGCGTGCACTGGCAGCTATGGCTTGGCTGCGCAAGACGGGCTTCATCAATCGTCCTGAACGATTTGCGGGCTTGTTGAATCGCACCGCAAATGGCCTGGATTTTCTGGGATCGGCGCTGGGCGGCATGGTGGTTCGCGTTGCGGGTACGGATGCCAACGGCAGGCCGGTTCGCCGCGCCTGGCATATTGCGGCCGACGATGATCACGGCCCGGAAATTCCATGCATGGCAGCGATACTCCTGGCGCGGCGCCTGGCGCAAAATACCCTGCCGGGGGCTGGCGCCTATACCAGTGTCGGGCAGCTGAATTTGTCCGATTTTGCGCCCGAATTTGCAAAATGGTGCATGTTGACCGACATTGTCGAGGAAACGTGAAAGCGTCCGACTTGCGCTTGATGCGCCTGGTGCTGGCGATTGTCTGGCTGGTGACGGGTGTGCTCAGCATCTGCAACCGGCAAGATAGCCTGGCGCTTCTGACACCTGTCGGACTGGCTGGCTCCATGGCGCTTGCTGCGCTCTATCTGGCTGCTGGACTGGATATCCTGCTCGGCCTGCTGACGCTATTCCGGCATGGAAGACTGCTTTGGGCAATACAAGCCTGCCTGATCCTTGCGTACACGCTCATCATTTCAGTCTGGCTTCCGCAATACCTGCTGCATCCTTTCGGTCCAATTCTTAAAAACCTGCCGATATTGCTGATGCTCTGGCTACTCTATAAATATGAAAAGCAAGCGCCATGAATGCCTATCTTCTGCTGAAATGGCTGCATATCCTGTCCAGCGTCCTGCTGGTCGGCACAGGATTTGGCAGCGCCTTCTATCTCTATTTCATCAACCGTACCCGTAACCCGGTGGCGATTGCCTCAGTGGTGCGGCTGGTAGTGCGTGCCGACCTGTGGTTTACCACGCCCGCCATTTTTATCCAGCCGCTGACCGGTTACGCCATGTTGACCCTGGCCGGCGCACCGCTCACGCAAGACTGGCTGCTATGGACTTTTGCACTGTATGCAGTGGCTGGCATGTGCTGGTTGCCAGTGGTCTGGCTGCAAATACAAATGGCGCGAATGGCTGCCGCATCGGTAAAGAGCAATACACCCCTTCCACAACAATACTGGCAGTTCGCGCGTTATTGGGAATGGCTCGGTTATCCAGCCTTTATCGCCATGCTGGCGATTTACTGGCTGATGATCTTTAAACCCGCCTGATGCGCTGTGAGCGGCAATTGTCAAACTATCAGCGCGGCGACGCCTCCGTCTCCGCAGCATTCCACCATCCGCCTCCCAGCGCCTGCAACAGCGCCGCCGTATCGCTATAGCGCGCAGCCTGCGTCACAGTGCGGTCCAGATCGTTTTGCATGCTTTGACGCTGTGCATCCAGCAAAGCCAAATGGCTGACCCCGCCGGCCTGATACTGCTTCTGCGTAATCGCCAGGCTGCTTCGGGAGTTCTCTGCCGCTTGCGTTCTTGACTGCAGGGTCAGCGCATCATTCTCCAGTGCGCGCAAACTGTCCGCGACCTGCTGCAGAGCCAGCAATACGGTTTGCTGGTAGCCCGCCGCTGCGGCATCGTAGGCGGCCACGGCCGAGCGCTTTTTGGCGCGCAGCTCGCCGCCGTGGAATAAAGGCTGCATCAGTTTCAGGCCGAGACTCCAGACATTGAGACTATTGGCGATATCGGAAATATGCGTCTGTTCCGCGCCAGCGCTGCCGGACAAGGTGAGTTGCGGATAAAGTCCTGCGGTAGCGACGCCTACCTGTGCGCTGGCCTGGTGCAGCGTCGCCTCCGCCGCCCTGATGTCGGGGCGCTGGCGCGCCAATGCAGAAGGCAGGCTCAGCGGTAGGCGCTCGGGCAATGTCAATTGATTCAAATCCAGCGGCCGGATGGCTGCCTCGCCCGGCGCTTTGCCCAGATAAACGGCAAGCTGATGCGTCACCTGCGCCATCTGCTGCTGTAACGACGGCAGCGCTGCTTCGCTCTGCGCCACCAATGTCCGCTGGTTCTTCAAGTCCAGTTCAGCGATGCCGCCAGCGTCCAGACGTTGCGCCATGATAGTCAATTGCCGGCGCTGCAATTGCAGCATTTGCTCCGTACTATTGATCTGGGCTTGCAATGCAGCTTGCCTGATCGCCGCAGTCACGACGTTGCCCGCCAGCGTCAGGCGCGCCGCCTGCAATTCCTCGGCCTGGTTCTGCACTTGCGCTTGCAAGCCTTCCAGCATGCGGCTATTGGCGCCGAAGGCGTCAATGGTGTAAGACACGTTGAGTGACGCGTTATACAAATTGAACGGACCAGCCTGCGGTACGTTCGGTATGCCGAGCGCAGAGGTATCGATCTGCTGACGCACACCGCCCAGCTGCAGGTCTACTTTCGGATAACGGGTGTCGCCGGTTTCGCCGCCCAGGGTTTCGCTGGCCTGGCGCAGCGTGGCTTTTGCCTGTGCAATCAGCGGACTATTGGCCAGCGCGGTCCGTACCAGCGCATCCAGTTGGGCTGAATGAAATAAGGACCACCATTGCGCCGGAATATCCATGCCCGCATCGAAATGCTGGGCTACGCCGCCCGATCCTGTACTGGAAGCGGTGCCTTGCGGCTGCGCACCTGCGGTGTATTGCGCTACGGAAGGCGCCGTCGGCGCCTGGAAATCCGGCCCCACCGCGCAGCCGCCTATCAAGCCGCTGATGCCCAAGTACAACGCTGGGGTTGCGGCACGTCGCATGCGGGCGGCCATAGCTCCTGGTTTCATGGCAATTCCCTCAATCCAGCGTACGGCGATAAAAACGGAGCGCGATGCCCATCACAATCACCGTGAACAGCATCAGCGGCCAGACATTCGGCCAGAGATCGACCCAGCCGTTCCCCTTGAGCAGGATGCCGCGTATGAGGCGATTGAAATAGGTCAGCGGCAGCATGTTACCGATAAATTGCGCCCACTTCGGCATTCCCTGGAACGGGAACATGAAGCCTGACAGCAGGATATTCGGCAGAAAATAGAACATGGTCAGCTGCATCGCCTGCAACTGGTTCTGCGCAATCGATGACAAGGTGATGCCGACCGTCAGGCTGGCGGCGATAAACAACAGCGCCGCCAGGTAGATCGCCAGCACACTGCCAGCGAATGGCACGTTAAACATGAAGCGCGCTCCGAGCAGGATGATACTGGCCTGGATCAGGCCGATTGCGATATACGGCATGATCTTGCCGGTCATGACTTCGATCGGCGAGACCGGCGTCGCCAGCAGGTTTTCCATGGTGCCACGCTCACGTTCGCGGGTCATCGACAGACCGGTCATCATCACCATGGTCATCGACAGGATCACTCCCATCAGGCCGGGCACGACGTTGTACTGGGTCACGCCTTCCGGGTTATAGAGGCGCTGTACCTGCACGTCGAAGGCTGGCGCGCCGCCGCCGAATTTCGCCAGTGGGCCTTTCAAATCCTTGTCAGCCACCGATTGCACCAGTTGCGGCAACGCTGCCAGTGCCATGCCGGTGGCGGTGGGATCAGTGGCGTCGGCCTCGACCAGCAGCGCAGGCCTGGCGCCGCGCAGCAAATCGTGGGTAAAGGTAGCGGGAATATTCAGGACAAACAACACCTTGCCTTGCGCCAGCGCAGTGCGCGCCGCCGCGTCATTCGGCAGCTCGGCGACAATGTCGAAATAGTCGGACGCTTTCATGGCCGCGATGAACGTGCGCGTGAATTCGCTGTGATCGGCAGCGATGACGGCAGTCGGCATGTGCTTGGGATCGCTGTTGATGGCGAAGCCGAACAACACCATCTGCATGACGGGAATCACAGTGATCATGCGCACGGTGACGCGGTCGCGCATCAGTTGCAGGAACTCCTTGAGCACGATGCTCCACCATCGGGAGAATGAAAAGCCGGAGGCGCTGCTCATGCCTGGTCTCCAAAGTTATCGGCGGACTTGTTCATCATGTAGATGAAGACGTCCTCCAGGCTAGTGTCGATGCGCTCCATACGCAGCCCCTGGCCTTCGGTGATGCGGCGCAGGGTTTGCTCGAGCAAGGCTGCATTCGTACCGCACACGTGCAGGGAGGTGCCAAATACGACTAACTGGTCGACGCCGGGCTGGTCATGCAATTGCCGGGACAGCCCGACCAGTTTATTGTCATGGATATCACCGTTGCGGCCGTTGTAGATGCTCCAGGTTGTCAGCGCTTGTCCTTCGACCACTTCCGCCGCAGTGCCCTGCACCAGCAGCTTGCCGTAGGCGAGATAAGCGAGTTTGTGGCAGCGTTCGGCTTCATCCATGTAATGCGTGCTGACCAGGACGCTGATGCCTTCCGCCGCCAACCTATGCAGCTCTTCCCAGAAATCGCGCCGGGCGGCGGGGTCGACGCCGGCGGTCGGCTCGTCCAGCAGCAACAGCTCCGGCCTGTGCAACATGCTGGCGGCCAGCGCCAGGCGCTGCTTCCAGCCGCCGGACAGCGAACCGGCCAATTGCTTCGCGCGGCTGGTGAGGCCGAGTTTTTCCAGGCTCTGGTCGACTACTTCCTTACGGTTTTGCATGCCATAGATGCGCGCCACGAAATCCAGGTTTTCGCGGATGCTGAGATCATCCCAATACGAAAATTTCTGCGTCATGTAGCCGACCCTGCGCTTGATCTCCCCACTTTGCTTGATGATGTCGAAACCCATGCAGGTGCCGTGGCCGGAGTCCGGCGTCAGCAAGCCGCACATCATGCGGATCGAGGTGGTCTTGCCGCTGCCGTTTGGTCCCAGGAAACCGAATATCTCGCCGCGCCTCACCTGCAGCGACAAATCCTTGACGACGTGCTTGTCGCCGAAGTGCTTGTTGATGCGATCGACATCCACCACCAGATCGCCTTTCGTCTTTTCAGCGCCGCCGGTGGGATTGCCGGTGGGATTGCTGTCAACGGCAGTCATGGCAATCTCACTTCAACCGGTTGTCCGGGGTGCAATTTAAGCGCATCGGCGGCGGCTGGTCGCGCTTCGATCATGAATACCAGCTTGGAGCGCGACTGGTTGCTGTAGATGATCGGCGGGTTATATTCGGATTCGGTGGAAATGTAAGAAATATGCGCGGCCACGTTCGCCTGGCAACCATCGCAAGCAAGCGTCACCGCCTGGTTTACCCTGAGCCGTCCGAGCGTGGTTTCGGGAACGAAGAAGCGTATCTTGAGATTCTCCGGCGGCAGCATGCGCAGCACCGGGTTGCCTGCGGCCACCCATTCGCCTTCACGGTACATGGTGTCGAACACCAGCCCGGCGCGGGTTGCCTTGACAGTCTTCTGCCCCAACTTCCAGTCAGCCTGCTCAAGCACCGCCTGCGCTGCCGCAACCTGTGCTTGTTGTGCCCGCACCTGTGCATCCCGGCTGGGCAGGCGATCCACCGCCAACTGGCTTTGCCATTGCTTGACCTGGGCGCTGGAGGTTTCCGCCGCCGCGCGGGAATCGTCAAGCTGCTGCCGCGCGATGCCACCAGCCTGGAACTGGATTTCGTCACGGTGCAACTGCAGCGCGGCTTTGCCTGCGTTGGCCTGGGCCTGGATCAGTTGCGCGCGGGTCACCTCTTGCTCCTGCTGCCGTTTGCCGCTCTGGATGTCGGCCAGCTGCGCTTGCGCAGCTTGCAACTGGCGCTGGGCCTGGTTGCGGGCAGCGATCTCATCGCCCGCCTCCAGCATGAATAGCGGCGCTCCGACTGCTGCTTGCTGGCCGCGTTCTACCGAGAGGTGATCCAGCCGGCCAGCCTGCGACGACGCCACATACACGTACTCGCCTTCGACATAGCCTTGCCAATCGTTATCGTTGGCTGGGGTGCAACCGGCTATCGAGAGATAACCGCAAGCTGCGGCAACCATGGCTGCGGATCGGGAAAACGGCTTTAACTGCTTGAGAAGGTCGGCCAGGCTGGATCGCATGAAAGTCCTCGGTTTATTCGTTAGTGTCGGCGGTGTCAGGCGCAGCCAGGCCATGTAACAGCAGCGATTTGATATGCCTGGCAAGAACGCCTTTGTCCATCAGCGCCACCTTGTGCATGATTGGCAGCAAAGGCTTGTCCTTCAGCGTGCGCGCCATCGCCAGCGGCAGCATGGTCAGGCCGATAACCGAAACAAAAATCAGGCTCGGCTCCAGCGCCGGATTGATGTCGCCGGCCTTCTGGCTGCGCGCGATGCTTTCTGCGAACAAGGCCACTTTCCCGAACGGCACCCGTCGCACCATACGTTCGCGCAGTTGGCCGCCGTCACTCAAGACTTCGCGCACCCATAATGCTGGCATCCAAGGCATTTTCTCCGTCGTACTAATCATCCTGTCGACGATGCCCAGAATCATCTCCTGCGGCGGCTGATCGCCGGTGATCGGATCCCAGATGCTGTGGATGAACAGGCTTACCCGCTCATCCACCACGGCTTCGATCAACTGGTCGCGGTTCTTGAAGTAATAGTGGACCATGGCGGGCGTAACGCCCGCCTGGCGAGCCACCGCCGCCACAGTCGTCGCGGAGATGCCTTGCGAAGAAAACAACAAGGTCGCGGTATCAAGCAGCTTTTCGCGCTTATCCTGATCGGATGCGAAAGGTCGGCCACGCGTAGGTACTGGTTTGGTCATGCATCAAATATTAATCAATGCATTAATTAATTACAAGGACGCTTACACATTGCAAAGATCAAAATTACAAAATATAAATTACTTTAACAAATCGCCATAACCATATAATTTAATTAAATATTTATAGAAAATAAAAATGGCCGTACAAAAATTGGCACGGCCATCCTCAAACACAATCAAGTAGTTTAGATCTTCGGCGTTTCATCCTGCTTCAACGACTGCGCCAACTCCCCTGCCTTGAGCGACCCCATCAGCGACAACAAAGTATTGAAGGCGTTGGTGTCACCGCCCATCTGGATCTGCGGCACCAGCGGCACCTTGGAGGTTTCAAACGCTTCGGCCAGCCGCAGCATCACGGTTTGCATCAGCTGTTTATCAGCGCCCTCGCCTTGCATGGCTTCAGACTTTGCCTTGATTGCGGAGGCTTCGGCTTCACCGACCGATTTGATCGCTGATGCACGGCCGGAGCCTTCCATTTCCTGCTTGAACTTCTCCGCATGGGCCAGCGCTTCGATCTCCTGGCGTTTCTTTTCCGCCGCTTTGACGTTGGCGGAGCCCTGGTTTTCCTTGATCGAGATATCCACCAGCGAGCCGGTCAGCTCTTTCTGTTTGGCGGCGCGCTGCTCAGCCTCGTTGAGTTCGCGCTCTTTATCGGCCGCAATCTGCTTTTGAGCGAAGGTTTCCACCTGTTCACGCGCAATCTGGCGGTCACGCAACTGCGCCATGATGTTTTCAATCTTGGTGTCGCCTGGCTGCGGTTTCGGCGTACCGATCAATACTTCCTGGAATTCCAGGGAATAGGCCTGGAAGCGCTCCTTCATGTCGGCCGAGGCATTGCCTTGCAATTCGCTGCGCGACTGGATCAGCTCAATGAAAGTTTTGGTCTGCGACACATTCTTGAAATAAGACGACACCATCGGATCGAGCGTTTGCTCCACCAGTTGCGCCACATTGCCGAAACGCTGCACCACCATTGGCGCCTTGCGGTAATCGATATGCACCACCACCGACAGCGGCAGCTGCGGCTCAAACGCATCTTTGGTGATCAAGGTGATTTCGCGCAGATTGCTGTCGAAGCTGGAGCCGCTCTCGCCTGACTTCCACATCAGAACAAAGTTTGTAGTCGGCACCAGTTCGATCTTGCCGGCATAGGTATTGAAGGCGTATTTCCCCGGCATCAAAGGATCGCGCCAGACGCCGCGGCAACCGCTTTCGACCAGTTCGCCGTGACTATATTCCTTACCCGACAAATCGGAACCCTTGCGACCGGTGTAGGAAACCACCACGCCGACATAACCGACTGGAATAATGGTCTTCCTGATCAGTTCAACCGTGGCAAACAGGCGGTTGATGTAATAAGTACCTTCAACCAACACCCGTTCCTGACGCCCGCGCTGACCGCCGGCGGCAAGGAATTTCTCCGGCTCCTGGAAGGAATTGTGCGTATCGCCTACGTCCGGCGCCAGCAACTCGTCCTTCGGCAAACCGGGGCCGTCCTGCACGGTCACAATAGCCAACTGATCCGAATCATGGGTGCCAGCCACCTCCTTCAGCACCACAGGGGTAAAACCGCTGCGTTCATCAAGCACGCCTCGCATTTGCGCGTAGTAGGCTTTCTCCTGGGCGTCCAGCGACAAGGAGTAAGTCGCTTCCTCGGTCATCACTACAAACAATGCAGGATTGATGATGTGCGTGCCTTCGCGCAGGATCTTCCGTTGCGGTCCTTTCTGGCCGCCGCCTTCAAGGAACGAGCGGACGTCACGGAAATCTTCTACCTTGGCGTTGTCAGCCAGTGTCTGTCCGGCTGGCAGATCGACGCCGTCGCGCGCAAAGACATAGCCGATACGGCCCTGCGTGACAGACACCATCGGATGAATATGCACGCGGAACTGGAACGGCGCAAAGAAATGAAAACCGCCGCGGCGCAGATCGGGCTGCAAACCCGCCTCGCCGTGCAGAGCCAGCAAGCCGGCTTTCACCGATCCGCTGGAACTCCACAGCTTTTCAACTACGCCGATCCTGTCGTTCGGAATGTAGCGGATGATGCCGGACACGGAAAAAAATACTGCGGCCAATATCGCAACCGCAACCACAATAATGAGTACCGAGGGAAACCATCCCAGGGTTGAAAATAAATTAAACATATTGTTCTTTCTTTTAGAGGCTGTTGCAAACACACCTGGCGTTGTTGCCCTTGCAGGGCGCGTCCGGGCTTGCAAGCCCGGGCCGTTCCGCAGGCAGACGACAGTGTCGTCCGAAATCCCTGCTACACCCTCCTGGCCGTACTACTCGTACTGTCTCCGTCGGAGCGCCTAACCATCTGTGTTTGCAACA
This sequence comes from Collimonas arenae, assembly GCF_000786695.1. Taxonomy (NCBI): domain Bacteria; kingdom Pseudomonadati; phylum Pseudomonadota; class Betaproteobacteria; order Burkholderiales; family Oxalobacteraceae; genus Collimonas; species Collimonas arenae. The sequence continues at coordinate 2,699,400 of NZ_CP009962.1, read as the reverse complement.
GCCTCTTATTGGTCGATTACTACATTTCCCTATCGCCGAGCTAGTGCCAGCGACCCTCTAGCCAGAAAACCTATGGCAGAAGTGTGATTTTTTGATGACTATTCTAGTTCAGGCCCGTCAGGAAGCCGCGCCACGATCCAGCGAAAAACCGAAATCGCCGTCGACCCAGGTGTCCTTGTCGCGGATGATTGCCTGCGCCGGCAGCGCTGCGTTCTTGACTGAAAAGCCGGACATTTTCTTGACCGCTGTACCGATCGCCATGAACTCCACCAGGCCATTGCCTATTTCAGCAATGTAAGTCTTGACCCCGACCACCTCTTCCGCACCCAACGCATCGGCTTCGTTCTTCAAGCGGTCGATTGCAATTTCGCGGGCGTCATGGATCAGCGTCGTCAGATCACTAATTTCACCCTTGGTGAAGGATTTGAATGCCGCCATGAAGCCGCCCACCACGCCGAGCGAATAGATGGAGGTCGACATCAGTAATTTGACCGGCGCATAGCCAAGGCTGGTCATGGCCCACAGTTCTTCACCGGTAAGGTCGCTGGTGACGGGATTGGCGTCAGCGCTGGCAGGCAGCGCATTATGCCGCGACGCCGTGCCCGCCATCAGCATCTCGTGCGTACCCATCCACGGCAGGATGGTCGTGCGGATGCCTACCACTGCGTTGGCGCCATCGGCCTTGGCCTGGCTGACCAGTCGTTCGAGCGCCTTGTGGCGTGTAGCATTGAAGATATTGCTGTATTCGGCGATTTCACCGCGCACCAGCGTCTTCAGCGAGCCCATGATGCCGCCGCCGACGCCCATCGAATACGCGATATTGCCGAACGCATGCTGGATCGGCTCATAGCCGGCATCCATATGACAGTACAACTCCTGCGCATCGCCGGCGGTGGTGAAAAAGCGACCTGAGACGCCGTTGGCATGCACGCAAGAACCCACAAACAGAAACTCGGTGCTGCCGCTGAACGATCTCAACTCGCTGGAAACACCCGCCACACCTGAAGCGCCTTCCTGCATGGCTTCTTTACGCATACGTTCAAAAGCATTGGCGCGACCCTCGTGAATCGCCGCAGTGACCTGGGTGATTTCGCCACCCAGCATGTTCTTCAGGCCGGCGCCAATCCCGCCGAGAAAGCCCATTGAATTGACGCTATTGCCTACTACGATCTCGCCCGCAGAATAATTTTTTAACGCCAGGCAGAAGATTTCATTTCCGGATAAACCAGTTACTTTAGCCATACGCCTTCCTTTTTATCGACGATAAATGTCTAATCAAATGTCCAAGGGCTCACTCTGGATATCCAGGGAAATGCACCAGGGACGAATTGATTCTGAACCTTAAACTGGAAGGCTGCTACTGATTTCGAAGGGTTGCGATTCGAATGTTTCTTCAGGCATGGTGGCGTGAATCACTGATATTCAGGGGTGATATTTCTGTTTTTTTGCGGCAGATAGATAAATAGAAAACACCATAAAAATGGTCCTACGCAATGAAGACTGAAGACGACAAATGGCATTGCGGGGTAAGCGTTCGCCGGCGCGCCGTAATATACTCAGGAGCCGTCAACCAATCAGAGCCGATTTCCTATGCGCAATTCCCCTATCTCTGTCATTGCCGCTACTACCCTGCTCAGTTTCGCAGCAACGGCTGCAGGCGCCAATCCTGTAGCAGCCCCCGCCGTTGTGAGTACGCCGTTCACAGAACAGGGCTATACGATCACCACCAAAGCCACGGCGCAGGACTGCCTGGTTGCCTCGAATATCGATCTCGAGACCATGATCGCTAAAACCGCCGATCTGCAGCGCCACGGCATGGTGCGGAAAAATGTCGACGCGGCCCACGTCCGCGCACATGCATGGACGATTGCTTCGGCAATGGGCTTGAAATTGCAACCGCAACTGATTCAGGACACTTTCAAAGGACATCCCGAAATAGAACGTTGCGGTTTTTTGCAGACGATTACCGCTGCGGACAACGCACTGGTTTCGGCCTACGCGCTGGTAATGACACGGGCGCAGTATGACAAGATCAACTGGTCGACATTTACCGGGCAACAGCTGCCAGCCACGGCAGAACATTTCAGCGTCGGTCCGGTGACCCAGCAACATGTAGACGCCGAGGCGAAAGTACCCTGATCCCACAGGCTAGCGAATTCGCGTCGGCGTAAATACGCCGCCGGCACATGCTTGCACGGTTTTGGATATGATGACGGGTGGCAATATGGGATTTCCGATGATATTCCCGTTTGCCGCAATACCTTGAACCTATCTACCGGAGCAGCAAAGCGTGACCACTTCCAGCACCGAGACGCAGCACAAGGCCCGCACCGCCGCCATGCCTTTCATCATGCTGACGGTATTGATCGACATGATTTCGATCGGCCTGATCGTACCGGTGTTGCCGGCGTTGGTCGGCAAATTCGCCGGCTCGCAAGCGGATACGGCATTCTGGTATGGCGCTGTGGCGTTTGCGTTCGGCCTGGCGAATTTCTTCGGCGCGCCGATCCTGGGTGCACTGTCTGATAAATATGGCCGGCGGCCGATATTGCTGCTGGGGTTTTGCGGGCTGGCCTTGAATTTTTTCGCCACCGCTTTTTCGACCGCACTGTGGATGTTGATCGTGGTGCGCCTGGTGGGCGGCGCCATGCAGGCCAATGCGGCGGTGTGCAATGCCTACGTGGCGGACATCACGCCGCCGGAGCAACGCGCCAAGCGCTTCGGCATGATAGGCGCGATGTTCGGCGTCGGCTTCATCATCGGTCCGGTAATGGGCGGTTTGCTGGGAGCGATCAATTTGCGCCTGCCTTTCATTGTCGCCGGCAGCCTGGCGCTAACCAACCTGGCTTACGGCTATTTTGTGCTGCCGGAATCGCTGCCGGTCGACCGCCGACGCAGCTTCAGCTGGAAATTCGCCAATCCGCTGTCATCCCTGCAGGCATTATCGCGCCTGAAGACGGTTGGCCCCTTGGTGGCAGTGATTGCCTGTAGCGGCCTTGCCCAATTCGTCTTGTTCACCACCTGGGTGCTGTACACCACGTTCAAATTTGACTGGGGTCCCTTGCAAAACGGCCAGTCGCTGGCTGCGGTCGGCATCATGTCGGTGCTGGTGCAAGGCGTGTTGCTGGGTCAAATGCTCAAACGTCTCAGCCCGCAGCGGCTGGCGATCATCGGCCTGCTGTCGTCGACTGCCGCCTATCTGTTGTGGGGTGTAGCCAGTCATGGCTGGATGATGTACGCCATCATTTTCGCCAACATCTTCGGCCCCACGGTCAACGCTGCAATCCAGAGCATCATTTCCGGTGCGGCGGACTCGCATAACCAGGGCCAGACGCTAGGCGCGGTCAGCTCGCTCAACAGCTTGATGGCGGTGGTTGCGCCTGTCATCGGCGCGCCCTTGCTGGGTGCGGTATCGAGCCTGCCAAAAGGAGACTGGCGCATCGGCGCGCCCTTCTATTTTTGCGCGGCGTTGCAGTTAGCATCGCTGGTGCTGGCGTTCCTGCACTTCCAGAGGCAACGCCAGCCTAGTGAGGACACGACAATTCTTACCAGTACACCGGAAACAGAAGACGTTTGATAAACACGCTGGCGATGCCGGCTACCCTGCTCACGCAGTCGCAGTTACTGGCAAAGTTATTTCCCGGCCAAATGCGCGCGCTGAAAGACGGCTCAGCGGAATTTCCACCCAGCGGTAAAAGAAAGCGCCGGCCACCAAGCTGGCTGCCCATGCCAGAACCATCCCGCCAGCCTGGTACAGCGGCTGCGGCGGCACAAAGCGCGTGAAGGCGGCATTGATTACCAGGCACACTGGGAAATGTACCAGAAAAATGGAATAGGAAATACGTCCGAAGGAACGGATCCATGACAAACGCTGGCGCGACATCAACACCCCGCGCCGATTCACCAGCACCAAGGCGCAAGCGACAATCAGCGCCACCGCGATACGGCTACGAAAATCGATCGCCAGCGCGCACAGCGCCGGCAGCAGAATCGCCACCAGCAACAGCGCCACCACAGCGGGACGGCGGCTCACGTCACGTGCCCACCAGGCGATAATACCGAGACCATAACTGCCGAAGAAGTAAGGCGCCCATGCATCCCAGGTCGAGTTCCGGTTGAAATACAGTAGCGATGCGGTCACGCCGATCACCACCAGCACCGGCGCCAGCCAAGGCGCGGAACGACGGCCAGCGACACTGCCGGTAAACCACAGCAGCATCGTCAATAATGCATATAACTGGAAATCTATAGCGACATACCAGGCGCCGGCCGAAATTGATTCGTAGCCCAGCACCGTATGCAGCAACAGCGCGTGCGCAGCCAGTTGCAGCGCCGAGGGCATGGCGGAAATCGAATAATGGGTCATCCACATGGCAGCCCAGGCCGAAGCCCCGACTCCCAATCCGGTCGCCACCAAAAACGGCGGCACCAGCTTCATGTAGCGGCGCCATAACACGCGCATGGGATCGGCAATGCCGGAATTTCCTTGCGGCGACAAGGACTTGGCGGCAAGGAAACCGCCAACCACCAGGAACACCTGTACGGCAATGCGCGCGTAACTATCCAGCCAGTCTATCAAGGCAGGCGCCACAGGGCGTACGTAGTCGGCCATCGGGCCGTAAAACGCCAGGTGATGCAAAACGATTAACTGGGCGGCAACCACCTTTAACAGGTCGATAAACCCGAATTGAAAATTGGTATTGCGGTCTGGTGCGTAAGATGAGCTTGGCAGCTGCGAAGAAGCGCTCATTGTCACATCCATGTTAAAAAAGATGCCAATGATAAACTTCCAGACGCGATTGTCCAGTGGAATATCGTTTTGTAACAATTGGAAATTTGAGCTGAAGAAGACCAGCTATAACTTACGTGAAAGCAGTGCAATAAAACGTTATAGAGTTGTATTGCACAGTGCATAACTTGTGTCGATATGGGGCCACCTAAGTCGCGCCAAACCTGCGCATCATGCTTTGCCAACGGCTAGCTGGTATTTCTTGATTTTGTCGTACAGGGTTTTCTTGGGCAAACCGAGGCGATCTGCGGCGGCCGCAACGTTGCCGCTGGTGGCGTTGAGCATTTCCGCAATCAGCAGGCGCTCATACACATCCATTTGCTGCGGCAACGACAGGCCTGCCGGCAAATCGCCAACTTCCTCGCCGCCAAAGTCGGTAACGCCCTCCGCCACGCCCAGCACCAGGCGATCGGCAAAATTGCGCAATTCGCGTACATTGCCGGGCCAGTCGCGAGTTTGCCATTGCGCCATTTGCGCCAGGCTCCATTGCGGCAGCGGTCGCTGGTAACGAATCGCCGCACCCTGGATAAAATGCGCCAGCAACAGCGGAATGTCTTCGCGCCGCTCGTTCAGACGCGGCAAATCGATGCTGACGACCCCGATGCGATAATACAAATCCTCCCGAAAACTTCCTTGCGCGCTCATCTGCAGCAGGTTGGCCTTGCTGGCAGCAATGATGCGGCAGTCGATGGCAATGGCTTCGTTGCCGCCCAACCGTTCCAGCTTGCGCTCCTGCAGCACCCGCAGCAATTTCACTTGCAGCGCCAGCGGCATGGTTTCGATTTCATCCAGGAAAACCGTACCACCCTTGGCGTATTCCAGCTTGCCGATGCGGCGCTTCTGGGCGCTGGTGAAGGCGCCTGCCTCATGGCCGAATATCTCGCTTTCGAATACCGTTTCCGGCAGGGCGCCGCAGTTGATGGCGACGAACGGTCCTTTGCGGCCGCTGGCAAGATGAAGCTGCCGCGCCACCACTTCCTTGCCGCTACCGGTCTGTCCATTGACCAGGATATCGACCATGGTCGGACCAACGCTACGGATCATGGTCCTGACGCGTTCGATCACCGCCGACTGGCCGATAAGGCTAGGCATATCGGGATGGGCTATCCAGGCAGCCTTGAGACGACGGTTTTCCAGAATCAAACTGCGCTTTTCTTGCGCCCTGTGTGCGGTTTCCATCAGCCGCTCGGCGCCGAACGGTTTTTCAATAAAATCGTAGGCGCCGGCACGCATCGCATCCACCGCCATGCTGACATCGCCGTGGCCGGTGACCACGATGACAGGCAAGTCCGGATCCAGCGTCACTACCTGCGTCAACAACTCCAAGCCAGAGCGGCCAGGCAAGCGTACATCGGTCACGATGACGCCGGCAAAACTCGATGTCAGCCATGGTTGCGCCTGTTCAACGCTGTCGCAAGCGTGCACGGTAAAGCCACCCAGTTCCAGGGTCTGGCTGATCGCCTCCCGCACCGACTGCTCATCTTCAATCAATACTGCTTCCAGCGTCGCCACAGTCGTCTCCATCACGATTCAAGCACTTTATCCATCGATTCCAGCAAAGGTATGCGCAACACGAATTCAGCGCCGCCATCGCTGTGATTATGAGCCGCCAGCCGGCCATTCATCGCTTGCACGATGGAAGAGGAAATCGCCAGGCCCAGACCGAGTCCTTTGCCGGACGGTTTGGTCGTAAAAAACGGTTCGAACAGATGCAAAGCGACCTGCGCCGGAATGCCCGGGCCGGAATCGCGGATGCGGATTACAGCTTCCCCCGTCTCCTGTTCAAGCACCAGCGAGATATTTTTTTGCTCGGCATTATCCACCGCGTCCAGCGCATTGCGCAACAGATTGATCAGGACCTGTTCGGTGCGCACCGAGTCACCCACCACCTGTGCTGCATCGCGGATATCGATACGCAGGCTAGCGCCATGCGTCAGGAACTCATTGTTCAATAATAATGCGGCGGCTTCTATCGATTTCGACAAGTCGATGACCGCCACCGCTTCATGGCTTTTCCGGGAGAAGCCGTTCAGCTGTCCGACGATCTTTCCCATGCGGGCGCTGGCATTGCTGATATGGCTGAGATTTTCCGTAGCCTTGTCGCGCTGCTCGCGCGACAGGAAAGTAATGGCGTTGTCGGCGAAGGCCCGGATTGCCGCCAGCGGCTGGTTCAGCTCGTGTGCGATGCCCGCCGCCATTTGGCCCAGCATCGCCAACTTTCCGGCCTGGATCAGATTATTCTGGGTCGACCGCAACAAATGCTCGGTTTCCTTCAGCTTGGCGTATTTCACTTCCAGAGTGTGATTTGCCACCATCAATTCCTGGGTTCTCAGCGCTATGGTGCGGTCCAGATATTCTGCCGATGTCAGACGTTCCTCCAAACGCCGCCGCCGTTGGTATATTGCCCACATGGTAATCGCCGCGATTGCCAGCAACAGCACGGCGGCCAACGTCCATAACATGGCAATGCGGACGATTCGCGCTTGTGATGGGAACACTATCAATTGCCAGCCGAGGCGCCCTACCTCACGCGTCACATGCTGGCCGAAGCCGATCCTCTGCGCTTTCGGCAGCGAGATCAGCGGTGTTATGGGCTGGTCGGCATATTGATGGGTGCCAGTGAGATCTTGCTGCACCGCGCCGTTCAACGGTGACATGCTGTGGTATTTCCATTCTTGGCGATTACTCAAAAACACCACGCCTCTGCTGTCGGTCAGCGCGATCGGGTCTTCGCTGCTGCTCCAGGTGTGTTCGAATTCAGTCAGGTCGATCTTGACTACCATGACGCCCAGCGCAGCCTTGCGGCCGTATTCAGCAGCGCTGGCGTAAATCGGCTGGGCGATGAAATAACCGGGAACATTGGTGGCGTTGCCGATGCCGTAGAAGCGCCCGGGCTGGCCATTGATCGCTGCGCTGAAATAGGGCCGGAAGCCGAAATCCCTGCCGACGAAGCTGGTCGCGGTATCCCAGTTGCTGGAAGCCAGGGTCAAGCCTTTTCGGTCTAGTACATAGATCGCCACTACCTTCGACTGCCGCTGTATCAGTTGCAGCGCCAGATTGAGACGCTGAATGTTCTGCTGGTCACCCGGCTGCGCCAGCGCCTGCAGCACATCCGACTGGAATCCCAGGGCAAACGGCAAGGTCTCGAATTTTTGCAGCACCGACTCCAGGTCCAGCGCAACGATCTGCAACTGCCGCTCGCTGCCCTCGCTGATATCGCTGCTGGCTTTCCTCGCAGCCAGCACATAAGTGGTGACCACTACCGCGCTCGCACAAATGATCGCCAGCATCAGCAGCAGCAACGATTTTCTCGATTTCATAACGACACCTGCAGGCTAGTCGCGGCAAACGTCAAAAAGGAAGAAAGCGGCGACGGCATCGATTCAACCGTCACCGCCTGTTCCTTAGCGCGGCGTGGCTGCGGTGCCCTCGGCTGCATAGTTGTGCGTCTCAAGCGGAACATCTTTGAGATAACCTTCCTTGCTCGGATCACGCATCTTGTAGGCGACGATGAAGGCCAGCGCGCACATGACCGATACGTACCAGTAGAAACTGGATTCGATGCCGAACTCTTTCAGCTTGAGCGCCACAAATTCCGCGGAACCGCCGAAAATCGAATTGCCGACCGCATAAGACAAGCCAACACCCAATGCGCGGACTTCCGGCGGGAACATTTCTGCCTTGATCAAGCCGCTGATCGAGGTGTAGAAACTGACGATCGCCAATGCCAGGATCACCAGCCCGAACGCCGCATACGGGCTGGTCACATCCTTCAGCGCATGCAGGATCGGCACCGTCGCGATGGCGGCCAGTCCGCCGAACCACAGCATGGCGGTGCGACGCCCGATCTTGTCGGAGAGCGCGCCGAACAGCGGTTGCATCAGCATATAGACAAACAATGCCGCGGTCATGACAGTGCTTGCGGTCTTGGCGTTCATGCCGGCGGTATTCACCAGGTATTTCTGCATATAGGTGGTGAAGGTATAGAAAATCAAGGAGCCGCCAGCGGTAAAGCCAACAACAGTCATGAATGCCCGTTTATGCTTCATCAAGCCAGCCAAGGTGCCCGCATCCTTGCTTTTACGGGTTTCTGCGGTTGAGGTTTCACTGAGGGATTTGCGCAAATACAAGGCAATCAGGGCGGCAAGCGCACCCAGTACGAAAGGAATGCGCCAGCCCCAGGCATGCAACTGCTCGGACGTCAGGAATTGCTGCAAGATCACCAGCGCCAGCACCGCCAGCAGCTGTCCGCCGATCAGGGTCACATACTGGAACGAGGCGAAAAAGCCGCGCTTCCCTTCCAGTGCGACTTCACTCATGTAAGTAGCGCTGGTGCCGTATTCCCCGCCTACCGACAGGCCTTGGAACAGACGCGCCAGCAACAGCAGCGCCGGCGCCGCCATGCCGATGCTGGCGTAGGTTGGCAGGCAGGCGATCATCAGCGAGCCGCCGCACATCATCAACACCGAAATCATCATGGCGGTACGGCGGCCGTGTTTGTCGGCGATCCGTCCGAACAGCCAGCCGCCTATCGGACGCATCAGGAAACCTACAGCAAAGATGGCGGCGGTATTGACCAGTTGCGTGGTCGGATTACTGCTAGGGAAGAATACCGGCGCAAAATAGATCGCGCAAAACGAGTAGATGTAAAAATCGAACCATTCCACCAGATTGCCGGAGGAAGCGCCGACGATGGCGAAAATGCGTTTTCGAGTATCGGCCGCATGTTCGGACGGATGAAGTATGGTCATGGTGGTCTCCTGGTTTTAATGTTTTTTGTGCGATCCTGGCAACGGCCGTACCTGTGCAACATGAGCTGATGCGCAAGTTACATCATGCCATTCAGAGGGCACAACTAGCAAAGGGGGAATTTCAGATCAAAGTCAGCGTCAGGCTGCATTGCAGGCGCAACGCAGCGGGCTATCTTGGTAGGCATGTTTGTCTCCTGTTGATTATATTTATACAAAAGATATTGCAGACTTTGTGCCAGCTCTGGCGAACAGACCAAGTACTTGATTTATTGAGGAATTTCCTATTGGAAATATAGCCAAATCATGATTCCTGTGCGGGAATCCGCAATTTCCGCTTAGCGGCTTGCGGTTTTCCGCTCGGGCAGATCGTCTGCAAAGGATGAATATTCAGATACTGCGAGCGCTATTGCGCTACCATCTGCGCTGAAAAAATTAAGGAAGCAAGATGAATCAAGAAGAACGCATGGTCGACATCGAAATCAAACTGACCCGCCAGGACGACCTGCTGGACGAGTTGAACAAACTGGTCTATCGCCAGCAGTTGAAGATAGACCAGCTGGAAGCTTTATGCGCAGCTTTGGCGCAGCGCATCAAGGACGCCGCCGACAGTAATAATGCCGGCAGGGACAATTCGGCCGCCAATGAACGGCCGCCACACTACTGATATTGCGGTTTCTTACAGCGCCCGGGTACGGGTTTCCAGCCACTCTTTGGCATCGCCCCGCACATGCGGCGACAACCGTTCCCGCACCTCAGCGTGATAGGCGTTCAACCAGTCGATTTCGTCGCTACGCAACAGGCTGAGATCGAGACAACGGGTATCGATCGGACACAGGGTGAGCGTCTCAAAACGCAGATACTCCCCAAACTCGGTCGTCTCGGCCGTCTGGTTCAACACCAGATTTTCGATCCGCACACCCCAGCGGCCAGGGCGATAGACTCCCGGTTCGATCGATGTGATCATTCCGACTTCCATTGCAGTATGCGCTTCCGGCGCCGCTGCGGAAATGCTTTGCGGGCCTTCGTGGACGTTCAGGAAATAGCCCACGCCGTGACCGGTGCCATGGCCATAATCGACTCCGGCAGCCCAGATCGGCGCACGTGCGATCGCATCCAGCAACGGCGACTTGATCGAGCGCGGGAATTGCGCAGAAGACAAGGCAATTACCCCTTTCAGCACCAGTGAACAGTCGCGCTTTTGCGCAGCCGACGGCTGGCCGATCGGCACCATGCGCGTAATGTCAGTGGTGCCGCCTACATACTGGCCGCCTGAATCGATCAGCAGCAAGCCGTCGCCGTTGATAGTTGCATGCGATTCTTCGGTAGCCTTGTAGTGCGGCATGGCGCCGTTCGGATTAAAGCCTGCGATAGTGCCGAAGCTCGGGCTGACAAAACCCGGACGCCGGGCGCGGGCTGCCGTGATATGAGTATCAATCATCAATTCGGTAACGGTTTCACGGCCCAGCGCCTGCTCCAGCCAGGTAAAGAATTCGCATAACGCGGCGCCATCCTGCTCCATGGTGGCGCGTACATGCGCTATTTCTTCCGGAGTTTTGCGCGACTTGGCGAACGTGGTGGGATTGAATGCTTCCACCACCTTGAGCGTGGCTGGCACTGCTTGCCGCAATCCCAATGTGATGCGGCGCGGATCGATCAGCAGCGTGGCGTCGGCCGGCAAGGCGGCCAAAGCCTCGGTTGCCTGCGCATAGGGCGCCAGAATCACATTGTCCTGGGCGAGGATTTCGCGCAAGGCCGCCGGTACTTTACCGTCGGCGAGAAACAGCGTGGTCTGTTGCGGGCCGACCAGCGCATGGGCCAGGAAGACCGGATTGTAATTGACGTCTGCCCCGCGCAAATTGAACAGGTAGGCGATATCGTCGAGCGTCGAGATGAAGTGCCATTGCGCGCCATGCTGCTGCATGGACAGGCGCAACTGCGCCAGTTTGGCGGCGCGCGACAAAGGCGCATGGGACGCCTGATGCTGGTACACCTCAGCCATCGGCAGTCCCGGACGCTCGCTCCAGACCTCTTCCAGCAAGTCCAGATCGCTGCGCAATGTGCTGCCGCCCTTGGCCAATGCCTGTTCCAGCGCACGCGCCGTGGCCAGCCCCAGCACCGTAGCATCGACTGCCAGCGTCTTCCCGGCAGGCAGGTTGGCGGCGAGCCAGTCAAGATGCAGCAAGCTGCTGCCGGTCGGTATTTTCATCAGCACGATTTCCGTACCGGCCAGTTCGGCTTCGGCTTGCGACCAATAGCGGCTATCGGCCCACAGCCCGGCGAAATCGGCGGTAATGATCAAGGTAGCCATCGAACCTGTAAACCCCGACAGCCATTCCCTGCCCTTCCAGCGCCCTGGCAGATATTCGGATAAATGCGGATCGGCCGACGGTATCAGGCAGGCATCGACATTGTGGCGTTTCATGGCGTCGCGCAGCAACTGGATACGTGGCGCGGCGGTAGTCTGGGAGAAGGTTCGGGAGTTCATCGTTGTCGGTGGGCAGAGTAGGCTGTTCGGAACAAATCGGATGGTTGAAAATTCGCTTACCGTGAAGACAGCTAGGATACCACTACCCACGAGGAAACGGGGGCAGCAGCGGAGGTTGCACGAGGAGTGCAACGGAGCTTCCATCGACACCAGCCGGGAACTTAAAAAACGAGTAAGCTCACACGTCAATGCAGCCGAAAAATCAGATCATCATAATTTCTCCCAGAGGAAATCGTCATGACTCGCAAAACCCCTATCGAGCGCTATCGCAACATCGGCATCAGCGCCCATATCGACGCCGGCAAGACCACCACGACGGAGCGCATCCTGTTCTACTCCGGGGTCAGCCACAAGATCGGTGAAGTACACGACGGCACCGCCACCATGGACTGGATGGAACAGGAACAGGAACGCGGCATCACGATCACCTCCGCGGCGACCACCTGTTTCTGGCAAGGGATGGCCGGCAACTACCCTATTCATCGCATCAATATCATCGACACCCCGGGCCACGTTGACTTCACCATCGAGGTGGAACGTTCGATGCGGGTGCTGGATGGCGCCTGCATGGTGTACGACGCCGTCGGCGGCGTCCAGCCGCAATCCGAAACCGTCTGGCGCCAAGCCAACAAGTACGGCGTGCCACGGCTGGCGTTTGTCAACAAGATGGACCGTGTCGGCGCCGATTTCTTTCGCGTGCATCAGCAAATCACGGACCGTCTCAAAGGCAACCCGGTACTGGTGCAGATTCCGGTCGGCGCCGAGGAAAATTTCCACGGCGTGGTCGATTTGATCAAGATGAAGGCGATTATGTGGGATGACGCCAGCCAGGGCGTCAAATTCGAGTACATCGAGATTCCGGCGGCGCTGCAAGAAAGCGCCAAGGAATGGCGCGGTCGCATGATAGAAGCAGCGGCCGACGCCAGCGATGCCATGATGAAGAAATACCTGGAGGGCGACGACATCAGCGAAGACGAGATCAAGGCGGCTTTGCGGCAACGCACGATCGCCGGTGAAATCGTGCCGATGCTGTGCGGCAGCGCCTTCAAGAACCGCGGCGTGCAAGCCTTGCTCGACGCTGTGATCGACTTCCTGCCGGCGCCGACCGATATCCCGCCGGTCAAGGGACACGATCCGGACGATCTGATCGTTGAACGGCGCGCCAGCGACGACGAAAAATTCTCCGCCCTCACCTTCAAGATCATGACCGATCCGTTTGTCGGCCACTTGAGCTACTTCCGCGTCTATTCCGGCGTACTGGTATCTGGCGACACTGTATTCAATCCGAACAAAGGCAAGAAGGAAAGAATCGGCCGCGTACTGCAAATGCACGCCAACCATCGTACTGAAATCAGCGAAGTGTATGCCGGCGACATCGCTGCTGCGGTGGGCCTCAAGGAAGCCAGCACCGGCGACACCCTGTGCGATCCCGGCAGCATCATCATGCTGGAAAAAATGGTATTTCCGGATACTGTGATATCGCAGGCGGTAGAACCGAAGACCAAGGTTGACCAGGAAAAAATGGGGATTGCGCTCAGCCGCCTGGCCGAGGAAGATCCGTCTTTCCGCGTCAAGACCGACGAAGAATCCGGCCAGACCATTATTTCCGGCATGGGTGAATTGCACCTGGAAGTGCTGGTGGAACGGATGCGCCGCGAATTTGGCGTCGAAGCCTCGGTCGGCAAACCGCAAGTCGCCTTCCGCGAAACCATCCGCAAGGTGTGTGAATCGAGCGAAGGAAAATTCATCAAACAATCAGGTGGACGCGGCCAGTACGGCCACGTCGTGCTGAAAATCGAACCGCAAACGCCCGGCAAGGGTTTCGAATTCGTCGACGCCATCAAGGGTGGCACCGTGCCGCGCGAGTATATTCCAGCCGTTGAAAAAGGCGTGCGCGAAACGCTGGCGACCGGCGTCCTGGTCGGCTATCCGGTGGTCGATGTCAAGGTGACGCTGTTCTTCGGTTCCTCGCATGATGTCGATTCCAACGAAAACGCCTATCGCATGGCGGCCTCGATGGCCTTCAAGGACGGCTGCCGCAAAGCCAGCCCTGCCTTGCTTGAACCGATGATGGCGGTCGAAGTGGAAACGCCGGAAGAGAAAATGGGCGACGTGATTGGCGATCTGTCGTCACGGCGTGGCATGATCCAGAGCATGGACGACATCCCAGGCGGTGTCGGCAAAATCGTCCGCGCTGAAGTGCCGCTGGCCGAGATGTTCGGCTACTCCACCACGCTGCGCTCGCTGACCCAGGGCCGCGCAACCTATACGATGGAATTCAAGCATTACGCTGAAGCGCCGGCCAATGTGACCGATGCTGTGATCAATGCCAAGCATGTGGGGACTTCCAAGCACTGAAGTGTGTGAAGGAATATAAAAACGTAGGCCGGCCAAACGTAACGCCACCCGGCCTACGATGTCATCACATCGCGTTTTCGTCGATATCGCGCTCCAGGCCGTCTACCGGCAGCAAATGCCCCAGCTTGGCGGCCTTGGTATCCAGATATCTGGTATTGAAGGGATTGCGGTTGAGTATCAGCGGAATCCGCTCCACCACGTTGATGCCGATTTTTTGCAACGCCGCCACCTTGCGTGGATTGTTGGTCATCAGCCGCAACGCGGTAATGTCCAGATGTTCCAGCATGGTTTCGCAGATGCTGTAGTCGCGCAAATCCGCCGCAAAACCCAATTGCTGGTTGGCTTCTACCGTATCAGCGCCGCCATCTTGTATATGGTAGGCACGGATTTTGTTGATCAAACCGATGCCGCGGCCTTCCTGGCGCAGGTAGAGAATGGTGCCGCGCCCTTCGGCAGCGATTTTTTGCAATGCGCCTTCGAGCTGCGCGCCGCAATCGCAGCGCTGGCTGAACAGTGCGTCGCCGGTCAGGCACTCGGAATGGACGCGCGCCAGCACCGGCGCGCCATCGTTGACTTCGCCCAATGTCAGGGCCAGATGTTCTTTACCGGTACTGTGTTCGATAAACGCATGCAGCTGGAAAGTCGCCCATGGCGTCGGCAGCGCACACGACGTCACATACTCCAGCTCTTGGTTAACTGAGGGGGCGGATAGATTGCCTTTATTATTAGTGGTGCTCATCAGATTGATTTGAGGTGAATAAAGGGCATGTCATTGTATAAATGACACGCCCGCAGAATGCTATTTGTTCTAACATCGTCCGATACAGCGCTCATTCTACGATTATTCGAAAATATACGTATGACGACGCGTGCCACGGACAACTCCTGCGGTTATAAATAGGAAATGTAAATTGGGATTAATCAGGCGATTTCAACACTCTGCCATCTATCCGGTGAAATTATTGTTAGAATCTCATCAATTCAAATTTAGAGGCTGTTGCAAACACAGTTGGCTAGGCGCTCCGACGAAGACAGTACGAACGGTACGGCCAGGAGTAGCAACAACACCAGATGTGTTTGCAACAGCCTCTTAAAACTATCAATGCGTGAAGTCCCTGACCTGATTGCCTGTGAAGGATGCGATGCCCTGTATCGCAAGGTGTCGTTGCGTCGCGGCGAAATTGCTCACTGCCCGCGCTGCGGGACCGAACTGGACCGCGATGCGGGTCGCCAACGCGAACGCATTCTGCCGCTGACCGTCGCCAGCCTGATCATGTTTATGATCGCTAACAGCTTCCCCATCGTCGAAATCGAACTGCAAGGCTTGCGCAGCCAGACTACCTTGTTCGGCGCGGTGCTGTCTCTGACTACCGAAGGCATGTCGCTGGTGGCGATGCTGGTGCTAGCCACCACCATTCTGTTTCCGTTGCTGCAATTGCTATTTTTGCTGTACTTGCTGCTATCGCTACGCAAGCAGCACCGGCCCGCCGGCTTCAGATGGCTGGTGCGCGCCATGCAAAACCTGCGGCCATGGGGCATGGTGGAAGTATTTCTGCTCGGGGTGCTGGTGGCGGTGGTGAAGTTATCGAACATGGCGACAGTGATACCCGGCGTAGCGCTGTGGGCCTTCGGCGTGCTGACTGTATTGCTGACAGCGGTGGTTTCCTTCAATCCACGCCATTTCTGGCAGATGGCGTTTGCTGGCGACGACGCTAGCGGCAAGGATCACAAGGGAATATCACCATGAATAACGCCGACAGCCTGAGCGCCAGCGACGACGGCCCGATCATTGTCGCCGGCGACGCCGACTTGCCGGCGTATACTGCAGCCGGCCATGGCATGATGTCTTGCCATCATTGCGGCACGGTCTGGCAGGAAGTGCGCGATCACGAGGATTGCCAGCGCTGCGGCACCCCGCTGCACATGCGAAAACCGCACAGCATCATGCGCAGCTGGGCCTTTCTGATCGCCGCCTGCATCATGTACATCCCGGCCAACCTGATGCCGGTGATGGTCACCAAAACCCTGCTGGGTACGCAACAAGACACCATCATGAGCGGCGTCATCTATTTCTGGGTGTCCGGCTCCTGGGAACTTGCGGCAATCATCTTTATCGCCAGCTTCCTGGTGCCGCTGTTCAAACTGGCGTCGCTGATCCTGCTGACGCTGACGGCGCAAAAGCGAAGCCGCTGGCGCCGCCTGCAACGCGCCAAACTATACCGCCTGGTTGAAATCATCGGCCGCTGGTCGATGCTGGACGTGTTCGTTGTGTCGCTGCTGGCGGGGCTGGTGCAGATTGAAGGATTCGCCAAGATTACCGCCGGCTTCGGCGTGTTGGCGTTTGCCTCAGTGGTAGTGTTAACGATGCTGGCGGCGCTCAGCTTCGATCCGCGCCTCACCTGGGATAGCAACGATACGGAACCGACAGCAAATCAAAGTAAGAGGCTGTTACGAAATTAAGATGGCTAGGCGCGTCGACGAAGACAGTACGAGCAGTACGGCTAGGAGCGGATGGCCGCCCCGACGTAACAACGCCAGGTTAATTTCGCAACAGCCTCTAAGAGAATGAAAGCACAAGATGAGTGATGAGAATATACCTCCAGGCACGCAGCCATCGGCCCTGCCGCCGTTACCCGAGCCCAAGCTGAGCCGCAAACGCGACTGGCTGCCTTCGCTGATCTGGCTGATTCCGATCGTCGCCGCCGTCGTCGGCCTGACGCTGGTGGTCAAGATCCTGGTTGAGCGCGGGCCATCGATCACCATTACCTTCCGCACTGCCGAAGGGCTGGAGGCAGGCAAAACCAAAGTCAAATACAAGGACGTCGATATCGGCCAAGTACAAACCATTACCCTCAGCAAAGACCGTTCGCACGTACTGGCTAACGTCCAGTTGTCGAAAGAAGCGGAAAGCTTCACCGCCACCGATACCCGTTTCTGGGTGGTACGGCCACGGGTGGCTGCTTCCGGCGTTTCCGGGCTGGGAACCTTGCTGTCGGGCGCGTATATCGGCGCCGACGCTGGTACGTCCAAGGATAAAAAGGACGACTTCACCGGGCTGGAAGTCCAGCCTATCGTCACCTCGGACGCGTCCGGCAAGCAATACATGCTGCACGCTACCGATATCGGCTCGCTGGATATCGGTTCGCCGATCTATTTTCGCCGCATAAAGGTCGGCCAGCTCGCAGCCTACAACCTCGATGAAGACGGCAAAGGCGTGACCCTGCGCATTTTCATCGACTCGCCTTACGACAAATTCATTGGCGTCAACACCCGCTTCTGGCACGCCAGCGGCTTCGACATGCAAATCAACGCCAGCGGCTTCAAGCTGCGCACGCAATCGCTGGCGACCGTGGTGCTGGGCGGAATTGCGTTCCAGTCACCGGAAGACGAACTGGGCATGAAAGCCAAGGAAAACACCACCTTCAACTTGGCGGCAGACGAAGAAACCGCCTTGAAAGAGCCGGACGGCCCTTCGGAAACCGTTGTGATGTATTTCAACCAGTCCCTGCGCGGCCTGACGCCAGGCACCACGGTCGACTTCCGTGGCGTGGTATTGGGTGAAGTCAAATCGGTAGGCATCCAGTATGACGCCAAGCAGCGCGAATTTCAGATGCCGGTCGCGGTGCAGATCTATCCGGAACGGTTGGGCCGCAAATATGCCGAAGATGACCGCAAGTCCACTTATACCCCCAAGCAGCGACTGGAATTCATGGTCAACCGTGGCTTGCGAGCACAACTGCGTACCGGCAATCTGCTGACCGGCCAGCTGTATATCGCGCTGGACTTTTTCCCGAAAGCGCCGCCTGTGAAAATCGACAACTCGACGTCGGTGCTTGTAGTGCCGACCATTCCGAACAGCCTGGATGAAATCCAATCGCAGATTGCCGAAATCGCCAGGAAACTGAGCAAGGTGCCGTTCGACCAGATCGCCGCCGATCTGCAAAAGACCATCGGCACCATGAACCGTACCCTGCTCAATGCCGAGCAGCTGACCAAGAGCCTGAATAACGATGTGGCGCCGGAAATCATGGCGGCGATGAAAGACGTGCGCAAAACTCTGGATAACGCCGACCGCACCTTGTCCGATAATTCGCCGCTGCAGCAAGACATCCGCCAGACCTTGCAAGAGCTGACACGCTCGGCAGCCTCGGTGCGGATCCTGACCGACTACCTGGAACGTCATCCGGAATCCTTGATTCGCGGCAAGCAAGAGGAAAGCAATAAATGATCATGACCAAACCCACATTAAACCGCCTGCACAAAACCGTCATAACACTTGCGATGGCGGCAGCGCTGGCTGGCTGCGCCTCCAGTCCGACGCGTTTTTATACGCTCTCGGCGCCGCAGCAAGCACAGTCCCAGATGCAAACGCCAAACTCCCGGCTGTTTATCGAAGTATCGCCGATCGCCCTGCCCGAGCGCCTTGCGCGGCCGCAACTGGTGGTGAGAAGTACCGGCAGCAGCTCCGGCGCCAGGGTCGATATCCTGGAGCAGGACCGTTGGTCCTCTCCATTCAACAACGAATTGCGCGACGCCCTGGCTAGCGGCATCGCCAACCGCCTAGGCGCAATCGATGTCAGTCGCAGCGGCAGACCTACCGACCAGCCGGTCTACCGGATCGCCATCGAATTGCGTGAATTTGACGCCGCACCAGGCGATAAAGTGCAAGCCACTTATGGCTGGAGCATCACCCGCTCGGACAATGCCAAGACCAGCGTTTGCCGGTTGAGCGTATCGGAGCCGGTTGCTGCCGGTATGGACGCGCTGGTAGTAGGCGTGCAACGAACGGTGGCGGATGCAGTCAACGCAATTGCCGCCAATGTCACGGCATTCAAAAGCGGCGCTACATCCGCCTGCCAAAACTAAGCGTGTGGAACTAAAAACCGCATAAGGACAACGAGCTGCCAGGATGAACAAACAGTATGAACTGAAAAAATCCAAGAATATTGCTCTGTTATTTTTGGCAATTGTCAGCGCTGTGTTTATCGGCACCCTGTTCCTTCCGGGTGGTTTCTGGCCCGACCTGATCAAAGCGGTTTCAGAAGCGGCGATGGTCGGCGCACTGGCGGACTGGTTTGCGGTGCACGCACTGTTCAAGCGTGTGCCGATTCCACTACTGTCGCATCACACCGCCATCATCCCCAGGAACAAAGACAAGATCGCAGACAACCTGGCGATCTTCGTCAAGGACAAATTTTTTGACGTCGACTCAATCGCCGGCCTGATTCGCAAACACGATCCGGCCAACCTGCTCTCGGCCTGGCTGATCGCTCCAGGCAATACCGAAAATTTCGGCCGCCATTTGCTGACAGTGGCTGCGCGCATGCTGGATTTCATCGAGGACGCACCGGTGCAGCGCTTTATGACGCGCGCGCTTCATGTGGCACTGGCAAAAGTGGATTTATCGCAG
This sequence comes from Collimonas arenae, assembly GCF_000786695.1. Taxonomy (NCBI): domain Bacteria; kingdom Pseudomonadati; phylum Pseudomonadota; class Betaproteobacteria; order Burkholderiales; family Oxalobacteraceae; genus Collimonas; species Collimonas arenae. The sequence goes on along the minus strand of NZ_CP009962.1, from coordinate 2,679,607 downwards.
TCAGCCGGTGTGATTCTGGGGCATCTGACCAAAGATGGACGCCATCAGGCATTGCTGGATGAGGCGCTGATGCAATGCGCAGACTTGCTGGCGAATCAAGACACCCAAGACCTGATCGCAAGCGAGATCGTGATCTGGCTCAAGCAGGACCATCCGCTGAAAGAAAAGGTCTTGCCGTCAGAGTGGATAGGCCGGCAAGGTGCTGATATCGCCGTCAATGCCGTCAGCCACCTGCTCGCTGAAATCAACGCCAATAAAGAGCACCCCTTGCGCAACAGGTTCGACGACTTTACCGAGCGTTTTATCGAACAGCTCAAGGACGACCCGGATTTTATCGCCAAAGGCGAACAAATCAAGACCTATCTGCTTAATGACCCAACCCTTAACATCTACTTGAAAGACCTGTGGGGCTCACTACGTGCATGGCTCAAAGATGACCTCGCGCGCAACGACTCTTTGCTGCACCAAAACATTGTCGCCGCCGGATTATGGCTGGGAAAAACGCTGGCTGAAGACCCCGCTTTACGCCGCTCGGTGAATGCCCATCTTGAAGACGCCGCGAAAAACATGGCGCCCGACTTCGCCGATTTTCTGACGCGCCATATCAGCGATACCGTCAAGAATTGGGACAGCAAGGAAATGGCGAAGCAGATCGAGCTCAACATCGGCAAGGACCTGCAATGGATACGCATCAATGGCACCATCGTCGGCGGATTGATCGGCTTGCTGCTGTATCTTATTTCGCAACTACGGCAATGGATGCCGCATGTTTGACAACGCTCTGCCGGTAATACTGGCGGGTCATCAGAAACGTTCGTAACCCAGAAGATAGCGCCACTCGCCAACCGCAAGGCCTGCCATCGGCAAACGACCGATGCGGATGCGCTTGATGGCCACCACTTGCAGCCCTACCTGCTCGCACATATGCACCAGCAAGCCACGCGGCGGCGCCTTGAGCGCGAAACGCAGGCGTTTTTCATTTTGCCAGCTGACCTTGATCGGCAGCAGCGGCTTGCGATTGAAACTGAGGCCATGATTCAGCAACTTCAGGCCGTCAGGGATAATGTCGCCGGCAACCTCGACGATGAATTCCTGCTCGATCTTGGCCGCGTCGTCGACCAGCTTGCGCGTCACCCGCCAGTCCTGGCTGAAAATCAGCAAGCCGCTAGCCATCGTTTCCAGCGGCTCAATCAGATTCAGATTGCTCAGATGACGCTTCAGAAAACGTAATTCAGCGCGGTCGTCGGCAGCACGCTTGTCGGGCGATACCAGGCGCGCCGCCAGATCGGCCATCGGTGTCTCGGCGAACAGATTCAGTCCGGCCGGCTTGTGGAAGAGGATGGTGACCGGATCTTGCGGTTCCAGCGTGGCTTCCGGCAGCAATTCAATCTGCTGGCCCGCACCGATGCGAAATCCCGGCTCTTCTACTACCACCCCGTCGACTTTCACCCAGCCGCCCTCGATATACTGTTCGGCTTCACGGCGGGAACACGCTTGCAGTTCTGCCAGTTGCTTGGACAGGCGGATTGTTTCAGTCATATTTGAATGCCTTGCGCGTGATTTATTTACGATACAGTTCAGGACGCGACTTGTTACGCTGTTCGTAAATGGTCTTGGCATCTTCACGCGCCCGCTCCAGCGTGCGCATGGCAGGATCGTCGTCATGCAAGGTGAAAAAATCTGCGGCTTGCGCCCGCATCACATACTTAATGGCAGCTTCATCTTTCAGATCGAAAAATTCAACCATTAATGTGGTGACTTCGTCCAGATATTCTTCGTAGGTCATGATCTTAACTCCTGTGTTTTAGGGTCCGTTCGCATCTCAATTGAGAACACGAACCGCCCCTAGCTTTGCTCACCTTCATCCACTGTGTTACAGGAAGAGCGCAGCGGCCGTATTTTCTCATCAAACAAGGCGAAGGACCAAGTTATCGGATTCCGCCGGCCTTGGCTGGCGGCGTCAGTTCCGTAAATTTGCGCCAGGCACGCTTGATTTTCGAGGTTCTCTGCCGGTCGCCGCTATCCAGCAACGCCAGCGCCAAATCGCAATGGGACTCCAGTTCAGGCTGCTGAACGGCGATCTGCTGCAGCAATCTTCCGGCCACGATGAGGTCATTTGACGCACCCAATATATCTTGCAATTCAGTCAAGCCCTGGACATAGCCCCGCGTCCGCTTAAGCGGGAAGTACGAAGCGAAGAACTCTGCCGCATAGCGCACCTTCTTCGCCGCGATTCTAAGCCGATGGCGTTTTCCCGAGCCTTGGCGCTTGAGTCCCTTGCCGCGTTTCAGCAGTTTTTCCTGCAACCCGGCCAGCTTGCCGCGCGCGAATTTCTTCAAAGGCGCCGATAGCGCGGCGATCTGCTCAGCGCTTTGCTGCTGCCGCCATCGCCTCCCCTCGAGCCAGCTCCCCAACAACAGCAAAAGCTGCGCATAAGCATGGGAACTCACCGCATTTGCCGCAGCGTGGCGATGCTTACCCGCCTCGGCGACAGCCAGTTGCCGCAGCTGATCCAATTTCGATTCACCCTGGCTGCGCCGCATCGCCTCGCTCAACGTGGAGACCGCCAGCACTTCCCAGTCGCGCGCCGGACCTAGCAAGCTAGCCAGCCAGCGCAACTGCGCAGCGATCTCTGGCGTCGGCTGGATAAACTGTTTGAACAAACCCAGCGTAGCGCGCAAACGCCGCAGGCCGACCCGCATCTGATGCAAATGCTCCGGATCGCGGCCATGTATCACGCCATCCTCATTACCCTGAACTTGCGCCAGACAGTTACTCATCAACACCTGGAACCCCTGCTCTATCGTCAGCACCGGCGACAGGCTGACTGGCTGGGCCTTGGCGACAACAGGAGCCTGCGGCGCGTGCATGGCATAGCCGCGCTCGGCCTTGCTGACATTGGCGGCACGCAGCGGCAAGCTGTTTTGCAACTCAAGGGCGACATCGAACAAACTGACCGGGTCGCCCGACTTCAATTCCAGTTCGATTTCGCAGATAGCGACAGATTGGTCGCCATGCAACACCGCCCCCTGGTCCAGCGCCAGCTCGATTTCGGCTCCAGAAGGTATCCGCAGCATCCAGATCGTGCGCCGGAATTGCGTCGTGAAAATCGGCTGCAAGCGCCCTGCAAGGGATGGCGCCGACAATAATTCGGCGACTGCCGAACCTGACTCAATCAGTCCGAGCAAGGCGGGCAAATCCGGTGTTTCTCCGCGGATCTCGGATTCCCATTCCGGCCGCTGATGCAAACCTGCAGCCACCTGACCACCACTTTTGCAGGTCTGTATCATGCGCCGCCCAATCTTGCGCACACGCAAAGCGGTGTGGTTTTGCTTCAGGTGCAGTTCAGGCGTATCGAAATAGACGCTGGTCAGCTGCCGCGCCGGCGGTTTGCTGATTGTAAAATTTTTTAGCAAAGGATGACGCCGGAAGCGATTTACATCCGATGGATCCAGCAGCAGTTTTAGTTCGATTTCCATGTTTTCCAAGGTTAAACAAAATTATAGATAAGGGTAAAGCGATCTGCCAGTGCGATCTCCGCCTGTGTACCGTACTAGCAGTATACGCAGCCTGGCCATACGCAATTGTGGATTTTCAATTGCAAAAACACAATTGACCTGGTAGGACGCTACATCTACACCAACATGCGTTACAAGATCCAGTAATCAGCAAGGCGCAGGCTGGTGTACTGCAACGACACCGGCCTGCGCATTTTCGGGTCTTCTTGATCCAACATTTTTTGAGCACGTTGCAGCACATCGGTCAGATTGGCAGACCATCTTTAGCGCCTTCTCAGCCACATCCCTTAATTCAAGTCTGAAATAACTCTGCGGCTACCGGACAGCCACTTTTGCAGATCCGCATCAAATACCGCCCTACTTCCTGCACGCGCAAAGCGACGTGGTTTTGCTTGATGCATAAATCTAGTGCGTCGAAATAAGTACTGTTCAGTTGCTTCAAGCCCGTTTAGCGACCGCTTACTTTTTTAATAACGGGTGACGCTGAAAGCGATTCACATCGACTGGATTCAGCAATAGTTTCAATTCGACATCCATATTTTCCAATGTAAAACAAGACGACGGTTAACAGTAATGCCGTCCGCTGGAACGACTTCTGCCTTCGCTACATATTTACAATAGCCATGACTTATTAGGGTTGTAGTGCAAATTTAATCGGCATAAATAATATTTATTTGACAACAACATATCAAGACCGCCATTTTACATTCATGCTCACGAGACAACGAATATTTTCCAATCAATAATTTCACACATCATCGTTTATTTTCTTCCATTTCTACTTATTTAACTCAATAAGTCATCAATATAGACGGTAAAGTCACTTGACAATTATTTCCAAAAAGAAATTTATTTATCATATTTTCCAAAAAAATAGTGGCGTACGGCAAATAAAACAACGAAAAAATAGATAAAACAGTTAAATATTTCAAGCGCATTACATCTGCTCACAGATTGATACAAAATGAAATGGCGATGCTCCAGTTGACCAAAGTGTCTGCGGAGTTCGCTCATCAAATGGACATACACAGTCTCTTTTGATGATGGTTTGCAAAACATGCCTTACGGCTGATTTACCGAATTGGCCGTAGCAAAAAGCATGAAGCGAAATTGATCATTTCCTTATAAATAAAAATGGAGCACTCATAGATGAAGAAGACGCTTTTAGCATCAGCAGTCGCCGCAATCGGGTTCATGAACATCCCTCTCGCCTTCGGCGCCGATCAAACCACCACCCCGCCAGATAGCCTTGAACGCATCACCGTTACCGGCTCCAATATCTCCCGCATCAATAAAGAAGGTCCGACCGCCGTCGAGGTGATCAAACGGGACGAGATTGAAAAATCAGGCGCAAGCACAGTCCTTGAATTATTGAGCAAGCTGCCGTCCATTTCGGTCTCACTGGATGGCAACAGCAGTACGTCGTTTGCCCAGGGTGCCGCTTCGGTTGGCTTGCGTGGGCTCGATCCCAAATATACTTTGATTCTGCTGAATGGCCGTCGCCTGGCGAATTACGGTTTTGCCGACGGTGCGGAAAACTCCTTTGTCGACTTGAACAACCTGCCGCTGGCGGCGATTGAATCTGTCGAAATCCTACGCGACGGCGCTTCGGCCATCTATGGCTCCGACGCAGTGGCCGGTGTGATCAACTTCAAGACGAAAAGAAATTATCAAGGCATCGAAGCCACTGCCAATGTCGGCGGCAATCAAAAGGGCGACGGCAGCACCGCCAGCGCCAGCGTCACGGCTGGCTGGGGTGATCTCGACAAAGACGGGCAGAACCTGCTGCTGACGGCAGACATATTCCATCGCGAACCGCTGTTGAGCGACAAACACGACGCCACCGCCAACCGCGATTTCTCGCGCTTCGGCGGCAGTGACAACAGAAGTACCGACCGCTACCTGGGCAGCATCACCGATTATTCGACCGGCGAACCTGGCTACGCCATTCCCGGCTGCCGCGGCTCGGTCGAAGTCAGCAAGGATACCCACGACACGCGTTGTTTCACCAATAATCGCGTCCAGCTTTCACCCAGGACCGTTCGCGCCGGCCTCTCCGCAATCTACACCAAGCGCCTGGGCGGGCAAGATGAGCTGTTTGCCGAAGCCGGTTTCAACCATAGCGAAACCAATGTGCAGTATGCACTGCCGGGATTTGATCCCAACTTCCTCGGCAAGACAGCTGGATCCACCAATCCTGGCCTGGCCAATTTACCGGGACCGAGCGCAGATGGCTCCTTGCAAGGATTCACCCCCGGTGACATATTGCGTGTAGGCCGCAGTATCTACGAAGCGCCGCCGACCATCAACAAGATCACCAGCGACAGCATTCGCCTGGTAGGCGGCTGGCGCGGCACCATCGGCCAATGGGACAGCGAAGCGGCGCTCAGCCTGAACCAGAACCGGTTGAAAGACGCATCCTCCAACTCGGTATTGAAAGATGTTTCATCGGCCTCCTTGCAAAGCGGCTTGCTAGGTAACGGCGGTTATGATCCGTTTGCCTACTGGAATCCCGCCAGCGTAGTGAATCCCATGTTGACGACTACCGAGCGGGTAGCAGTCTCTCGCCTGGAAACCCTGGACTGGAAAATGGCAGCGCCGGAGTTGTTTTCCTTGAATGGCGCGCCAGTCGGATTCGCCTGGGGCGCACAAGCCAGCCATGAGTCGATCGACGATCGCCCAGATCCGCGCAACGTGGCCAACAACATTGTCAATGCGGGGGCTACCGCCAGTAATGCCAGCCGCTCGATCTACTCGCTGTATGGCGAGTTCAATATACCGTTGATGAAACAGGTCGAGATGCAACTGGCCTTGCGCGGCGACCATTACAGCGATTTCGGCAACTCCGTCAATCCGAAGATTGCCGTGGCCTGGCGTCCGACAAAGGAAATACTGCTACGTGGTTCAGCCACCACTTCATTCAAGGCGCCAACACTGCCCGAGATCGGCTCCACTACCGCCGGTTACGCCAACGGCATCGCGGACTTTGCGCGCTGCAAACCACTTGGCTATATCGGCGCGTCATGCAGCTATAGCCCGAGACAATACGCAGTGGGTAATCCCGATCTGAAAGCGGAAAAAGCCAACAACTACTCGCTCGGTATCGTGTTGCAGCCAGCGAAGGGCCTGTCGGCATCTGTAGACTGGTACGCTATCAAGCAACGCAACACGATCCAGGCGCTGGACCCGCAATACATTGTCGACAACGAAGACATCATCCCGGGTTATGCCGCACTGGTCGGACGCGACCCACGCAATCCGGCATTGGAAGCAAGATATCCTGGCCTCACTAAAGGCCGCATCAACAGCGTGACGACTCCCTATATCAACGTCGGCAAGACAGATATCCAGGGCCTGGATATCGATCTTTCCTATGAATTGCCATTGGCGGGCTGGGGCAAGCTGAAGTTCCGCGAAGTCAACAATTACACGCTGACTTACAAACAAAGCGTTACTCCAAATACGCCGCCTGCAAGCAGACTTGACTCTGTCTACCATCCTAGGTGGAACAACTCCTTCCGCACCGCGTATGAATACGCCGACATGGAAGTTGCCTTGACCGCCAGGACGCAAGCCAGCACGTTGAATATCGATGATCCGACCCATACCCAGGATCCCGCCATCACCAATGCGCGTATTCCGTCATTCACGGTGTGGGATTTGAATCTGAATGCCAAGGTCAGCAAGGATATAACGCTCAATTTTGGCGTCAACAACATGTTTGACAAAGCGCCCATTTACGCAAATACAACGTATGTGAACGACTTCGTGCAAAGCCGCAATGATCTGGTAGGACGTTATTTTTACGCGAACATGCGTTATCAGTTCAAGTAATCATCAAGGCGCAGGCCGGTGTACTACAACTACACCGGCCTGCGCATTTTCTGGTTTTCTTGATCCAACATTTTCTAGCACGTTGCATTACACCGGTCAGATCAGCGAATCACCTTCAGCCACCTGCTCAGGCACATCTCATAATCCATATCTACCTTGTAGAAATGACTAATGGAGAAATCCTGTGGCTGTAGCTATGCAAGCTACCAATCCCGCCGCCCTTCTTCAATCATTTCCGCCACCCCCGCTCAAAGCTGTTCGAACCGCCGGCAACGGCGTAGTATCTACTTGTCGTCCCGTAGAGAATTGCACTACATGCCTATTCCGTACCTGAGAAAACTGACTGGCAAGGATCGCAGCCAGCAAGCGAACCGCCATCTGGCGTTTTTCCTGTCTTTTATTGCAGGCGCGATCAATGCCGGCGGCTTTCTTGCAGTTGGGCAGTACACCTCGCACATGTCCGGCATCGTCTCGTCGATGGCGGACAATCTGGCGCTAGGGTCGCTCGGGCTGATGCTGGCCGGGCTGGCTAGCCTGCTGGCTTTCCTGGTGGGAGCGATGACGTCGGCACTGCTGATCAATTGGGGCCGGCGCCAGGAGTTGCAGGCGGAATATGCACTGCCGTTGATGCTGGAAGCTGTTTTGCTGCTGTTGTTCGGACTGTTGGGTGGCAACCTGGAAGGCCATAAATGGCTGTTCGTGCCTATAACGGTCGTCCTGCTGTGCTACATCATGGGTCTGCAAAACGCCATCATCACCAAGATTTCGAAAGCAGAGATCCGCACCACCCATATTACCGGCATGGTGACCGACATCGGCATCGAGCTTGGGAAACTGGTCTATTGGAACAGACTCAAGGCGGACCATGGCAGGCCTGACGTCCTTGGCGACCGCGACAAACTGCGGCTCCTGGTTGCGCTGGTGACTTTGTTTTTTTGCGGCGGCCTGACCGGGGCGATGGGGTTCAACCATGTCGGCTTCATTGCCACTGCCCCGCTTGCCGCTACGTTGATGTGCCTGGCCATCGTACCTATTTTCGATGACTTCTTGAAATACCGGCGCAAGGCTTGAACCGACTCATGACAGGAAATGCCTCCAACCTGGCAACTATTTCGCCTAGGCCAAATTCAAGGCATTGGTCAAATCTCCCAGCGGCGCCTGCTGATTTTCCAGGAACACCACATCGCGCGCCACCAGGGCCTCCAGCTTGCGCAAGCCATACACGCGTGTAATGAAGCGCATGATCGAGGTTGTGTCATAGACCGTGTGGTCGACGAACCCCTTCTTTGCATAGGGTGAAATGATTGTCGCAGGAATTCGTGAGCCCGGCCCCCATCGGTCCCCCTTGGGCGGCGCCACGTGATCCCACCAGCCGCCGTTTTCATCGTGCGTGATGATCACCACCATGTTCTGCCATTGCGGTCCGCGCTGCAAATGAGCGATGACATTGGCAATATGGCGGTCGCCGGATTCGACGTCGGCGTAGCCGGCGTGCAGATTGAGATTACCCTGCGGCTTATAAAAGCTAACCTTCGGCAAACGCCCGGCGTCGACATCCGCCAGGAATTTATTGGTGGCAGGATCGTCACCCAGACCGCCGTCCTTCAAATGCGTCTGGCGCGCCTCGGTTCCTGGCGCAAAGCTCTTGAAATAGTTGAATGGCTGATGGTGATACTGGAAATTCGGCACGGCATCGTCGTTGGCCTTGCCGTCGAGCGCCGCTTGCCAGGCGCCGGAATACCAGCTCCAGCTGACGCCCTTCTCCGACAAACGGTCACCGATCGTCGGATACGTCTGCGGCGGCAGCACCATCGGATCGCTGGCGTCGGCATAGGCGGCATCGCCGCCCTTGGCCGGTTTGACGAAACTCGGCTGATATGGCGGCGCCATGGTGTTTACGGCATAGCCATCCGGCGTAATAGCGCGGTCGCGCAAGAATTTCGGCGGGCCGTCAAGCGCGGAGGCCGGATTCTTGTCATCCAGCTTCAGCCGTGTGCCCTTCGGATCGTCGCCTTCCACGGTGGATACATTATGCCGCGCCGGACTGTTATGCACGTCTGGATAGAAAGGCGTCTGGCCGGAAATCAGGAAGATATGATTGAGATAAGAACCGCCGAAAGCCGACATGAAAAAATTGTCGCACAAGGTGTATTGCTCGGCCAGTTTCCACAGGCGCAGCTTGCTGGCGGTTTCGCCATAATGGCCCATGGTCAGGCCGCCGGAATCGGCCCAGGCCACGAACTGGTCGTTCTTGCCACCATTGATCTGCATCTGGTTCTGATAAAACTTGTGCCACAAATCGCGCGTAATCACGCCCTGCGGCAAGGGCTTCCCCTGTGCATCGCTCAGTTTGAACGGCGCGTTCGGTAGACCGGAAATCTGTTCTTCGGCAATCGCATAGCGCCGGCCATCCACTTGCTGCGCCTGCGGCACCAGGCCACCCCATATCTTGGGCAATTGCGCCAGCGGCGTCTTGCCGTCTCGGTCCAGCTGCATCGAGCGCCCTTGCATGGCTTGCGCCAAAGGCCTTTGCACACCTGGAAAATTGCCGTACAGGTTATTGAAACTGCGATTCTCAGCATAGATCACCACGACATGCTGGACCGCCGCTTGCAGTCGCTGATCCAGCAGTTTGTCCTGGCTGGCGTCCGCCACTTGCTGGCTACCGTCGCTGGCGCAGTCGGACAAGGCCAAAGTGGCGCCGACTGCCACCACGCTGCCGAGAAAACGGCGGCGAGTGAAGCCTGTTAGCTCTTCTTCTGTTGTTGATTCCGGTTTTTCGTTTTCATTCATCGATACGATTCACAGTCTTTGTCAAATTTAATGATGACGGGCCGGCTACTATGCCGGCTTCTCTACTTCTTTTCCGGCAGCGGCGTTCTCAGGGTCACAAATTCTTCCGCAGAGGTCGGATGGATGCCGATGGTTTCATCAAATACGCGCTTGGTGGCGCCGGCCCGCAAAGCAACTGCGATGCCCTGGATGATTTCCCCTGCATCCGGGCCCACCATGTGACAACCGAGCACCTTGTCGCTATCGGCGTCCACCACCAGTTTCATCATGGTTTTTTCGTGATAGTCACCCAGGCTCAGCTTCATCGGGCGGAACTTTGCTTGAAATATTTTTACCGTATGGCCAGCGCTACGCGCCTCTTCTTCGGTCAGGCCAACCGTGCCGATGTTCGGCAGGCTGAACACCGCGGTGGGGATCAATTGGTAATCCACCGGATGATATTCCTCGGGACGGAACAAGCGCCGCGCAACCGCCATGCCTTCGGCCAGCGCCATCGGCGTCAGCTGGACCTTGCCGATAACGTCGCCGAGGGCCAGGATCGACGGCTCCGAGCTGCGGTATTGCTCGTCAACCTTGACAAACCCTTTGTCGTCCAGCGCCACGTTGACGTTCTCAAGCCCAAGATTATCCAGCATCGGCCGGCGACCGGTAGCGTAGAACACACAATCGGTTTCCAGCACGCGCTCATCTTTCAGCGTTACCTTCAGACTGCCATCGGCTTGTTTGTCGATCCGCGCGACATCGGCTTTGAACCGCAGATCGACGCCCTTTTTCTGGAATTCTTCATTCAGATGCTCTCGGACGCCCTGGTCGAAGCCGCGCAAAAACATGTCGCCGCGATACAGCAAGCTAGTCTTCGCGCCGAGGCCATGGAAAATCGAAGCGAATTCAACGGCGATATAGCCGCCGCCAATCACCAGAACGCGGCGCGGCAACTGCTTGAGAAAAAAAGCTTCGTTGGAGGTAATCGCATGCTCTTTGCCAGGAATTTCCGGCACTTGCGGCCAGCCGCCGGTGGCGATCAGGATATTGGCGGCGCTGATGCGCTGGCCGTTGATTTCGACCGTGTGCGCATCCAGTAATCTGGCATGGCCTTCGTGCAGAGCGACGCCGCTGTTGAGCAACAGGCCCCGATAAACTTCATTGAGCCGATGGATCTCGCGATTCTTGTTGGCGATCAGGGTCGCCCAGTCGAATTGCGGCTTGCCGGCAGTCCAGCCGAAACTGGAAGCGACATCGAAATCGTCGCTAAAATGCGCTCCGTAGACCAGGAATTTTTTCGGCACGCAACCGACATTGACGCAAGTGCCCCCGAGGTAGCGGCTCTCCGCCACAGCTACGCGGGCGCCAAAGCCGGCAGAAAAACGGGCGGCGCGCACACCGCCGGAACCGGCTCCAATCACAAACAGATCTACATCGAAAGACATTGGCATTCTCCTTGGCGGCCCTACAGCGATGAACAATGCCGAATCTTACGCCATTACGCCATAGAGAGTTTGCGGGTGAGCCCGGCTTCGTAAATCTCCTGGGACATTAATCCAGCAAGCTCTCATTCCACGCATGCACGGTCTGCTGCTGCTCGCCCAAGCCTTCGATACCCAGCCTGACCACATCGCCGTGCTTGAGGTACAGCGACGGTTTCTGGCCCATGCCGACGCCGGGAGGCGTACCGGTGGAAATGATGTCGCCTGGATAAAGCGTAGCGAACTGGCTGATGTAATGGATCAGGAAAGCGACATTGAAAATCATGGTCTTGGTGCTGCCGTTCTGGAAGCGCTTGCCGTTGACTTCCAACCACATCGACAGGTTTTGCGGATCGCCGACTTCATCGGCCGTGACCAGCCAAGGTCCGACCGGACCAAAGGTGTCGCAACCCTTGCCCTTGTCCCACGTGCCGCTGCGTTCGATCTGGTATTCGCGCTCAGAGACGTCATTGACGACGCAATACCCGGCCACATGCGACAGCGCCTGGTCCAGTTCGACATAACGCGCCTTGCTGCCGATGACCACGCCGAGCTCGACTTCCCAGTCGGTCTTGACGGAATTCTTCGGCATCACGATTGGGTCGTTCGGTCCGCTGAAGCAACTGGTCCATTTGTTGAATAGCACCGGCTCCTCCGGCACCGCCAAACCGGATTCAGCGGCATGGTCGCTATAGTTCAAGCCGACGCACATGAATTTTCCTAGGCTTGTGAACGGCGTGCCGATACGGCCTCGGGAAGTAATTTCAGGCAGGCTTGCGGCATCGACTTTACGCAATTGCGCCAAACCTGCGGGCGTCAACTGCTCTGCCGTGATGTCTTTGATGATGCCCGACAAATCACGCAACTTGCCGTCGGCATCCAGCATGGCTGGTTTTTCCTGCCCCTTGGGACCTACTCGTAATAGTTTCATCTATCGATTCCTTATATTTTCCTAGCCTGCCGTAATATGCTGGCAGTCAGGTATTGACATGCCGTTCAGGCACATAGGTCAATTATTGATTGGTCCGTCCATTAAACTGGAAGAGTAAAAGCGAAGGCACTCACTGTCAAACATGGCGCTATGCAATACAGCCCGTTTTACGTCAAAATACGAGGCCTGACCCGTTGCGGGTTTCACACCGTTTTCAACAAACTAAGCGAACCATCTATGTCGAATATTAATTTACTGCTGGGTTTTGCGCTGGTCGCCTTCGGTATGGTGTTGACGCCCGGCCCGAACATGATCTACCTGATTTCGCGTTCGATCTGCCAGGGTCCCAAGGCCGGCTTCATTTCGCTGGCCGGCGTCGCTGCCGGATTCTTGTTCTATATGTTGTGCGCGGCATTCGGCATTACCGCATTGCTGTTCGCAGTGCCGCTGGCCTACGACATATTGCGTTTTGGCGGTGCAGCCTATCTTCTTTACCTGGCATGGCAAGCGATAAAACCGGGCGGCCGTTCGCCTTTCGCGGTGCGCGACCTGCCGCAAGACAGCAATCGCAAACTGTTCTTCATGGGCCTGTTCACCAATCTGCTCAATCCCAAGGTCGCCTTGATGTATCTGGCGCTCATGCCGCAATTTATCGATCCGCACGGCGCTAGCGTCCTGGTACAGTCGCTGCAGCTGGGCGTAGTCCAGATTTTGATCAGCATCACCGTCAATTCGATGGTCACGCTGGCGGCCGGCAGTATTGCCGGCTTTCTTGGCACGCGGCCGAGCTGGCTGTTGATCCAGCGCTGGCTGATGGGTACCGTATTGGCAGGACTGGCAGTGCGGATTGCGTTGCAAGCAAAAAAATAAGGAAGCCGCCGGCGTCGATTATTGGCTAATATGCAAGTCACCCAAGAGATTTGGAGTTGTCTGAATGCCGCATTTGCCGTTTGCCCTGATTTCCGTCGTCGTTCTGCTGCTGCACGCTGCCGGCATAATCGCCGCGATCCATGCACTGATGCATACGCGCACACCGCAGGGCGCAGTGGCCTGGGTATTCGGCCTGGTACTACTGCCCTACTTTACGCTGCTGCCGTACCTATTCCTCGGCAGTAAGCGCTTCTCCGGTTATATCGAACTGCATCACTCCCGCCTGGCGCGCCTGCGCCAGCTGGACGATCCGGCGATACTTACGCTGGCTACGCAATATCCGCCGCATCCCGGCGCACAGCGCTATCAAGCCATCAGCGAGATGCTGGGCGTACCGTTTCTCAGCGGCCATCGCTTGCGTCTGCTAGTCAATGGCGCAGCCAGTTTCGAAGCGATGTTTGCCGCCATTGCCAGCGCCGAGCATTATCTGCTGGTGCAGTTTTTCATCATTCACGATGACGAGCTTGGCCGCAAGCTGCAAGCGGCGCTGCTGGAACGCGCCGCCGCCGGCGTCCGCGTGTATGTGCTGTATGACGGCGTTGGCAGCCACGACTTGCCCCCGTCCTACAGCGCGATCCTGCGCGCCGGCGGCGTTGAAATCCATCGCTTCGCCACCCGCCGCTGGCGCAACCGTTTTCAGCTCAATTTCCGCAATCATCGCAAGGTGGTGGTGGTGGATGGCTGGCGCGGTTTTGTCGGCGGCCTCAATGTCGGCGAGGAATATCTCGGCCACAAGCCGCCGCTGGCGCCCTGGCGCGATACGCACATGGAATTGCAAGGACCGGCGGTTGCGGACCTGCAGCTGGCTTTCGATGAGAACTGGCAGTGGATCACTGGCCAGCCGCTCAGCTTGTCGGCACCGCGCCCGGCCGACGGCCATGCCACCACGTTGATCGCGGCCACCGGCCCGGCCGATGCGCAAGAAACGTGTTCGCTGCTGTTCGTCCAGGCGATCCACGCCGCCCGCCACCGGCTGTGGTTGACCACGCCCTACCTGGTGCCCGATTCGGCCGTCAACGCCGCGTTGCAACTGGCGGTATTTCGCGGCGTCGATGTCCGCATCCTGATTCCGGCCATCGCCGATCATCGCACCGTGTTCCTGGCATCAACCTTGTACGCGCATGAACTGGTGCGTTCCGGTGTGCGCATATTCCGTTACCAGCCCGGCTTCACGCATCAGAAAGTCATGCTGATCGACGACGATACTGCCTCGGTCGGCAGCATGAATCTGGATAACCGCTCGCTACGATTGAATTTCGAAATCACCGCACTCAATATCGACAAGGCCTTCGCTAGCGAGGTCGAGACCATGCTGCTCGCCGACTTTGAACAAGTGGTCGAAATCGACGTCACCGATTATGCCAAGCTACATTATCTATACCGCGTTCTGATCCATATCGCGCGGCTGGTCAGTCCGCTGCTTTGAACCCAGCCTTGCAGGCGAAGCCACCTCGGAGAAAATATGACGCAACATAAACCCGCCGGTCACAATGCCGTCTCACCTTACCTGCTAGTGAAAGACGTGAAAGCCATGCTGGCCTTTCTCTCGGCCACATTCGATGTAGTTGAAATCTACAAAATGGCGCTGCCTGACGGTTCGATCAAACATGCGGAGGTAAAAATTGACGACTCCGTCGTCATGCTGGGCGAACGTCCGGACAGTCGTGATCCGGTCGTCTGCTCCCCCCATGTGTATGTACCTTCGGCAGACGTTTGCTATGGAAAAGCGCTCGCCGCCGGTGCAACCAACATCTCCGAACCGAAGGACCAGCCATATGGCGACCGCAGTGCCGGCATACGCGACCCGGAGGGAAATATCTGGTGGATAGGTACGCATCTGGCCAAGGCTTGACTATCACATATCAAAATAGCATCAATATAAGCAGATAAAAATCTGCTCTCGATAGCTGTATTTATATACAGTAGTGGTATCCTATGCCCGTATCGAATATCTGACATCAAACGCCTTATGCCTTCGCCAATTCGTCGTATCGCACACCTGGATATGGACGCTTTCTACGCGTCGGTGGAGCTGCTGCGTTATCCCGAGCTGCGGGGGCAACCGGTAGTCATCGGTGGCGGTTCCCGTCATCAGCCAGACGTCGGTGAAGATGGTAGCCTGCATTTCCACAAGCTGCGCGACTACGTGGGCCGCGGTGTCGTCACTACTTCCACCTATGAAGCACGCGCGCTCGGCGTATTTTCCGCGATGGGGATGATGAAAGCCGCCAAGCTGGCGCCAGACGCGCTCCTGCTGCCGACCGATTTCGAGTCTTATCGTCACTACTCGCGGCTGTTCAAAAACGCAGTCGCCGGGATTGCACCGCTGATAGAAGACCGCGGCATCGATGAAATCTACATCGACCTCAGCGACCATGATGAAGATGTCCGGTCGCTGGCGCAACGCATCAAGGACGCCGTGCGCGAAGCCACCGGCCTGTCATGCTCGATCGGCATCGCCCCCAACAAGCTATTAGCCAAGATCTGTTCGGAACTGGATAAACCGGATGGCATCACCGTCATCACTGAAGCCGATATCCCAACCCGCATCTGGCCGCTGGCAGCCAGGAAAGTCAATGGCATCGGTCCCAAGGCAGCGGAAAAACTCACCGCGCTAGGATTACACACCATCGGCGACCTGGCCGCCGCCGACCCGGCCCTGCTGCAAGACAATTTCGGGCGCACCTACAGCGAATGGCTGATGCGTATTTCCCATGGATTGGATGAGCGCCCCGTGGTCACCAGCTCGGAAACCAAATCGATCAGCCGCGAATCAACGTTTGAACGGGATCTGCACGCCAAGCTGGATCGCGACACACTCACGCCGATCTTTACAGATCTGTGCGTGCGTCTCGCCGGCGACCTGCAAAGGAAGGGATATGTCGCGCGGACCATCGGGATCAAGCTGAAATTTTCCGATTTTCGCGGCGTGACGCGGGACTTGACCTTGCCGGATGCGACGGATGACGCTGCGACAATCCGGCAGGCTGCGGGAGAATGCCTGCGCCGGGTGAAGCTGGACCGGCGCCTGCGCTTGCTTGGGGTACGTGCTACGGCACTGTCAAAGAAGGAATTTGCCGACAGCGCCCCAATGTTGGCGCAGGGTGAGTTGTTTGACGATGCATGCTAGATGACAACTTCACTCAAGATTTTCACAAGACGAAGTGTCGGCGCTGACGCTGATTTGATGGGCCAAGTACGCATACAACACCTGTTAGACACCCAAATTGCTTTTTTCTCCATTGTTCAGTAAATTGCTGGCAGCGGCCACTCGCGCCGATAAAAAACAGGGAAGAAGACACCAGCTATGAGTCAAGCGGAGAAGATTTTTACTGAAATCTATCAAGGTAACAATTGGGGCAGCAACGAATCGGTTTCCGGCCCCGGATCGGAACTTTACCGGACCCGGCACTTGCAGAGGGAACTACCGTACATGCTGGACGAGCTCAATATCCGCTCGATGCTGGACCTGCCCTGTGGCGATTTCAATTGGATGCAACATGTCGACCTCTCCAGGGTTGACTATATCGGCGCCGATATCGTACCGCAACTGGTGGAACGCAATCGCGAGCGCTTTAGCCAGCCCGGCCGGCAATTCGTGCAGCTAGATTTGTTGCATACGCCCCTACCCAGAGTAGATGCAGTGTTTTGCCGTGATTGCCTGGTGCACCTGCCATTGCAGGGGGTTTTTACGGCGCTCAAGAATATCTGCGACAGCGGCGCCCTGTACCTGCTGACTTCCAGCTATTCCTTTCGTGGTTTTGACGCCAATGGCGAGATTGCGCTAGGTGAATGGCGTCGCCTGAATCTGGAGCTGGGGCCTTTTCATTTCCCTGCCCCCAGCCGTTATATCATCGAGGGTTCGGATGAGAGCGAAGGCCGTTTGTCAGACAAGGTCATCGGAGTCTGGCCGGTCGATCAGATCAAAAAACGCCTCGCGGCGCTCTAAGTCCTCAAAATCCCTGCGCCAAACGACACAGGGATTTTGAGGATGGTTGCATCAACTCCTTTGCGACATGGCGTCGTCGTCCGCCATGTAGACCGAGCGATAAGGCTCGTCCCAACCAAAATAGTGGGTCAACAGCGTATCGCCAGTGGTGAATTGGGGCGGTGTATTGATAGTAAGGCAATCGACAATCGACTGTTCGTTGAGTTTGCCCGCGCTGCGCAATGCTTCGATGGTATGAAATTGATCGCCCTGGCTGCTGTAGACCGACGATTTATCGTCGACCTGATTGACGCATTGCCATATTTTTTCCAACAGAGCAGCGTTCTCAGCGGTATTGCGAAAGGCCATAACGCCTGAGTTTAGCTCCCAGCCGCCGATATCCTTGGCGAACAGCAAGTCGCGATTTTCCAGCAGCGGCTCCAGTTTTTTGGACTGATTGGTGAACAAGACGTCGGCATCTATCCAGATCACCCAATCGTGGTTTGCCAGATGACGCGACAGCAGCCAGCTCTTGACCCATGAACCAGCGATATTGCTATCGAGCTGCTCCGGAATGGCGCGATACACGTGATAGGCATAGCCATGCCGGTCGCAATAGCGTTTTACGTTGTGTTCGGAAACGCGAGCATAACTGGCGATGTTCTCGGTATACAGTGTCACCAGCGCAATTCTTCCCTGTGGATTAAAACTGGATTGCGCCTCGCTCGACAGCGCAGGATAGACCGGCATCTTCATCAAGGGCAAACCGTCAATCAACGCACCGTTGGCCTGTCGTACCAGCAAATTCTTCATTCGCAGGTCAAACAGAGTGTGGTACTCCGGATCGCCTGCGGGTGATGCCCAAGACGCCAGGCTGAGCACGAAAATCCGGGCGGCATGCCAATTCGGTACAAGCCAGTTGACGTTGATATAACAATCCCCCTGCCTGGCATTGATTTCCAACATCGGGAAATTTTCCAGTAGACGCAGCTCGGTTTGCCCGGCGCAATCGCGAATCAGGTTCTTGTGCAGCGTAAAAATGATGTCGTGCAAAATTTGACGATTGCTTGCCGTATTGCGCAGCGCCAGCATATTATTCATGGCGAAGGTAGGCTCGTCGGATGAAGCACGGCTCGGCCCCCTTATCACTAAGGTCTCTCGCCCCTCGAGCAAGATTTCCATTGCAACCGGATACAAGATGACTGCGTCATGATTCAACATCAAGACCCAATCATTCTCGGCGCAAGCCCGCAATTGCTGCAAGAGCAGATGATATTTATATGCCTGCCGCAGCGTTGGATGGGCGATATGCGAGGTTTCTACCCATTTGTGCGGGTAGTCGAACAGGCGGCAGTAATGCTGGTGATTGCGTAAAATTTGCTGATCCAATTGCTCGAACACACTGATGCATAAAGCCATATTACTTCTCCGTTTCCGAATTTCTCGTCATCGACGTAGCGTCAGTTGCATATTTTGACATAAGGAGGAACAAGGGTCTAATCTAGCAATAGCAAGTCATCGAAATATCGTGTTCACCCACACCATGTGTTGTTGAACGATCCGGACAGCTCGTAACGTGAGCGCAAAGCTTTCGGATATTTCTGGAGTGGTATGTCGGTGGAGTTAGGGGCCGGTCAGCTCAACAATTCGGCTCTTTATCAGGCTGTGGAAGACATTAAATTTCACACTTGATTGCGGCACACAGTCAACGCTCGCCATTGCATTTCTCCATCTGATCCAATAACCGACGCCAGAAAATTTGTATAAATAATTGTTCTGTGCGTGGCCCTTTTTTCAATCTCGCTTGGCATATCAAGTAAGACTCCCGAAGGGAGCGTTACGTCTCCGGGGTTGCCCATTATATCTATCGGCAATCACGGAGCGCCATTGACAAAGGGAGTTATATGCCGAAGATCCGGTTGCAATCGGTTGTTGAACGTCGTCTTGAAGAATTTCACCTGCAAAAAAATGGCGTGACGCCGGCCATGGCTCTGCAGCCTGCCATCGCTTCTACGTCCTCAAGAAAAAACTATTTCCCGCATTTGCCGTGGCAGAGTTTTCTCAAGCAACGCCAGTTGGTGGCCGCGATTTTGGGCGCACTGGGATTGACGACAATCGCCCCGCACGCCGACGCCATGAACATGCATGTCAATGGCAACCAGATCATCCTGTCCGGAGATGTGACCGTCAACGATGGCGACCTGTTTGCCGACATGCTAGGACGGCTGCGCGAAAGCGGCAGAAAAATTGATACGCTGGTCCTGCGCAACTCGAACGGCGGCGCGACGTTTTCCGGTTACGCAATTGCCGACATGGCGCGCCGCTGGGGGCTAAAGACGGTCGCATCGGGATATTGCATCTCGTCTTGCTCAGGCATGCTGATAGGCGGCGCGCAGCGCGCCTTCGCTGACAACGACCAGCCCTGGATGGCGCATACGCCGGTCAGCGATTCGGTCGGCCAGTTCATCGGCATCCACGGCGTCAGCATGGGCGACGCCTATGCGGATGCAAAGACGCAGAAAGATTGGTACGAATTCTTTGTAAAAGGTCTCGGCACCACAGGCCAAGACAACACCCTGGTCAAGGACGCCTTCAGCGATCACGGCGCATCCTTTGCCAGGATATGGGACCCGGCCTCCGGCAAAAATCCAGGAATCTACTGGTGCCATTCGGATTGCAGCAAACCGGATCAGTACCGGGCCTATCCACAGAACGACGTCTACAACACCAGCTTCATCACACAGCGAAAACCGGAGACCACCAACGATACGCTGGTCATTAGCAAAGATGTCTCGGGCAATATCAATCCCAATTATTCCAACCTCGACAATCCTGGCGCGCGCGATCCGTTTACGCCTTTCGAGAAGCTACTGCTCAATTACGGCATCTCGATTTCTGGTGATGGTTTCTTCAAACAGGCGAGCCAGCAAGATGAATTGCGGTCTGTCTATAACGACGATCCGGTGGGGACAAAAAGCACCGTCAAGAGACTCGTCCTGAATGCGTTCATCAGGAGCTACACGACCGCGCAAATTTTGGGGTTTCTGAAAGATCCCAATTCACGCCTGAGCAAAGATCTGGCGACCATCGACAGCGCCGGTACGCTGATCGACGCCGGCGCCCAATCCATCGAAAATGCCTACGGCGTAATCTCAGTCACCAATGGCGCGACATGGAGTCTGCACAAGAATGAACAAGGTGCAGCCGATAGCCTGATGATCCAGAACGGACGTTTGTTACTCGACGGCGGCACGCTCAATGTCGTCCAGAACTACATAGGCAGCGGCGGCGTGCTCGAAGGCAGCGGCTATATCGGCCAGATGTACTCAAAGAATACGAACACGCCGCAGCTCTGGCTTCGGCAAGGAGCTGTCCTGCATGCTACCGGCGACCTGGAAGTCACCGGACGTCCTGGAGACGGCAGCGGCAAAAATTTCTCAAGTACGCAAGTCAACTTGGATGACGCGACCTTGGCGTTGGATGTCAAACCAGACCAGACGCGTGCGCCGCTGCGCTTCGAAAGCACGATCGTGCCCTCGGACAAAAATAGCGGTTCCTACCTGGGGGACTTCCAGTTCTACAGAGGCGGATTCCTGCTCATCAGCCCGCGCTCCTCTCTCGCCCTCAACATCAAGCCCGGCTTTTACCCGACCGGCAAGGTCTATGCACTGCTGAAAGGCGAACTCACCACGTGGCTTGGATGGCTACGTTCCAATAATCCAGCCGCCTTCCAATCGCTGACGGCAGCAAAGCTGGCCGAATATGAAAAAATGCTGTCCACCAAAGCCTATTTACTGGAGCAGAATTTCGCACCCAGCCAGTTCACGCATCTGGTGCGCGCCGATGCCCAAGGCAACCCTGTCGCCGGCTACGATATCGACCCCACCGCCGACGACGCCCAGAAGATCGCCTTCCAACCCTTCGCCGACTCACTGATCAGCTATCACCTGCAGCAGGACAAAGGCATCACGCTGACGGCGGACGATGCCTTCCTCGGCAAGCACGCTCTCTGCAACCGCGCCGGTTGCGATTTGGGCACTGCGCTTAGCAACGCCTCCCGGCAAGACAGTTCGGCGCTGTCACCACTTCTGGGCGCCCTGCAATTTTCGACCAACGCCCAGGCCACGCACGTACGCCAACAGATCGAAGGCGCCGGCTACGCCGCCCAGCGTAGCGCCGCGCTATACCTGATCAACGATTTCAGCACAGCCTTGACCCAGCATCTGTCAGCGCCAGATCGCAGCGCCGAGCAGCAAGTCACCGCCGCTACAGCGGCAGCGATACCGCTGAACTCAGGCAATCCCGGCCGTGCTGTCGATGCCGCCGGCGTCTTGAGCTACCTGGGGGGTGACGGTGGCGGCGATGACGCCGCAGCTAAATCCGGCGCAGCAAACAAGGACGTTAATCTGTGGGGTCGCGTATTCGGCCACTACGGCCATCTCAACGGCCAGGATCAGATGTCGGCCTGGCGCCAAGACAGCGCCGGGTTGATGCTGGGCCTGGACCTGCGCGCCAACGAGCACATGATATGGGGCGCTGCACTTGGTTATGGCACACAAAATGTCAACGGCGCCGACAACGGTTACCGCGGCCAGGCCAATGCCATAGATGGCCGCCTTTACCTGCGCTACACCAACGAGCGCCACTACGTGGATGCGTTCGCCGGCATCACCCATCTCAACAGCTCCGCCACGCGTTCGGTAGACCTGAGCGCATCGCAACTGCCATTCTCCGCACAAGCCCAGGCGCGCAATACCGGCAGCGCCTTCTCCCTGCATCTGGAACATGGCTGGAACCTGCAAGACCAGCAAGGCTGGCTGTGGCAACCTATCCTGCCAACCGTCGATCTGGTGCGCCTGCCAAGCGTCGATTTTCAGGATAACGCCAGCGATCCGTCCATCGCCCTGTCGGTACATGCCGGTCAAGTCCTGGATAGCCGCATAGGCGCAGGCCTGCAAGTCGCCAAGACTTTTACCTTGACGACGACCGAATCCGGCACACCCGCCAGTTGGACGCCGCACGCCCGTGTCCTGCTACAGCACGCCTTCAACAGCAACTCGGGTCATTTCACCAACAGCTTCGCCAATACCCTCGAGGCAGGAACATTTACCGTGCGCGGGCCAGAGGCTGGCCGCGACCATCTGCAACTCAATCTGGGGGTAATGGCTCATCGTAGCGGCGCCTGGGCTTTCCTGGTTGACTATACGGGGGATATCGCCGCACGCAGCCAGGATCATGGTGTGGCTGCGGGGATGCGATATAGCTGGTGAAGCTTGTCTTGTCTCGAGGTTTAGCGCGGGCTTAAGACAGTTGAAGCGGATCCGCAATCGGGACTCGGGTGAATTCAGGTTCGCCGAGCAATCCTGAACTTGCGGACGGGACTGGCAGGATTGTCAGCGGTTGGAATAGCGATTATAGTGACACGTCCCTGAAAAAGAAGGGGCCGGGTTTTGCAGCCTGATTAACAAAGCGCACAAACCGCGCAATGCGGTTTTTTTGTGTGTACACCTTTGCGCGTTCTCTATGGGCGGCGATGGTGGGGAGCCTTCGGGCTGCCGGGTGCCTTTGTTACCGGTCTGCAAACCTTGCTATCTGCCGCCCTCCCGTTTTGCAGCGGGAAGCGACTTAACGCTAACAAAGGAGTCCGCAATGACTAGCACACGCACACCTCAAAAAAATATTTCGCGCCTGCATCATCATTTCAATGACGCGTCGCCGCAACCGCCCGACCTCGCCAAACAAAATCCCACACAAACCATTCCCGATCCCGCTACCGTTGACGAAGCGAGGAGGCTCACAGCTTCCTTTTATCAGGAAGAGGATCCAGAGATTTTGTGGATTCGTCTTAACGGGAAGGGAATCGAGCGTGCTGGGTTTTCACCTTATTCACCAGTCGCGGTCAGGATTATGCATGGCTGCATTGTGATCACCAGCAATTGATACGGGATTGATCGCACCGTCTTGACGCCTGCGATCTACTTGGAACATGGGCGCCCTGGGACTATATTTTTCTGTCCGGGAAGCCCGGATTATCTCTACCTGCCCCCGCGCCTTTGTGTGCTTCCGTGCTTCATGCGTACCTTCAAAGATGCGAGGAAAATAAAAAAGCGGCTTACGCAAAGCCGCTTTATAGTTCGAACTACCGCAGATAACAAACTGACCAATTACTTGGCTGCAGCCGTATCACCGGTAAAACTGAGCGAAGGCAATTCCTTGGTAGCTATCTCTTGCGTTTCCAAAGTCGGGTTGACGTGTCCCGCCAACAATCCCATCGATACAGAGGTCCGTACGTATTTGGTTTCGCCGGCATCCAGCGCAAAGCTCAAGGTTTTTTCGACTTCGGTAGAACTGGCTGCCACGTATTGGCCAGCAGGGCGATCAACGTAGAAGAAACCACCCGGTTGCGATTTACCCACGACCGTCTGATTCAAACGAACTTCCGGCTGAATCGCGGCACCCATCATTGAAGAAGAACGGAAGAAATAAATCCGGCCTTGATCTGCCTTCAGGGTTGGAATGGAACTCGCCATGTCCGAATATTTTGCGCCACTAGCTGCGCAACCACTCAACAGCACGGCCAGTGCTGCTGCGACAAACAATGGGCGGGACAATTTAATCATTTGAGACATTTCCTATGGTTAATGCTACGTGGTGGGATAAAGCGGAATAATTTGATTCACCAGGCAGATAAAATCCGACCAGAGCAGCCTCGGAAATCACCAGATAGGCTTCATGTACTTGCAGGCCTTCAATCGTGAATACGCTCTTGACCGGACGAAATACCTGTCCCTGCGGCAAATCGCCTGCATAACGCCAAATGGAATCCAGCGCTATGTCGCGTTCGTAACCAGTATCCAGGGTGATATGCGCTTTCTTCAAAACACGAATCTGCGCTGGCGCCTGGGTTGACGTCACCAGAGCAATCTTGGCTGGAGCCGTCTCCACTGCACACGCTGAAAGCCCCAGACTGACAACCACAGCAAGAATTATCGATATTCTTTTTAACATTTGCTCTCCCTGCATTCGTTTTAATTTATTTTTTAACACATTTGCAATCTGCCAAATTGCATCAGAGCAACAACACAAAAATTGCAACATAATAAATAAATCTGCAGTCGCTTGAGAAGACTGAAGTTGCTGCATTGTCATTGAAAAAGTCGGGGATCAGCGGACAGTGAAATGATGAGCAATGCGCCCCAGGAGTCATGAGTCGAAAAGCAATCATTCGCTCTCAAGCTTAATAAGCTTAATAAGTTCACCGAGAATCGCCACCGTATCCCAGGTGCTCCTTGGCCGATAACTTAGGGAGAAGTTATGCGCGACGAACGATACGCAGGCGTATTCGAGATGATGTGGTCAAGTAAGTGTGTGAAGGGTCTGGCCGTGCAATGGCACATTGTTTGGTTGAAGACGCCCTATCACTTCCCAGCAATCACCTCAACGCAATACAACCCCCAAGGACAAAGCGCAAACCGTTGCCCAAGCGGCTTTTGCGCCATTTCAGGAACCCGGTCGGCGTCGTAGATGGCGAAGATCGGACCGAAGCCGCCTATGGCCAATGGCATGCCGTCAATCTGCGTCGCCAGGATATAGCCTTGTTTGCGTAGCTGATCGAAGCCGATCTGCGGCATGTAGCCGTCAACCGAATGGAACACGATCTGCGTACCTGCCGCCTTGCTAGCGCCGAGCGTATCGAGCACTTCGGCCAGGCGCGGGCCGCGCAGCTGATGCGGCTTGCCATCGTATTCCATGGTCGGATTAATGGTAACTTGCGGCAGCTTGCCCAATGCGGCGAGGTCGAATGTGAAGGCACGGTTGAATTTCACATTTTGCTTGTGCATCATCTGGTCGATCACGGGATCGGTGGGACCTCGGTTGCTTCGATCGATGGCGCCGGCGATGGTGAGGATGGCCGGACCGGTCGGCTTGGCATCCTGGATGGCGCTATTTACAGCCAATGCGGGCAATGCAGACGCGCCCAAAGCGCTGGCGATGGATGCAGCGGCGGTCGAAATGAACTGGCGTTTTTTCATTCATGGCTCCTGGGTGAATATGGCTTGCTACATGCAGTTGCGTTGCCAGCAATTGTAGAAGCGCTTCCACCCAGCCGTCACAATGTTTTTTAAAAAAACGCAAAAAAATGCCAACTTCTATGCTGCGGTTTTCGGCTTGACCAGGTAACCCATTCCTGCCGCAATCAACAAGAGCACTGTCGCCGTCGCCAACGCGATCCTGACGCCGCTGGTCATGTCGCCGGCTACGCCATCACTCACCAGTGCGCCGAATACCGCGACGCCGACCGCACCGCCAACCTGCCTGGCGGTATTCAACACTGCTGAAGCAGTGCCTGCCCTGCTCTTTTCCACGCTCGACAAGATCGAAGTGGTCATGGCCGGCACCGCTAGCCCCATCCCGGCAGGGATCAGTATGAAGCCGGGCAGCATGTGCAGGAAACTGGCGTGGCTTGCTATGCCGATGCTGCCCAGCAAACCGTATCCCAAGGCGCCGATCAGGCCGCCTAGCATCATCGGCAGACGGATTCCAGCCTTGCCGATCAGCCAGCCACTCACCAGGTTGGAGAAAATGAAAGTACCGGTCAACGGCAGGAAGGCCAGCCCGGCTTGTACCACGCTGTAGTTCTGCACTTTTTGCAGATAGAAGCTAATGACGAAAATCACGCCGTAATAGGAAAAATTGACCAGCACTCCAAACAGCACCGCTGCGCTAAAACTGGTCTGGTGAAAGAAATTCAGCGGCAACATCGGATGTTGTACCTTGCGCTCCACCATGATGAAAGCCGCGCCAGCGATTAAGGCAACGCCAAATCCAGCGATAACCAGCGGATGCTGCATCCCTAGCGGATGGAATTCAATTACCCCGCCCACCAACGCGGTCAGCGTAATGATCGCCAATAACTGCCCGAGCGGATCGAAAGAGCGCACATGCGTGCTTGCCGCGATCGCGGGCACTACCCGTATAGTGAGCAAAAAGCCGAACGCGCATATCGGCAGGTTGACCAGAAAAATGCTGCGCCATCCCGCTGTCGCCAGCAACAGACCTCCGATCACCGGCCCAGCCGCGATCGAGACGCCGCCGGCGGCGGTCCACAGGCCGATGGCTTTGGCCAGCAGTTTCTTGTCATGGGCGCAAGCGTGATTCAGGATCGCCAGCGAGCTCGGTACCAGCAACGCGGCACCTATGCCCTGGATCGCCCGGGCAATGTTCAGGAAGGCGGCGTTCGGTGCCAGGCCGCACGCCAGGGATGCCATGGCAAACAACAGAAAGCCGGCCAAAAACAGCCGTTTCGATCCGAATTTGTCACCCAAGGCACCAGCTGAAAGCAGAAATACCGCAAAGCCGAGCGTATAGGCATCCACCACCCATTGCAGCGCTGAGACGCGCGCGCCGAGATCGACACCGATTTGCGGCAAGGCGACGTTGACGATGGTGACGTCAAGCTGGACGATGATGAAAGCGAAACTACTTGCGGCGATTGTCCACTTGACTGCGGCAGTTGCTTCATTTGCAACCGAAGGCGTCGATGAGACCGTCGATAACGCTTGGGGAGAAGTCATTTTTTCCATCCGATACCTGAGTAATCAAGACTTGATTCTGATCCACGGCGGTTCGCTTGTCACACAACAACAGTACGGTTACCATCAAACTATGGACAACGAACCCGACCTTAGCCGACTCGCCCGCACCATCGGCGATCCTACCCGCATTCAGATGTTGGCGCTGCTGATGGAGGGACGCGCCCTGACCGCCAAGGAGCTGGCCTATGGCACCGAGATCAAGCCGGCTACCGCAACCAGCCATCTGAAACAGCTAGTGGAAGACCGTTTGCTGGAGATGACCAGCCAGGGACGGCATAAGTATTTTCGGCTGTCCTCACCGGAAGTGGCGCGGCTGATCGAGTCGTTGATGGTGTTTGCCCCGAAACGCAAGCGTGTCGGTCCCGCAACTGGCAACGATGCGATCTGCACGGCGCGTTTCTGCTACGACCATCTGGCCGGAAAACTCGGTACGCGTCTGACTGAAGTACTGGTAGAGCGTGGCTTGCTGGATAATGAAGATGGTACGTTTTCGCTGTCCGAGCCGGGAGAAGCCTGGTTCAACGACTTTGGCATCGATGTCCAGGCGCTGCAAAAGAGCCGGCGTCAATTTGCCTACCCTTGCCTCGACTGGAGCGAACGCCGCGACCATCTGGCGGGGGCGCTAGGCGCAACCCTGGCCAAGCGCATGATAGAACTGGGTTGGCTCACCCGCAGCAAACATTCGCGCGTGGTGGCGATCACCACCGAGGGCCGCAACGCATTGGCGGAGCAATTCGGCATCGCCCTGGACCATGCCTGACGCTCAGGCCTAGATCCCTCAACTTTCAGGAAACAAACCATGCATCAAGGTGTGTTGTTCGCATTGCTGGCGGCTGCGCTGTTTGGCGCCAGCACCCCGTTCGCCAAGCTGCTGGTCGGCCAGATATCGCCGGTAATGCTCGCCGCTTTACTGTATCTGGGCAGCGGCGTCGGCCTCTCGCTCTGGTATGGGCTGCGACGCCTGCGCCCTGCCAATCAGCCGGCCGCCGATGGTTTGCGCAAGGCTGACTTGCCATGGCTGGCGACAGCCATCCTGAGTGGCGGCATCGCCGGCCCGGTCCTGCTGATGGCCGGTTTGTCGATGACCCCGGCTTCCAGCGCCTCGCTACTACTGAACATGGAAGGCGTGTTGACCGCCGCGCTGTCGTGGTTTGTGTTCAAAGAGAATTTTGACCGGCGTATCGTATTGGGGATGCTTGCCATCGTCCTGGCAGGCGTGCTGCTGTCATGGCAACAGGTGCCGGAATTCGGCGTGCCTTGGGGACCATTAGCTATTCTGGGGGCTTGCTTGTGCTGGGCGATCGACAACAACCTGACGCGGCGGATTTCTGCCAGCGATGCAGTACAGATTGCGGCATTAAAGGGCTTGGTCGCGGGGACAGTCAATCTGGCGATCGCCTTGTTGTTGGGAGCGACACTACCTGACATCGCAAAAATCAGCGTAGCGGCCTTGATCGGCTTCAGCGGTTATGGCCTCAGCCTGGTGCTGTTCGTGCTGGCGCTGCGCCATCTTGGCAGCGCCCGCACCGGCGCCTACTTTTCAGCGGCGCCATTCATCGGCGCGGCGATTTCTCTACTGTTCTTGCATGATGCCGTGAGTCCCCTGTTCTGGCTCGCCGCCGGATTAATGGTGCTTGGCATCTGGCTGCATCTCAGCGAAAAGCACCAGCATGAACATACGCACGAGGAAACCGAACACGGCCATAGCCACAGCCACGACCTGCACCATCAGCATCAACACGATTTCGACTGGGATGGCCGCGAGCCACATAGTCACTCGCACCGTCATTTTCCGATTAGCCATAGTCACGCGCACTATCCGGATATTCATCATCAGCACAGCCATTGAAGAGTTGATGGATCAGAGCTGAGGGATTCTCGAAGCCAAAGAAAATGGACCGGATAATCTACGCAGCAAAACTGCGTGAATTAACCGGTCCACATATACTTCAGCAAGACCGCGCCAAGGCAAGGGCCTTACTTAAACCATCTTCAGCCTATTGATTTATTGATTCTTTGCGCTCAACACCCGGCGCGCGAAGACCCAGGCTACCGCCACAAACACGATCAGACCCAGCCATTGCGCCGTGCCTTCAAACGCCGGACCGACCAATGCCAGCGGCGAATCGCTGCCGCTGAAACCGATAACTCCCGCCAGCACCACGCCAACAAGGCTCTCTCCGACGATCAGGCCGGAGGCCAGCAACACGCCGCGGCGGTTGGGGGCTTCGGCAAACTGCTCGTAAGCCACGCCCTGCTTTGCCGCGCGCTTCTTGAGAATGCGTTCGATACCCCATGCCAGCAAAGTACCCAGCACCAGCGTCGACGCCACGGTTGGCGGCAGATAGATGCCGATACCGACAGCCAGCACCGGCAAACGTGCGAAGCCGCCGCGATGACGCAGAATCTCATCGATAATCACCAGCACCACACCCAGCCCGAGGCCGATCAGGATCATGTCCCAGTTCAGCTGGTGGGTGAAAATACCGGTGGCGATCGCTGTCATCAGCGTCGCTTGCGGCGCCGACAAGGCATGCGCCACATCCATGTCCGCACGCGGCATGGCGCCGGCAAAACCATAGGCGTTGTACAGCAGTTCCAGCACCGGTGGAATCACCACGGCGCCGACTACGCAGCCGATCAGCAAGGCCACCTGCTGACGCCATGGCGTAGCGCCAACCAGCCAGCCGGTTTTCAAATCTTGCAGGTTATCGTTCGAAATGGTCGCCACGGCGATCACTGCCGAGGTAGTGAAGATCGCCAGCGCAATTCCCAGCTTGTTGCCGGTTTCGGTCGCCAGCAGGCCGTCAGCGCTGCCAACCAGCAGGATCAGCAGCGATACCAGCACCACGGCAACGATACCGACGCCGGAAATCGGGCTGGCGGAAGAACCGATCAGACCCGCCATGTAACCGCAGGCAGCCGCGATCAGGAAACCGAAGATCACGGCAAACAGGACGCTGTAAGCCACCAGCCCCCACATGACGCTCGAACTCAACGGCGCGGCGCTCAGGAAGCTGCCGAAGGTCGCTACCAGGATCGCCACCAGCACCAGTGTGATGCCGATGATCCAGGCCGGCGACATATCTTGCTCGGTGCGCGGAATATTGATCCGTCCCTTGCCGCCACTCAGCGCCTGGAAGGATGTCTTGACACCTTCCAGCATAGGCTTGAATAAAGTAATCAGCGTCCATACCGCAGCCACGCCGATGGTACCCGCGCCGATGAAGCGCACGTCCTTGCTCCACAAGCCAGTCGCATATTTAGCCAGAGTCATGCCGTCCGGGATCGTGTGCATGGAAGTCAGCACCGGCACCGCGACACCCCATGCAATCAGCAAGCCGATCAGCATGGCGATACCGGCGACGATGCCGATCAGGTAGCCGGCGCCTAGCAAGGCCAGCGAAAAGCCGCTGGAAATCCGCAACACCGCAGGTCCTGCCGCAAACCACAGGCTGATGCCTTCGCTGAGAACGCGGAAACCAGAGGATGCCAATGTGACGACTGCCGCCACCAGGCCGCCGGCCATGATGTCGACAATGCCGGTTTCGGTTTTTGCGCCGGGCTTGCCATTGGCGTCCAGCTCGACGTCGGCGCTGCCGACACGCAGGATTTCAGCCGCCGCCACACCCTCTGGATAAGGCAGATCGCTCTGCACCACCATGGCGTGCCGCAACGGGATGGTAAACATCACCCCCAGCATGCCTCCGGCGGCGCAGATCGCCAGCGTTTGCCAGTAAGGAAAGCCTTGCCAGTAGCCGATCATGACCAGGCCCGGCAGGATAAAGATAATCGAAGACAAGGTGCCGGCCGCGGAAGCCTGGGTCTGCACCATATTGTTTTCAAGGATATTGGCGCTCTTGAACATGCGCAGCACGGCCATGGAAATCACGGCGGCAGGAATCGCGGAAGAAAAAGTCAGACCGACTTTCAGGCCCAGGTAGACATTGGAGGCGGTGAAGATGACGGTTATCAAAGCGCCAAGAATGATGCCCCGCACCGTCAGTTCGGGCAGAGAAACATTATCGGCAATACGACCTGTTTTGTTAAAAACTGCGGACATCGGAACTCCATCACTAAAAATTGCAATGCGCTAATTATCCTCGAAACAGTTGCTTTCCATCCAAAAATTTGACTTCGGTCTACAATGCCCCGATGCAAGGCTGCCCCGCCGGAATCAAAACCGGATGTGGAAATTGATGTTATCAATTCAGCCACGCAATGACGAATAAACGCCATCATTAGGTTATCAACCCCAAGCTGGAAAGGTAGAAACACCATGACAAGCCTGAACATCAACGGCAAGCAACACGAGATCAACCTCCCCGAAGACACCCCGTTGCTATGGGCGCTGCGCGACGATGTCGGTCTCACCGGCACCAAATTCGGTTGTGGCATGGCGCTGTGCGGCGCTTGTACGGTACATCTGGACGGCGACCCGATCCGTTCCTGCATCACGCCGATCAGCGCCGCCGCAGGCAAGAAAGTCACCACCATCGAAGCCATGGCCGAAGACAAGGTCGGCCATGCGGTGCAGGAAGCGTGGATCGCGCTGGGCGTGCCGCAATGCGGT
The DNA here is from genome assembly GCF_000786695.1 of Collimonas arenae. NCBI lineage: Bacteria > Pseudomonadati > Pseudomonadota > Betaproteobacteria > Burkholderiales > Oxalobacteraceae > Collimonas > Collimonas arenae. The sequence continues at coordinate 2,648,041 of NZ_CP009962.1, read as the reverse complement.
TATTGCCAGGCTGGCCAGATCATGTCTGCTACCGCGCTGCTGAAAACCACGGCCAAGCCGACCGACAAGGAAATCGACGACGCCATGAGCGGCAATATCTGCCGTTGCGGCACTTACACCCGCATCCGCGCGGCGATCAAACAAGTTGCGGATAAAGGAGTCGCCAAATGAGCGCCGCTTTTGATTTCGATAAAGATAGCGCTAACACTGAAGCCTCGCCAACAGTGGCTTCTGTGAGTCGCCGTACCTGGCTCAAGGGCGTCGGGGCATTCACCGGCCTGGCACTGACAGTCGGCGTGAATGGCCTGGTGCGCGCCGCAGACGCAGCCGCTCCCGCGAAAAAATACGGCGGCGCCGGTATGCCCGGCGGCACCGTCAACGATCCGCTGGTTTTCGTCACCATAGGCGCCGACGGCATCGTCACCATCATCGCCCACCGCTCAGAAATGGGCCAGGGTATCCGCACCAGTCTGCCGCTAGTCGTCGCGGACGAGCTCGACGCCGATTGGGGCCGCGTGCGCGTAGTGCAAGCCAATGCCGATGAAAGCCGCTACGGCAACCAGAATACCGACGGCTCGCGCAGCATGCGCCACTTCTTCACGCCGATGCGTCAGGTTGGCGCAACTGCGCGCCTGATGCTTGTGTCGGCGGCGGCGGCGCGCTGGTCCGTGCCGGCCGCTGAAATCACGACAAAAAACCATGAGGTGTGGCACGCCAAGAGCGGCCGCAAGCTAGGTTACGGGGAACTGGCGGTCGACGCCTCCAAGCTGCAAGTGCCGGTCCAGGCACCGCTAAAAGATCCGGCGCAATTTCGCTATATCGGCAAAGATGCCTTCAACAGCGTCGATTTCCGCGACATTGTCACCGGCAACACGCACTACGGCATCGACACCCGTCTCGACGGCATGCTGTATGCAGTAGTCGCGCGGCCGCCGGTATACGGCGGCAAAGTAACAAGCTTCGATGCCGCCGAAGCGCTGAAAATACCTGGCGTAGTGCGCGTGATCGAACTCAAAGGCAGTCCGCCGCCTGCCAAATTTAATCCGCTAGGTGGCGTTGCCGTGATTGCGCGCAACACCTGGGCCGCGATCAAGGGCCGTGAAGCCTTGAAGATTACCTGGGACAACGGTCCGCATGCCGGCTACGACTCCACCGCGTTCAAGACCACCTTGCAGGAAGCCGCGCGCAAACCGGCCAAGGTAGTACGCAACAACGGCGACACCATGGCCGCGCTGGCGCAAGCCGGTAAAAAAATTGAGGCGGAATACTACATCCCGCACCTGGCGCATGCCACCATGGAGCCGCCTGCGGCAACCGCCCGCACTGCCAACGGCAAATGCGAAGTCTGGGCGTGTGTGCAAGATCCACAGGCTACGCGTGATACCGTCGCCGGAAAACTGGGCTGGAAAACCGACGACGTCAAAATCAACGTCACCTTGCTTGGTGGCGGTTTCGGCCGCAAATCGAAGCCTGACTTCGCAGCTGAAGCTGCATTACTGTCACAGGCGATGGATGGCGTGCCGGTCAAGGTCACCTGGACACGAGAAGACGATCTGCGTCACGACTATTTCCATACCGTTTCGCTGGAACACTTGGAAAGCACGCTCGACGCCAAGGGCAAACCTGTCGCCTGGCTGCATCGCAGCGCGGCGCCAACCATTGCTTCCACCTTTGTGGCTGGCGCCAAGGGTGAACAGCCGGGCGAGCTCGGCATGGGCGCGATCAATATTCCGTTCATGATCCCGAATATCCGCATCGAAGCGCCTGAAGTCGAGGCGCACACACGGATCGGCTGGTTCCGATCGGTCTACAACATCCCGCACGCGTTCGCGGTGCAGTCGTTTGTCGCCGAACTGGCGGCGGAAGCCAAGCGCGACCATCGGGAGTTCCTGCTGGAGCTGATCGGACCGGCGCGCCAAATCAATCCGCAAGACATGTCGGACACCACCAACTATGGCGAATCGCCGGTGTTGTACCCGCTCGACACCGGACGCATGCGGCAAGTGCTCGAACTGGCCACCAAGGAAGCCGGCTGGGGCCGCAAGCTGCCCAAGGGACATGGACTTGGCCTGGCGGTTGCCTACAGTTTCATGTCGTATGTGGCGGCGGTGATCGAAGTGGTGGTCGGCGCTGACGGCGAGATCAGCATTCCGCGGGTCGACATGGCGATCGATTGTGGTCCGCAGATCACGCCGGACCGCATCCGCTCGCAAGTGGAAGGTGCCTGCATCATGGGCTTGAGCCTGGCGATGACGGGGGAAATCACTTTCAAGAACGGCAGCGCGGAGCAAGGCAACTTCCACGAGTACGAAGTGCTGCGCGCCTTCAGCGCCCCGCGTGACTTGCGGGTGCACATGGTGCCCCACAAGTACGACATGCCGCTGGGCGGTGTCGGCGAGCCCGGCACACCGCCGATCGCGCCGGCCTTGTGCAACGCCATCTTTGCAGCGACTGGCAAACGTATCCGTAACCTGCCGATCAGAGACCAGTTGAAGAAGAGTTAAACAGAAAACCGGAGTTATGCAAAAACGGCCATGCGACTTATCGTGCATGGCCGTTTTTATTCAACGGTTTATATTGAATATGTTGAATATGCCGGTAGTGCGCCAGTTCTGTGACTCAGGCCGTGTTTGCCAGTTTCTCGCTAGCCACCAGCACGCCATCGGCATCTGCATAGATCCAGGCGCCGGGCGCTATAGTCACGCCGGCGATCGAAACGCTGATATCGCGCTCCCCTACACCTTTGCGAACACTGCGCTGCGGATGCAGGGCCAGCGCGCGGACGCCGATATCGCAGGCATTCAGCTCCGCCGAATCACGCACGCAGCCATTCACGACAATGCCGGCCCAGCCGTTCTTTTGCGCCAGGACGCCGAGATTACCTCCGACCAGAGCGCAGCGCAGGCTGCCGCCGCCGTCGACCACCAGCACCTGGCCATCGCCGGCAGTTTCCAGCGTGCTACGGACCAATACGTTATCTTCATGTACTTTGAGAGTACGCGCCGGGCCGCTAAATACCTGGCGCTTGCCGAAAGAAATAAACACCGGCGGCAAGACGGCCAATGCCGCAGTACCGAGCTTGTCTTCGTTGGCGTCGCACAGATCGCAGGTTGCAAAAGTCATGACATCTCCATCGCAGGCAGTATTGTTCAAGATGCGTCTTCAGGCGGAGGCGACGAAAACGTCATTCCGCCAAATTTCTTGACACTATACATCCGCTTGTCAGCCACTTTCAACAAGGTTTCCAGATCGAGCCCGTCGGCTGGATATAAGGCACCGCCAATCGACGCGCCAATCTGGCAGTGGTCGCCATTGGTCATCAGGATCGGCTTGTTCAGCACAGCATAGATTTTCTCCGCAATCGCCAGCGCCGATTCCTCGTCAGCCACGCCCGGCAGGTACACGATGAATTCGTCGCCACCGAAGCGCGCCACCTCGTCTTCTTTGCGCAAGGCGTTTTGCAAGCGCAGACCGACTTCGATCAAGACCTGGTCGCCTTCATCGTGACCATAGTGGTCGTTGACCTGCTTGAATTTATCGAGATCGACGAACAGCACTGCAAACCGGAACAACTGTGGCTCTACGTCCGTACGCCGTCGGAATTCGATTTGCGCTATCAGGGAATCTCGGTTCAACAGGCTGGTCAGGCGGTCTGTACGCAGATGGCGCTCCATCTCCTGGAAGCTCTCCGCCAGTTCGCCGATTTCATCCTTACGGTCGATATTCAGCTTGGCAAACGGTCGGCCGCTGCCGATGCTGCGTACCGCCAGCGTCAGTTTGCGGATATCGCGCAAAGCCCAGCGCAATATCGCGTAGCCGACCAGCAAGGCCAGCAAGATCACCAGCAAGCCGAGGTACAAACTTTTGTAGACGCTGGAATTGATCGCTCCCCAGAAATCAGAGCGCGGCAAAGCCACCACTGCGACCCATTCCAGACCAGCGGCGTCGCGATGGAGCTGTGCGGCCACCTCGATCTGTCCGTGACTGCTGGGAAAGGCGCCGATGATCAGTTTGCCGGGCTTGGGCGGATTAATGGTCGACGGGATCACCGGGTCGGTAATCGGCACTACGTCGGGATGCTTTTGCAGATAGGCTTGCACCAGTTGCCAGCTTTGCTGCATGAATGGCGAAGCGGCGTTTGAGAGCGTATTCCTGACATGCTCCGTCTTTCCTCCCGGGCCAACATCGGGACCCTGAATGAAAACATTTTCGCTGTTGGAAGAAGCGACCAGCCCGCCATTGCGCTCGGCAATATAGGCGACGCCATTTCTATCCATGGACAGCGCCTGCAAATATTCTCGCAGCGGCTTTAATGACAGTTCCCTGGCCACCACGCCGAGCACATCCTTGTCGGCGCCAAACACTGGCCGCGCCAGCATCAGTACCGGCTCATTGCTGCTGCCCTCCAAAAACACCGGCGACCAAGTGTCTTTTTTCCGGCTGAGAGCGTTGAGGTACCAGTTTTGTGCGCGTGGATCGTACTCTTCCGACTCCAGGAAAGTCATTTCAGCTGCCGGACCGCGGCTGCGATAAAGATGACTAGGCCCGTCGCCGGCGCCTCTCAGACGGACCCGGAACTCATTGGCTGCGGTACGACGAATCCCGACGAAATGACCGTCAGTGCCGGCGAAACCGATAAAACCACCGACGGCAGGAAACAAGCCGCTGGCGATCCACATACGCTCTTCGAGCCGGCGCACGTTGACAGGAAAGGGAATAGGCGTCGGCGGCTTGTCGCCGGTATCTGCGACTTGATCAGGCGCGACTACGCGCAACGCCGCGCCGGCGTCGAAAAGTTGCCTGTTAATTGCACTGTTAATGCCCCCCATCATGTCTGCCAGGACTTTTTGCGACAACGCATCGGTCGCGTCCTGGCCAGCCTGATAAAGAAGCCAGCCGACTGAAACGGCCAGACATAGCAATAGCGCTGCAAACGGCAAAATGAATAAGCGTTGCAGTGAAGTTCGCTTCAAAATTGCCTCGAAATAACACAAGAATCGGCAATATCCGACTTAAGGACACTATTCCAGTATCTTGGCGTGCAGAAAAATGGATCGTTGCTTTACGTCAAATTCAATGCACAATGCACAACAATCAATCTTTACCGCAGCGAAATAATAGTTTAACCCGCATAAATCCGAAAAAAGGCCACATAGCAGCGCCATGTGACCTTTAACCCATCAATCGACACGATCAAGCTTGCCGCGATTCTACCTGTTTGCGACTGTGAATCTGTGTTTAGCTTGCCACTTTAAACACTATCTCACCATTGTTAACATTTACATGAACAATGTCCTTCGGTCCAAACCGCCCTTCCAGAATCAATTTTGACAGCGGATTTTCGATCTGCTGCTGAATTGCCCGCTTCAACGGCCTTGCGCCATACACCGGATCAAAACCGGCTTCAGCGATTTTTTGCAGACCGGCTTCTGAAATTTCCAGTCCCATATCCATCTTCGCCAGGCGCTGTTCAAGAATTTTCAGCTGGATCTTGGCGATCGAACCGATGTTTTTCTCATCAAGCGCATGGAACACCACGATTTCATCGATACGGTTGATAAACTCCGGACGGAAATGGCTCCTTACTTCTGCCATGACTTCCATCTTCACTACCGCCGGGTCACTGCCTTCCATCGCCTGGATCCGGTGCGAGCCAAGATTCGAGGTCATCACAATCACCGTATTCTTGAAATCCACGGTACGGCCCTGGCCATCGGTCATGCGGCCGTCATCCAGCACCTGCAACAATACGTTGAATACATCCGGATGGGCTTTTTCAATTTCATCCAGCAATATCACGCTGTAGGGTTTACGCCGCACCAGCTCGGTCAGGTATCCGCCCTCCTCATAGCCGACGTAGCCCGGCGGCGCGCCGATCAGGCGGGCTACAGAATGCTTTTCCATGAATTCGCTCATGTCGATGCGAATCATCGAATCGGCGCTATCGAACAAGAAGGTGGCCAACGCTTTGCATAACTCGGTCTTCCCAACACCCGTCGGGCCAAGGAACATGAATGAGCCATACGGCCGGTCAGGATCGCTCAGGCCGGCACGCGAACGGCGAATGGCGTCCGAAACCGCGACGATGGCTTCGTCCTGCCCCACCACGCGGCGATGCAACTCGGCTTCCATGTTCACCAGCTTCTCGCGCTCGCCTTGCAGCATCTTCGACACTGGAATGCCCGTGATGCGCGAGACGATTTCAGCGATTTCATCGGCGCCGACCTGGGTCCGCACCAGCTGTGGCTTGCCTTCGGGATCGGGATTTTGCGCTGTCAGCGCGTCCTGCTTGGACTGGCTCTCAAGCGCCTTTTCAAGCTCGTTCAGCTTGCCGTACTTCAGCTCAGACACTTTCTGCCAATCACTGTTGCGGGTAGCCTCATCGATTTGCAGGCGCAGCTTCTCAATTTCCTCTTTCAGATGCTTGCTGCCTTGCGCGCTGGCTTTTTCCGATTTCCAGATTTCTTCCAGATCGGCGTACTCGCGCGACAGTTTCTCGATTTCCTCTTCAATCAGAGCGAAGCGTTTTTGCGATGCCTCGTCTTTTTCGCGACGCACAGCTTCGCGCTCGATCTTGAGCTGGATCAGACGACGATCAAGCTTGTCCATCACTTCTGGCTTGGAGTCGATTTCAATCTTGATTTTGGCTGCGGCTTCGTCGATCAGGTCAATCGCCTTGTCAGGCAAGAACCTGTCTGTGATGTAACGATGCGACAATTCCGCCGCAGCGACAATCGCCGGATCAGTAATCTCGACGCCATGATGGACTTCATATTTCTCTTGCAAACCGCGCAGGATTGCAATGGTCGCCTCGACGCTAGGCTCATCCACCAGGATCTTTTGGAAACGGCGTTCCAGCGCAGCATCTTTTTCGATGTACTTGCGGTATTCGTCCAACGTGGTGGCGCCGACGCAATGCAACTCGCCGCGGGCCAACGCCGGTTTCAGCATATTGCCCGCATCCATCGCGCCTTCGGCCTTGCCGGCGCCAACCATGGTATGCAGCTCGTCGATGAACACGATTGTCTGACCTTCGTCCTGGGCAATCTCCTTGAGTACGGCTTTCAAGCGTTCTTCGAATTCACCGCGGAATTTTGCACCGGCCAGCAAGGAGGCCATATCGAGCGACAAAACGCGCTTCGATTTCAGGCTATCTGGCACCTCCCCATTGACGATACGCTGCGCCAAGCCTTCAACGATGGCAGTCTTGCCGACACCGGGTTCACCGATCAGCACCGGATTGTTCTTGCTGCGGCGTTGCAGGATCTGGATCGCGCGACGGATTTCATCATCGCGGCCGATCACAGGATCGAGCTTGCCGAGACGTGCTCTTTCGGTCAGATCCAACGTGTATTTTTTTAGCGCTTCGCGTTGTCCTTCGCCATCCTGCGAAGCGACATTGGCGCCGCCACGCACGGCAGTGATGGCAGCTTCCAGGGCCTTGCGCGTAAGGCCGTTTTCGCGCGCCAGGCGGCCCGCATCGGACTTGTCGTCGAGCAGAGCCAGCAATAGCATTTCGCTGGCGATAAATTGGTCGCCGCGCTTTTGCGCTTCTTTGTCTGCCAGGTTGAGCAAAGCCAGCAGTTCGCGGCCAATCTGCACTTCCCCGCCGCTACCGCTAACCTTTGGCAAGCGTTCCAGGGCAGCCTTGAGACCGGCTTCCAGAGCAGCGACATTGACGCCGGCGCGCTGTAAAAGCGAAGTGGCGCTACCGTCGTCCTGGTTCAACAGGGCGATCAAGGCATGCACCGGATCTATATATTGATTATCGTTACCGACCGCCTGACTTTGTGCGTCGGCAATCGCTTCCTGCAACTTCGTGGTTAATTTATCGAAACGCATGGTTCCTCCAAAATATCTAATGAATAGAAAATTGGGACATGCCGGTTAATTTCAAGCACGTGTTGACAAACTATGCTCAGGATAAACCGCATCCTGTTTCACGAAATTAAAAATCCCTCACCGAGCAAAGTACGAGGACGCCCATCCACAAAACGATCTGATCGACAGCAGAACCACATACGAACGTTGTCAGCCGCCAGGCTCGATGCCGTCTCCTTGCACATTTCAGCGCGATGGCTACTCGCCAAAAATCATTGTTTTTTAATAACATTTAAACTGCTTGGCGCGACTATCACCGAGGAAACTCTCAAACCAGCCTACTTTTTACTTTTTACTTTCGCGCATCGGCAACGGCAATCCGTCCTGCTCCCATTTGGCAAGCGCCTCGTCATCGCTGCTGCGAGCATCGACCCATCGCGCACCCTGATCGGTATGCTCTTTTTTCCAGAATGGCGCTTCGGTTTTAAGATAATCGATAATGTATTCGCAAGCGGCGAAGGCGTCGCCGCGGTGCGCCGAGGTAACCGCCACCAGCACAATCTGGTCCAGCGGCAGCAAAGGGCCGATCCGGTGAATCACCAGGGCATCGAATATCTCCCAGCGCTGCTTGGCCTGGGCGACGATGGCCGCCAATGCCTTCTCGGTCATGCCGGGATAATGCTCCAGCTCCATCTGTGCGACGCTGCTGCCGTCGTTCAAATCGCGCACTGTACCCAGGAAACTGACAACTGCACCGATTTTGGGATTGGCAAGCCGTAGCTGCGCCAGTTCGGCGGCGAAATCGAAATCTTCAGTCTGAACACGAATTGGCATAGTCGGAGTCTCATTGCCGGCAACAAAATCAGCCGCCGGTCACCGGTGGAAAAAATGCGACTTCGCCACCATCGGTCAAGACGGTGTCGGCGTTCGCCAACTCTTGGTTGAAAGCCATCCGCAATGCACGGCCGTCTGCCAGCGCATCGGCCCATACGCCGCCGCGTGCGCGCAGATAGCTGCGCACATCGCCAACTGTCGTCACGGTTTCCGGCAGCTCCAGCACCTCCTGCGACAGCTTGAGCGCCTCGCGCAGGCTGGCAAAAAAACGTAGTTCGATTTTCATTGCATTCTCGTGTTCAATCAAGCTCAAGCTGCTGCCTAGCCCAGCAGCGCAGAAAACGGCAAAAACCGCAGCAATTCACCGCTGGCGATGGTTTTCCCAGCTGGATTGTCTACCAGGCCATCGCCCCACACGGCGGAGGTCAATACACCCGAGCCTTGATGCGGGAAAAGATCCAGGCCACCGCGGTCATTGATTTTGACGCGCAGGAATTCCTGGCGGCGGTCGGCTTTGGACCAGTCGAAATCAGCGCGCATGGCCAGCGCTTGCGGCATCAGAGCGCTCGCAGCGACACCTTGCTGATGTAAGATGAAAGGCCGCACGAAAATCAGGAAAGTGACAAAGCTGGACACCGGATTGCCGGGCAAACCGATAAAGAAAGCGTTGCCGCCGGAAGCTCGGCGCACTTCACCAAAAGCCAGCGGCTTGCCTGGTTTCATGGCGATTTGCCACATATTCAGGCGACCTTCGGCTTCGACTGCCGGCTTGACGTGATCCTCTTCGCCGACAGAAACGCCGCCCGACGTCAGGATCAGATCATGCTCTTGCGCAGCGCGGCGCAGGGCTTCACGGGTGGCTTCCCGGTTATCCGGCACGATGCCGTAATCGGTAATCTCGCAATCCAGGTTTTCCAGCAAACCGCGCAGAACGAAGCGGTTGGAGTTATAAATCGCACCAGGTTTCAAGGGCTGGCCGGGCATGGCCAGTTCGTCGCCGGTAAAAAACATCGCCACCCGCAACTTGCGCAGTACCGGTAACGTTTCCAGTCCGACCGATGCCGCCAGGCCGAGATCCTGCGGCCGCAGGCGTGTGCCGGCGGCAAGGATGACGCTGCCGCTGCGAATGTCTTCTCCGCTACGGCGCACCCACTCACCGGATTTCGGCACGTGCCGGATCCATACTGCATCGCCGTCGGCTTCGCACATTTCCTGCATGACCACGGCGTCTGCGCCGGCCGGAATCATCGCGCCGGTAAAAATCCGGGCCGCGGTGCCGGCTTGCAGCAGTGCGCCAACGTGTCCTGCCGGAATCCGTTGCGATACCGGCAAGCGCGCCGCGCCGCTGGTGCAGTCGACAGCGCGTACCGCGTAGCCGTCCATTTGCGTGTTGTCCGCCGGCGGCACGTTGAGCTGCGAAGTCTGTGCGCTTGCCAATACCCGGCCATTGGCCTCTAGCGTCGGAATCAGCTCAATCGAGCCGTCATCAACCAGCGGACGATCAGTATCCAGCAGCACCGCCAAGGCGTCGGCGACAGTTAACATCGGTGGCTTTTGCATCATTTTCTCTACAGCTTTCGTTGCAACTTATAAGCCGGTGTGAGTGGCAATGTAGGTTTTAACCTGCGCGACATCGGCCGCCATCACTTCAAACCGCTGCGGCAGCGCTTCGATATTTTCAAAACCGGCAGGCCGTTGCGCATCGCGTCCCAGCGCTTCGCGGATGGTTTCGTTGAACTTGGCCGGCAAGGCGGTTTCCAGCACGATCATCGGTACGCCGGGGACCATGTATTCACGCGCGACCTTGACGCCATCGGCGGTGTGGGTATCGATGGTGACGTTGTAACGCTGCTGGATATCACGGATGGTGGCCAGCCGATCCTCATGGGTGGATTTACCGGACTGGAAACCGAAACGGGCGATCTTGGCGAACTCGTCGCCATCGCTTCCCGGGCCGCCAGCCAGGCTGAACCCACCTTCAGTCTCGACCTTGTGGAACAAGGCGCGCACACGATCGCTGTCGCCATCCAGCAAATCATGGATGAAGCGCTCGAAATTCGACGCTTTACTGATGTCCATGCTTGGGCTGCTGGTGTGATAGGTCTCGGCGGACTTGCGCACGCGATAGATGCCCGTACGGAAAAATTCGTCCAGCACGTCGTTTTCGTTCGTGGCGGCGACCAACTTATCGATCGGTAAGCCCATCATGCGCGCGATATGGCCGGCGCAAATATTGCCGAAATTGCCCGACGGCACAGTGAACGATACTTTCTGGTCGTTACTGGTGGTGGCGCTCAGGTAGCCTCGGAAGTAGTACACCACTTGCGCCACGACGCGCGCCCAGTTGATCGAATTGACCGTGCCGATTTTCTGGCTGGCCTTGAAGGCGTGGTCATTGGAGACCGCTTTCACCATATCCTGACAATCGTCGAACACGCCTTCGACTGCGATATTGAAGATGTTCGGATCTTGCAGGCTGAACATCTGCGCGGTCTGGAATGCGCTCATTTTCTTGTGCGGCGACAGCATGAACACGCGAATGCCCTTTTTGCCGCGCATCGCATATTCCGCGGCGCTGCCGGTATCGCCGGAAGTCGCGCCAAAAATGTTCAGCTTGGCGTCGTTCTTGGCCAAGGTATATTCAAACAGATTGCCTAGCAACTGCATCGCCATGTCCTTGAACGCCAGCGTCGGACCGTTTGACAAGGCTTGCAGCAGCAGTTTGCTGCCGTCCTTTTCTTCAAGCACGCTCAGCGGCGTAATCCGGCTGGCGTCTTCCCCGGCCCGGACGTTACGATACACATCAGCGGTATATGTCTTGTGCGTCAAGGCCCGCAAATCGGCTTCCGGAACATCGGTAGCGAATTTCTTCAGCACTTCGAACGCCAGGTCGGCATACGACAGGCTGCGCCATTGATCCAGTTCGATTGAGGTGACTTGCGGATATTCTGCCGGCAAATATAAACCGCCGTCCGGCGCCAGGCCGCCTAGCAGGATTTCAGAGAAATTTTGCGCAGCTGCGTGGCCGCGAGTAGAAACATAATGCATATGTGTGGATGGCGTTGGTGAGTGGCGGGTGAAGATGAGACTGTTGATGATGCTGTTATATGCATTATAGCGTCCGCTACCCTGCTGCTGTCAGCTTTGGCGGAACAGTCCTGACTAGGCGGTGCTTAGAGGCTATTGCAAGCACAGTTGGCTAGGCGCTCCGACGAAGACAGTACGAGTAGTACGGCGAGGAGAAGCAACAACGCCAGGTGTGTTTGCAACAGCCTCTTATTTTTTCTTCCAGTAATCGCCGGTTTCTTCATAGCATTCGACGGCCAGATCTGAAACTTTCGCTTCCATATGCGCCTGCGCATCGGCAATCGCCTGGTTATAAATGCCAGGGCCAATCACTCGCAGGCAAAAATCAAGCAGCATGCCGGCCTTGAGGTCGCCTATCGGCTCCTCCATGTTTTCTTTAAAGTAACGCTGGATAGATCCAATCAGGTCCTTTTGTTGAGCTGGCTGCAATTTGATCGCCATAGCGTCCTTCCTTGTCTGTTGTACATCATCAAAACGCTTGGTCAATGCCAGCATTTTTTTGGAAACCCATAAATGTACACCATGCATCGACCTATCGTTATCACTCCACCAATATACTTCCTGTTTGCGCCCTGCATAAATATGCAAATCCTCTCTGCAGCCTTATTGCCACGCTGATACAATGTCACACTTAGCCAATCAGGTATTTTGCATACCTGACGGCCTGCACATCTTTCAATCGTTATGACACCTCCACTAATACCAATTTCTTCGGCAGAGCTGGCGAACAGCTCGGCAATGCCAGACGAGCACCCGATGTCGGGCAGCTTGTTCATGGTGGTCGCACCTTCCGGCGCCGGAAAATCTACGCTGGTGAATGCGCTGCTGGCGCAGGAACAGGCGATCAAACTGTCGATTTCCTTCACCACGCGGCCGCCGCGACCAGGTGAGCAAAACGGCCGTGAATACCATTTCACTACGGTGGAAGACTTCCGCGCCCGCCACAAACAGGGCGAATTCCTGGAGTGGGCTGAAGTCCACGGCAATTACTACGGCACATCACGACTGACGATCGCTGAGCAAATGCTGTCCGGCACCGATGTTTTGCTGGAAATCGACTGGCAAGGCGCGCAGCAGGTCAAGAAGCAGTTTCCGCATGCAGTCGGGATTTTTATCCTGCCGCCATCCATCGCAGCGCTGGAAGAACGCTTGAAAAAGCGCGGCCAGGATGAACCGCAAGTCATCACGCGCCGGATCCTTGCCGCCGGCGGCGAAATCGCGCACGCCCCCGAGTTTGAATATGTTATTATTAATCAAGAGTTTGCGACTGCTCTGTCGGAATTAACTGCAATTGTCAAAGCGACACGCTGCCGCTTTTCACAGCAGGCAGTACGCAACGCTTCTTTATTTGCCCAATTGGGCATTCATGCAAATTTAAGTTAATATTTGGCTAACTGGTGCTAAGGCGCTACTTAGCTTGTACTGCATTCTGGAGAAATAAATGGCCCGCATCACTATCGAAGATTGTTTGAAACAGATCCCTAACCGTTTTCAGCTGACCCTGTCCGCGACCTATCGTGCGCGCCAGCTGTTGCAAGGCCACACCGCAAAAATCGACGCAAAGGACAAGCCAACCGTGGTTGCCCTGCGCGAAATCGCTGCCGGCAAGATCGGCATTGAAATGCTCAAGAAGGTACCTGGTTAATTTTTTAATTGGAGGACAGAATAGGTATGCGTCACGACTGCGTGACTTATCGATCCTGTCCTGCAATTGGTAAAACTCATGCGGCTGCTACCGACCCAGTATGAACCTGACATCTCCAGATTCAAGCATGTCATTAGCCGCAACCACAAAGAAACGGGCGGCCTCCCCCCGCTCAGCCAGAAAATCCGCTAATACCCCCACCTTGCCAGATCCTCAGCCCGCCCTCCAGCCCGGCGTCGCCTCGATTACGCACCTGACCACCAAGCTTGCCGAATACCTGACCCCAGCCGAGCTGAAGAAGGTCAAGGAAGCCTATCGCTTTTCGGATGAAATGCATCTGGGTCAGATGCGCAAATCCGGCGAACCCTATATTTCCCATCCGATCGCGGTCGCCGAAATCTGCGCCGATTGGAAACTTGATGCGCAAGCCATCATGGCCGCCCTGCTGCACGACGTCATGGAAGATCAGGACGTCAAGAAAGATGAATTGATCGAGCGCTTCGGCGCGCCGGTGGCGACCTTGGTAGATGGTCTGTCGAAGCTGGACAAGATCGAATTTCAGAGCCAGATCGAAGCGCAGGCAGAGAATTTCCGCAAGATGCTGCTGGCCATGGCGCGCGACGTTCGCGTCATCCTGGTCAAGCTAGCCGACCGCCTGCACAATATGCGCACGCTGGGCGTGATGATTCCGGAAAAGAAACGCCGCATCGCGCGCGAGACGATGGAAGTCTATATTCCGATTGCGCATCGGCTCGGACTTAATAATATCTATCGCGAACTGCAGGAACTGGCGTTTTCTCACCTGTATCCGCTGCGTCACCGCACCCTGGCGAAAGCGGTCAAGGCAGCACGCGGCAATCGCCGCGAAGTGGTCAGCAAGATCCTGGAATCGGTCAGCACCACGCTCGCGGCTACCGGCATTAATGCGCAAATTGACGGCCGCGAGAAGAGCCTGTTCGGCATTTACCGCAAGATGCACAACAAGCACCTGTCGTTTTCGCAGGTGCTCGACGTTTACGGCTTCCGCATCGTGGTCGACACCTTTGCCAATTGCTATCTGGCGCTGGGCACCCTGCACGCGCTGTACAAGCCGATGCCGGGCAAGTTCAAGGATTACATCGCGATTCCCAAGCTGAACGGCTACCAGTCACTGCATACCACCCTGATTGGCCCTTACGGCACGCCGGTAGAATTCCAGATCCGTACCCAGGACATGCATCGCGTCGCCGAATCCGGCGTTGCCGCGCATTGGCTGTACAAGGATGAAGAAGGCAATCTCAGCGATTTGCAGCAACGCACGCATGCCTGGCTGCAGTCCTTGCTGGATATCCAGAAACAGACAGGCGATTCTGCCGAGTTCCTGGAACACGTCAAGGTCGACCTGTTCCCCGACTCGGTTTACGTGTTCACGCCGAAATCGAAAATCATCGCCCTGCCGCGTGGCGCAACTGCGCTCGATTTCGCCTACACCATCCATACCGATGTCGGCGACCAGACCATCGCCGCTAAAATCAATCACGAACCGGCGCCGCTTCGCACCGAATTGCATAATGGCGACATCGTCGAAATCATTACCTCGGCCAGTTCGCGGCCTAGCCCTAACTGGCTCAGCTTTGTGCGTACCGGCAAAGCACGCTCGGCGATCAGGCACCACCTGCGCACGATCAACCTGGGTGAGTCGGTAGAACTGGGCAAACGCTTGCTGTCGCAGGCCCTGGCGACGCTCAATCTCAATCCGGCGCTGGCGCCGATCGTGGTTGACCGCTTGCTGAATGAATCGAGCGCCAAATCGCTGGAAGAAATCTACGCTGACATCGGCGTCGGCAAGCGCATGGCGACGCTGGTGGCGCGCCATATCATGGGCTTGCTGGAAAACGAAGCGCTGCAGACGCCGCTGCTCGACATGGAAGGTATGGCCACTCCCGTAAAAATGGATCCGGTAGTGATCTACGGCAGCGAAGGCATCTCGGTGCAGTTGTCGCCGTGCTGCCAGCCGATTCCGGGCGACCATATCACCGGCCAGCTCAAGCGCGATCAGGGTCTTGTGGTGCATGCGGAAGACTGCAATATCGCCAAGCGCCAGCGCAACAAAGATCCTGACCGTTGGATTGAAGTGCTGTGGGGTGAAGAGCTGAATCGCCGCTTCGATTGCCGCATCAAGGTGCTGGTGCATAACGATAAAGGCATATTGGCGCGGGTTGCCGCTGAAATCGGCGATTCTGATGCCAACATCATCTATGTCAACATGGATGACGACAAGGATCAGCTAATGACACAACTAGTGTTTACAATCCAGGTCGAGGACCGGGTTCATCTGGCCCGTTTGATGCGCAATGTGCGCCGTATCCGTGGCGTCACCAGGATTTTACGCGACCGCAACTAGGATACACTGATGCACGCCCGAAGCCGCTGCGACGGCTTCTAAAGCGTGCTATTGAAACCGCCTATTGAAGCGTCGGCTTGCCCGTTGCAGGTAGCGGCAGTTGAAAAACCTCGATGCCCTCTTCAGCCAACTCGTCGCGCTGCTCTGCCGACGCGATGCCGCGTATGCCGTGCTCAGGTACTTCCTTGTAGTGAATCCGGCGCGCCTCTTCGGCAAAATTTTCGCCGACATCTTCCGTGTTTTCCATGACATGACGCGCCATGTCCATCAGTTGTTTTTTCATCTGCGCCACTGCCGGCGAATGCGAGCCAGTAGTGTCACGGCCACCGGCAGTTGGCCTGGCGGCAGAAAGATTCAGATGCGGCGCGGACGGCAGCTTGTCCACCTTGCTGCTCTCGCATATCGGGCAGACGATCAGTTGCCTGGCCGATTGCGACAGAAAGTCCTCCTCCGAGCCAAACCAGCCCTCGAAGCGATGATTCTGTTCACAAGCTAAATTGTAGACTTTCATGATGCGGCATTCTTCGGCGCGAAAAAACAAGGATCTTACACTAAGCGGTGGTTTCAAACACAGCTGGCTAGGCGCGCCGACGAAGACAGTACGAGTAGTACGGCTAGGAGGGTGCAGCAGGGGTTTCAGACGACATTGTCGTCTGCCTGCGAAACGGCCCAGGCTTGCAAGCCTGGGCGCGCCCTGCAAGGGCAACAACGCCAGATGTGTTTGAAGCCGCCTCTATGCAGCATAGAACTTAATCCAGTGTTGTGCAGCTTAAAGCTTGCTAGCGGCGTGCAACATTTCGCCAATCTGGCGTGTGCCGATTGCCTGATTGCCGTAGGAAAATGTCCCATGCTCGCGCATCTCCTCGGCGGCGCGCAGGAACGCTCCAAGTGCCGCACGCGCCAGGGAACCGCCGACGCTTACACGCTTGACGCCAATTTGCGCCAGTTCTTTCAAGCTTAGCTGCACACCCTGCAAACCCATGACGACATTCACCGGCTTGTCCAACGCACTGACTATTGCGGTTATCTCTTCCCTGGTTTTCAAGCCCGGCGCGTAAAGCACATCTGCACCTGCGTCTTGATAAGCCTGGAGCCGCTTGATGGTATCGGTCAGATCGCTTCTACCGTGCAGATAGTTTTCCGCTCGCGCGGTGAGCATGAACGGAAAATCCAACTCAGCCACCGCCTCCACTGCAGCACGCACGCGTTCGACCGCCAGCTCCAGAGGGTAAATTGGTGCGTCGCGCTGGCCGCTGGCATCTTCAATAGAGCCGCCGACGATACCAGTCAGTGCGGCCAAGCGGATGGTTTCCGCCACGATTTCCGGCGCGTCGCCAAAGCCATTTTCCAGATCGGCGCTGAGCGGCAAATCGGTGGCAGCTGCCAATTCGGTCAGATGCGTCATCATCTGCTCGCGTCCGATGGCACCATCTTGCAGGCCTCTGGAAAACGCATAGCCGGCGCTGGTGCTAGCCAACGCTTCGAATCCGAGCAAAGCCAGTAGCCTGGCGCTACCGATATCCCATGGATTAGGAATGATGAAAGCGCCTTCGCGCCCGTGCAATTGCTGGAAAATCCGAGCCTTCTCGATCTGGGCATGCATGTAATATCTCCAATTATCAAATCGTTTCTGCGGGATTTTCCACAAGAAAAATCCAAGCTTGCCATTGATGCAATATAGCAATTTTATAACCGTCAGACGATAAAACATTGCCACCAGCAACTAATTCACGCAGTGGATTGCCCTAGATACTCAAAACCCCGGTTTCGCAGCGATTCTCTATTAGCTTAGCTGCGCTTTGTTTCCTAGAATGAAATCCGAAAGACGCGCATGCAACACTTCACTGCCATCTATTTTTCGGATGGGCTGGTCAAGCGGGAGGCCATATGAAAAAGATACTTCTTGTATTACTACTAGGCACAATTGCGGCAGGACTTCCTGGCCAGGCTATCGCCGACAGCGGCACGGGCATCGGGGGCCAAGCGCCAATTTTTGCACCACCTGCGCTGTATGGCGCGGAAACGCATCCGGCGCCATTATTCCTCGCGCCGCCGGCGATGACGATTGCTCCGGTCTGGCGTCAACGCAATGAATGGGAAAAACGCCGCGTTGATCAATGGAGCGAACTCGAATGGCAACGCCAGCAGTGGCGCGAGACCCACAACGACAGTACTGTCGGTAACCGGCTCAACACCAGCACCAGCCAAGGCCCGGCATCTTCCAACAGTTTCTAAGCGGCTTGATGTGTATTAAAAGCGCGGCAAGTCGGCCAGGGTGCGCCCGGATGTATCGCGCTCCGCGATGCCGATCCCTTCTATGCCATGTTCGTGGATCACCAGTGCAATGCTGGGACCGCGCACGATTTTTCCGTCAACGGAAAACGCCGTCGCCACTTCGTCGCCAAAGTGCAGTGCGTCGACAACCAGACTAACGTCCTGCTCCGACGTTTTATGCTCCCATCCGATAGAACCATCATCCTGCGGCTTCGCCCGCCCCCAGCGCACTTCCTCGACCCGGTCACCTTCGACATTAAAACGCACTGCTTCAATCATATGAATTGACATGTATTTCTCCGGGATAGAAAGTCGAATGAACCAGGCACCATGTTACCCGCCATGTTTGCCGGCAGCAAGATAGGCAACCAAAATTTGGACTGTGCTTTCTGTCTCGCCAAACAAAAAACGCTATCCGGCGGATAGCGTTTTTCGTCAATAGCGATCAGTTGGATCTGCTCAAACCTAATAGGCAGGATCACCCGGAACCACGCGCAGCCAACCGCCCGGGCAACTTGGCACTTGAGGATAGTATCCTGCAGGATTGTAGCAATAGTAGCTGTAGTCGCCGTCAGGTGCGACATACGCCGGGCCGGCCGGATAAAGCGCAGGATCGTAGTAATAAGGATCCCAGAAAAAAGGCCCGCCGATCACTATCACCCCGCGGCCGTGGAAATCGCGGAACCGACGATAACCGTGATTTGCTTGTGGGCCGCCGCCATGAAAACCGCCACCGCCGTGGAATCCTCCGCCATGGAATCCTCCGCCATGAGATTCACCGTTGCGGGCAAACGCCGAGCCCGTGGCGCCGGACAACATCAGCGCAACCGCGGCCAGCCAAAGAATCAATAACTTTTTCATACAAGACCTCAAACTTCCAATGTCGCCGCGCACGCAGCGGCACAACCGTGTCTCCCTGTATTCAATATAGATTGCGCATCAGGAATGGTCGATACAAATCAGTAATGATTGCAACAACATGTATCAAATGAAATGCTTCTTTCGGCAAAAAAATAGTCGAAGAAAAATGGTGGTGAAATTTCTGCCGAAAATGGCATCGCTATAGCCAGGCGTTTAATGCGGCGCTCTGGTTACGGTATACTTACTCGTCCAAAACGCAGAAAGAAAGCAATAGAAATGACGACCTACAAAGAGCTGCAAGCACAAATCGAACAATTGAGGAAACAGGCAGAAGAATTGCGTCAAGCTGAGATTGCTGACGTCATCATCGAGATTAAAACAAAAATGCAGGAATACGGCATTACCGGAGCGGACCTGGGTCTCATGGGCAAGAAACGCATCATGAAAACCTCGCCGGCGATGGAAGCAGAAACGCCGGCGATGACACCTGTCGTTGAAGATGCGTCGGCTGGCGGCGAAATGTAATTGCAAGCAGCGATTGATATCGAACGGTTGCCATTGACGGCTCGGATTGCTGAGCCAACTTAAAAAAACAGATTTCGATGGCAACCGTCGAAAATATTGATCCAGTTGATCCAGTTGATCCAATCAATCCAATCCAAACCGCAACCCCAGCGCCAGCACATTATTGCGCAGGCCACCGCCACCCAGTTGCGCGTCGTAGTTGAAATACCAGCCCCAGCGCTTATCCACCGCCGTATTCAAGCCCAGCCCGAGCCAGCCCGTGCTGCGCGCCAAACCGATCCCCTGCACCGTAAATCCCGCCGCCGGCGCACCGACGTAAGCCGCGTTGAAATCCAGGCTGCCATCGTTGAATCCATGCTGCCATGCAGCGTAGGCTTGCAATACGCTGGTCCCGCCAGCCCATTGGAAGCTGGTGTCGCCCCGCACCCCCAGCAACCCCGCCGTTTGCTGGTACGCCTGGCTAGCTGCAGTCAAGCCGAAGACGCCGCCGCTTTCCGTAAAGCCGCCACGTTTGAGCCGGTCATAGGCCACGCCCGCATACGGCGTCAGCCGGGTGCTGCCGGATAAGGGCAAGACATAGCCGCTTTCAGCATAAGCTGACCATAGATTATCGGTATGCCCCGCCCCCAGCTTCTGCGTGCCATTACCGATCACGGCCTCGCGCGTCACCGTGCTGTTGACCGTCGCTGCGCCCAGCCGCCCCGAGACATACCAGCCCTGCTCACCAAAGGCATGCCGGCCATACAGCGAGACGCCGGTATCGTGACTCTTCGATTGCCCACCCAGCCGGTCGAAACTGGCCTTGCTGTCCGAATAGGCGAGCGCGGCGCCGACGATGGTGCCGTCGCCGAGCCGGGTATCGACGCCGAACTGGCCGCCCCACAAGGACGTATCGCCCGTGGCAAATCCGCTCTGCTCCAGCTTGCCGGAAGCGCCGATGGTGCTGACCCAGAGGCCGGTGCCGTCCGGGTCGCCGGGCTGACTGCCCAGCATCGCCAGGCGGTTCGCCAGGTCGCGGTTGATCGCCTGCGACTGCTGGAAGGTCAAGGCTTGCGCCGAGGCATGGATCTGGCCGGATAGGCTGTCCAGCACCTGCCCTGCTACCGCCACGCTGGCGCTCTTCTGGATCGCTGCGGCGCTGGCCAGGAATTCCCCATTGGTCCCGCCAGTGTTGCCGCTGGCGACCATCTGGTCTGCCGCTTTCAGGCCGGTTTCCAGGTTGACGGCGGCGTTGTTGCGGGTCGCATCGCTGCCGAAGGCTTGCGCCGCCACGACAGCGACATTGGTGCGGCTGATCTGCAAATCCACTTCCTTGGCCTGATACGACAAGCTCGCAGCAATGAACACGCCCGGCGTAAAGCTGACGCCATCGGCTTCAAAGCTGAGATCGCTGAACTGGCCGCTGACGCCGCCGGTGGCTGTGAGAATCTTGCTGGGGGTGCCTGCTTGCTGCGTCACATAGCCGGAAGGATTGCTGTTGCCGGCTGGCGTGGTGGCGATCAGATGAGAATTGCCGAGGATCGCCGCACCACCCACCGCCAAGGTCGTATTGAGCTGGTTGGCCAGCACCGCGTTCGGCGTCGCCACATAATTGCCGCCGATAGCGAGGCCAGCGCCGCTATTGGTGAAGCGGCCGCTGTTGTTGACATTGCCGTGGACGGTGCCGCCATCGCCGGCCAGATTGCCGAGGCTGCCGATATTCACATTGGCGGCCACGGCGCCGGTGATATTCAGGGTGCCGCCGAGGATATTGCTATCGCCCAGGTAAGTATTGTTGCCGGCCAGCGTCAACTGGCCGCTGCCGCTCTTGTTCAAGCCGGCATCGCCACCGATATTGTTCTTGAACACCGACGCGGCGTTATCGAACTGGACATTGACGTTGGGACCCAGCGCCAGGCTCTGCGCAAACAATCCGGGGCCATTGACTGCCTTGCTGGCATTGAGCAAACCCCAGCCATAGGTCGCCGTATCGTGCATGTCAGTCGCGGTCGAGAGGATGGTCTGGCGGATCAGGTCGGCGTTCATCCAGGGAAAGGCCTGCTGCACCAGCGCCGCCGCGCCGGTGACGGCGGGTGCGGCAAAGGAGGTGCCGAAGACACGGCCACCGCTGCTGCTGGAAATGAAATCCCCCGGTGCAGCCAGGCACCAGTTGGCGGCGACGCCGCAGCGGTTGGCGTAGCTGGAAATCATGCCTGGCACCGTGTCGCTGCTGGAATAGCCGTTGCCGCCGCCGGCGGCGTTGACGGCCGTCACGGCTAGCCAGCCGGTTTGCAGGTCGGCAAACATGGACGGCAGGCTAGCGTTCAGGTTCGGCTGGGCCGCGCCGTCGTTACCCGTGGACCAAATGAACAATCCATGCTGGGCAACGAACGGCTGATACAGGTTATGCAAGGCCAGCGCCTGACCTACCGTAGCACCGACTGCACTGATGCCATTGGACTGGTTGAAAATACGCACGCCTTTGGCGAACAGGTCCTGGTATATCTGGCTATTAAGCAGCACATTATCGCCGGTGGTACCGGCAGCCGCAGCCTGTATCTGCACGCCCGGGGCCACCCCCAGCGTATTGCCCGCCAACGCTTCGACCACTTCCGTTCCGTGCATATTGCCATCGGTGCCGGTAGAACTATAGACAGTCTTGCTGATACGCCCTGCAAACTGTGGATCGCTCACATCGAAATCGGTATCGACCACGCCCACCGTCACTCCCGTCCCAGTCAAGCCCTGCGCGTGAGCGGTTGCGGTATTGCTCGGATCTTGTACATTTAACATGGCGGGCGTCGGTGTCACCACCGGCGGTGGCGGTACCGAACTAGTATTACCGGGTGGAGCGGGGGTAGTTACTGGCGGAGTGGGAGTCGTAGCAGGCGGCGGAGCGCTTGGCACTGGAGTGGAGGCTGGATTCGGGTTGCTGCTGCCACCGCCCCCTCCTCCGCAACCCGACATTACTGATACGGCAACAATAGAGATGATCGACAACAATCCCCGGCGAGATATTTCTTTTGCCATAACGCCTCCCCCATATGTGCTTTAACTTCAATCCGATCAATGATCGGCATATCGGCCTATTGCATTCACATACTCAGTCGTGCATCTATAATGACAATCTCAAACATTTCTTTGTGGCAATTTAGTATGCGCGCGTTTTGCGCGAATTAACCTTTCTTAACAAAATATTTCCCAATGGATATATTTTCACAGTCGTATAACCACGCGAAAATCACATTGCAAATAGGGTTTAGCAAGAGATGACGGGGATAAGACGGCAAATCGGTAGTGTTGCAATATGCACACATTTGCGACAGACCAACATTTTTATAGGAATCGCTGTAGCTTTTGCTATTATTACCGTCTGGTAACCATATCAAAATCCATGGCTAATCCTGCTGTCACCAACAACGGGGGCAGTCATGCCGGCACAATTTCAGGGGGATAGAAATGACATTCATAGAATCGATCAAAGTCTGCTTTTCCAAGTACATCGATTTCAACGGCAGGGCTTCACGCTCCGAATACTGGTGGTTCGTACTTTTTATAGTGCTGGCGACCATTGTGGCCGATGCCATCAGCTATAAGCTGAGCGGACTTTTTTCACTTGCTACCCTGCTCCCTTCCATCGCAGTGGCCACACGGCGCTTGCACGATACTGATCGAAGCGGCTGGTGGCAGCTGATAGCACTGATCCCCGTCCTGGGCTGGATCGCCATCATCTATTTCCTGGTGCAGGAACCAAAAGAGCCAAACAGATTCGGCGCAGCACCAACCAGCGAAGCGCTTTCGGAAACCTGAGCATCAGGCGCACAACGGCGCCTGCCTTGCCTCGAGGCGAGCGCCGTATAATGGGAAACCAGCGGAGCGATCCGCCCATCACCAGCAGGATAACAATGAAATCCGCCCTTCTTGTCATCGACGTCCAGCATGGACTTTTCGAGGAAACCCCGCGGCCGTTCGAAGCCGATACCGTAATTGAGCGCATCAACACCCTGGCCACCAAAGCCCGCACTGTGGGCGCTCCGGTGGTTTTTATCCAGCATGAAACGCCGGACGATGAGCTTGCCTACAATTCCCCGAACTGGCAGTTGCAGCCCGGATTGCAGGTGAAGAATAGCGATATCAAGCTGCGCAAGAAGACATCGGATTCATTCCTCCGCACAGGATTGCAGGAACTGCTAGCGGCGCAAAACGTCGATCAGCTCGTCATCTGCGGCTACGCCTCGGAATTCTGCGTCGACACCACCGTCAGGAGCGCTGCCGCACTGGGATATCCAGTTACTCTCGCAGCCGATGCCCACACCACGCATGACAAGCCGCACGCCACCGGCCAGCAGATCAGGATCCACGAAAATGCGACGCTACAAAATGTCGATAGTTTTGACGGAAAAATCAAAGCCGTCGCCACCGTAGAGCTGCATTTCTGACAAAAATCAAGGCGCACGAGAAGATGGCCTTAGCCATAAGAACCTGTTAAAATTCGGCCCTGCCCAGTATCGCAAGCAATTAACGTCGATACTTTTTTGCAGATTTCTTCAAAACTGCAAACATGCCCGAGTGGTGAAATCGGTAGACACAAGAGACTTAAAATCTCTCGCTCGTAAGGGTGTGCCGGTTCAAGTCCGGCCTCGGGCACCAATATCTAAAAGGCTCTCAGCGATGAGAGCTTTTTTTTATCTTTTCCGCAAAATAGAAAGTTTCCGCAAAACGTACTTCTGTCTTTTTGGATTAAGCGCGTGAATTTCAAACTTTCGGCTTAAATTGTTTATCGCTAATACGGAATTTTCGACGGCGATCCCCTATCAGCGCGCGCAACTCACTTATAGTTAAATCACTGATTTCGTGCATTCTAATGAGCAACGATGCACCGACTGGCAAACGGCGATGGCGGATTTTGCTAATCACAGGCGGCGCCACTTCGAGCGATCGCGACAGTGCCGCATCATTTTTCAATTTCAATTTTTCAATCAGTGCATCAAGCAAATTGTTTGGATCATACGTAGTCTGATGATCGAGCTTGTTACTTGTGGACGTATCGGAGGAAATGTTCTTTATCATATCTTTATTGATTTCGTTATAAATCTAATATTTTTTATACAACTTCATTTTGTACTAGTTAAATCCATCGCAGAATGCTATTCCGACCACCCCACGGCGTCCTTATCAGACGCGCCACGATGCCACTTACAAGCTAAGTAGCAGAAATCGGTCAACGCTGTGCAATTACATTCCCATCTATTCCGTAAAGCTCACATTCATCTCCTTGCACCTTTGCCAAAAGCACTCGAGCTATTGACGACATTTTTGCAATTATTTCTGGGCTTGGGTTCTTTGCCACCACACTACCCCTCCTGAAATCGAACCAAGCCATATTTCCGTCCTTACCATGCTTTGAGTAAGCAATCCAGACCGCAAGTCCTGCACTTTCAACTCTAAGCATTTTCCCCTGACCTACTTCGGCCTCTGCATATCCATCTAGCCGCATTTCTGGGTCACTCCCCACAAACGCAATCCATTCAGAAAGGGTAATTTCCGATCCCAATTTGTCAAACCAATTTTCTTTTCTTGTAATGTAAATATCGTAACCCATAGGCCCCCTATTACTCAGCGCTCGACTTGAAATTAGGCACAGCAAACACATTGCCAACTGGTCCAGGCTGCAGACGATCGTAACCTTGTCCGGTGCGGGAAAAACGTTGCAATCGAAGTACTCTTTAAAGAGTGCTCGACGTGTTCGCATATGCGTTACTCGATTTACCTTGCGGATAGTGCTTTTTAAATTGCGGAAAATAGCCTAGAGCATTCATTTAAAAAAACGATAGTGATTATCGTAATGTGTGAGCGGTTCCATCGGTATCCATTCGGTTGGAATGAACGTCGAATCCACCTTGACCTGATAACCATGTCGCCAAGCGTTTTTTGCGCAAATGACTGCCAAAGTGGAAATCAAATCCGCCGTATAGCCACTGTCACTATCGCTGCGCGCATGCACCACCTTGGGTGTGACTAGCTGCACTAATACCTCTTGCATTTCGCCGATATTGCCCCGGCCAACGCAAGGTAAAACTGATGATCAACCTGATATTTTTTAAGACGCTGGTTCCGTACCGTTCAAGAGGCTACGCAACGCGTTGAGACTCATTCCCGTGGTGTGACACATCCGCACTAGCAGTGAGACACCTATCCTCTTATGACCACAACGAATGTGACTGATAATTGGTCCCGCAACCCCCAGTTTGTAACTGAGACCGGTATCTGTTGTTACACATAACAGATCCTTCAATGCGTCTAGCAGTCGATTGACTTCCTCTGTCGTTTCGCCCACGACAGGCAATCTCACCGCCGGCAACATTTTTTTGAACTGCCCAGGTTTGTTTTCACGCGATTCCGTGTCCGGCGAAGCGCAAACAGGCCGTCCCTGTAACAAGGTGTAGAGCTCATCAAATTTCAGGCCACTTGCCACATGCATCCTCATCAGCAGCGATGCCCTGACGGGGAGCCTGCCGTGACGGATTTTACTCATGGTCGGTCGCTGCACACCCAGCAGGCGACACAGATCCGCGTCATATGTCAAATGCAATTTGGCCATGAGTGCATTCAACAGGAAAGTGGGATCAGCATTCGCAGAAGAATTGCCTGTCGTTTCAGCAGAGATCTTTAGCTTTGCTTTAGTGCGCTCGCTCAACATAGTTCTGGATATTCATATCGTTGTGACGCATGCGAATAAATTCTTTCATGCTCCGCGTCAGACTGCGTTTGGGAGATCTAAATATTGCACTTTCAGATTACCCAAAAATCAAATGTTGAAGATTGTCAAAGCTAATTTATTTATTTTTTTTGATGCTGAAATTATCGCTAAACCATCTTCTAAAAATTCTTCAAAATGCCACACAGTTACTGTGCAGAAATGGTTCAATTCCGCTGAGCAATGGGAATTCAAAAGCGAGACTGGCTGGCCGGTCACAGTTCCGACAAGCCGTAACTATGCAGGCCGGATAAATCGACAACCCGGATCGACTGGTAGGAAATGCTGATCAGCTGCAAATCGGCCAGGTGGCGCAGAGCCTGGTTCACGCGCTGCCGCGATAAACCGGTGAGCAAACCGATCTCTTCCTGCGACAGCTCCAGCACCGCCGAAGTACGCGGATACAGCATGGGATGGAACAATTGCGCGATTGCTTGCGCTACCTGGGCATCGACGCCCAGCAGCCGCTCGTTTTGGATCATCGCGATAAACTGGCCCATACGCTCATTCAACTGGCGGATCACGAAGGCGGTAAAGGGCAAGCTTTCCGCCAGCAATACGTGAAAAATCTCCGTCGGCACCAGCATGACATCTGACTCTCTAACCGCAATCACGTCGTACCTGCGCAGTTCGCGCTTGATGACGCTCCCTTCACCGCACCAGCCACCCTCTGGCACGCCGGAAAACGTCGCACCGCGCCCCTCGATGCTGTACACCGCGAGTTTGATCAAACCACTGTGAACCCCGATCCAATATTGCGATGGCTGTCCGCGATGCGCAATGAATTCGCCGGCAGAGAAACGTTGCAATACGGCGCCCGACTGCACCAGCGACTGGTGAGCAGGAGTAAGTGCAGTAAACCAGTCATAAGTCACTAGCTGTCCGACACTGATGCTCATCTGAATAATCTCCAATGCTGTCATCGAAACGACAAACCGTTTTAGTAGTAAGTGATAGGCTAGGCCCAATACATCCCGTAATAAACGGGAGAATGTTTATTTCCTCAGGAGACACACATCATGACGGTTGACTACGATTCCGGGCTCGGCAAGAATGCTGCCAATTTTGCGCCATTGAGCCCGATTGACTTTATCGCACGCGCCGCCGAAGTATACGGCAATCGCCTGGCAATCGTGCACGGTCCTGTGCGTCAGAACTGGCGCGAGACCTATCAGCGCGCCTGCAGGCTGGCCAGCGGCCTGCGCAAACTGGGTGTGGAAAACGGCGATACCGTGGCGGTCATGTTGCCGAATACGCCGGCCATGGTGGAGGCGCATTTCGGCGTGCCGATGGCCGGTGCGGTGCTGAACGCCCTGAATATCCGGCTCAATCTGGCCTCGCTGGCGTTCATGCTGCGCCATGGCGAAGCCAAGGTGCTGCTGGCCGATAGCGAATTCGCCGATGCCGCGCGACAGCTTGCACAACAGATTCACGGTCTGTACGTGGTGGCGGTCAACGATATCCTGGGGCCAGACGATCCTGCATTCGGCAATACCGATTACGAAAGCCTGCTGGCCGGCGGCGATCCCTGTTTCCAGTGGCGGCTTCCCTCCGATGAATGGAACGCGATCGCTCTCAACTATACCTCTGGCACCACCGGCGATCCCAAGGGTGTGGTGTATCACCATCGCGGCGCCGCACTGAATGCGATCTCGAATATCTTGGAATGGGACCTGCCTAAACATGCCGTCTATCTCTGGACGTTGCCGATGTTCCACTGCAACGGCTGGTGTTTTCCATGGACGATTGCAGCGCGCGCTGGCGTCAATGTCTGCCTGCGCAAGTTCGAACCGAAACTGGTGTTCGACCTGATCCGGGAACACAAGATCACCCACTATTGTGCAGCGCCGATTGTCCATGCCGCGCTGGCCAACGCACCGGAAAGCTGGCGCCAGGGGATACGAGACAAAGTACGCGGCATGGTTGCCGGCGCCCCGCCGCCACCGGCGGTACTCACTAAAATGGAAGCCATGGGCTTCGACCTGGTGCATGTCTATGGCCTGACCGAAGTGTACGGACCGGCCTCAGTCTGCGCTGAACAGGTTGAATGGAGCACGCTGACAGCGGATGAGCGCGCCCAAAAGAAATCGCATCAGGGAGTCCGCTATCACTTGCAAACCGCAATAACTGTACTTGATCCCGACACCATGCAGCCGGTCGCCGCCGATGGCAAAGAAATCGGTGAGATCATGTTTCGCGGCAACATCTGCATGAAAGGTTATTTGAAGAATCCGCAAGCCACCCACAACGCCTTTGCCGGCGGCTGGTTCCATACCGGCGATCTTGGCGTGATCGCCGAAAACGGCTACATCAAGCTCAAGGACCGCAGCAAGGACATCATCATTTCCGGTGGCGAAAATATCTCCAGCGTCGAAGTCGAAGACGCTTTGTACCGGCATCCCGACGTGCTGGCCGCCGCCGTAGTCGCCAAACCGGACGAAAAGTGGGGCGAAACGCCGTGCGCCTTTGTTGAACTGAAAGAAGGCAGCACGCTTACCGAAGAAGCCTTGATTGCCTTTTGCAGAAATATCCTGGCCGGATTCAAGACGCCCAAGGCGATCTATTTCGGGCCGTTGCCGAAAACTTCCACCGGCAAGATCCAGAAATTCGAATTGCGCAAGCGGATACGTTCAAGCTCTGCGATTGATGAGAACAACGGGTAAGTTCGCGCTCAGGGAAGTACGGATCTGATCGCCATGTGTAACCGACTGCGGCTCCCTCAGCCAGCCGCAGTTGTAGCCGGCGCTGATCCGCTCCTGAGCGCGCCCAGCGACAACAGTCGTTGCGCCATGCAAAAGACAAACAGCAGCACGCCAATGACAATCTTGGTCCACCACGAACTCAGCGTGCCATCGAATGCGATCAAAGTCTGGATCAGCCCCAGGATCAGCACTCCGGTCAGGGTCCCGGCGACATAACCGTAACCTCCCGTGAGCAAGGTACCACCGATTACCACTGCCGCGATTGCATCCAGTTCAGTGCCCTGTGCGTGCAAGCCGTAGCCGGACAACATGTAGAACGAGAACAAGACCCCAGCCAGCGCGGCGCAAAAACCGCTGAAAGCGTAGACCATCACCTTTGTGCGGCCGACCGGCAAGCCCATCAGCAACGCCGATTGTTCGTTGCCGCCGACGGCATAAACAGCACGCCCGAACCGAGTGTAGTGCGCAAGGTAAATCGCCAAGGCCAGCATCAACACGGCGATCAGTACGCTGGGCGAGACGAAAGCGCCGAATATGCCTATCCTGCCTTGCGACAGCGCCACATACATAGGTTGATCGATGGCGATGGAATTGATGCTGATCAGATAGCACAAACCACGCGCCAGAAACATACCGGCCAATGTCACAATGAACGCTTGCAGTTTAAAAAAATGAATCAGTGCTCCCATCGCGGCGCCAAAGCCACTGCCGACCAACAGCACGCAGCCAATCACCAGCAATGGCGGCCAATGCCAGGATTGCAGCAGATAGGCGGAAATCATGGTGGTCAGGGCCAGCACCGAACCCACCGAAAGATCGATGCCGCCGGACAGGATCACGAATGTCATGCCGATCGCAATCACCAGCAAGAACGCGTTATCGATCAACAGATTAAGCACAACCTGCAAAGAAAAGAAGCCGGTATAGGCAACAGAACCCAGGCCGAACATGATCACCAGCAAGGCAACGGTCACCAGTGAAGTGAAATACGGGGACGCAAGCAAGGAGCGCGGTGTTTTCATCATTTTTTTTCGCCTGGCATTCTGGCCTTGAGTCGGCTCTTGAATCGAACCTTGGATGCGCCACCAAATAGGCGTGGCATCAAGTGACGGAATTCCTTCGATTGCGACAGGCAGACCGCAAACACCACCACCGCTTTCACCACCATATTGACTTCCGGCGGCACGCCCATCGAATAAATCGTATAGGTCAATGCCTGAATGATCAACGCACCAATGACGCTGCCAACCAAGCTGAACTTGCCGCCGCCTAAAGAGGTGCCGCCCAAGGTTACCGCCAGAATCGCGTCCAGTTCCATCAGCAGCCCGGCGTTATTGGCGTCCGCGCTTTTGATATTCGAACTGATCATCAGCCCGGCGACGCCCGCGCAAGCACTGCAAAACATATAGACGAAAAAAATCAGTGCGGCGGTTCGGATGCCAGCCAACCGCGACGCTACCGGATTGATGCCGACCGCCTGGATAAACAAGCCCAATGCCGTCTTGCGCATCAACATGGTCACCACCAGAAAAACGCCGATGGAGATAAACAAAGAAAAAGGCAAGCCAAACAGATAGCCGCTGCCGAGATAGAAAAATGGCTTGTAATACACCGTGATGATCTGGCCATCCGTCAGCAACTGCGCCAGGCCGCGGCCGCCGACCATCAGGATCAAGGTGGCGATAATCGGTTGCAATCCCAGCGTGGCGACCAGGAAACCGTTCCAGACACCACACAAGATGGCCGCGCCGAGCGCCGCAAGGATGGCCCATCCCATCGGAATACGACTGACATATTCCGGCACACCATTATGTATCTGCATTGTGCCGCCAATCAGTAATGCGGCGACCGTGCCTGATATCGCCACCACTGCCCCCACCGAAATATCGATGCCGCGTGTGGCGATCACTAGGGTCATGCCAAGCGCAGTCAACATCAATGGTGCGGCGCGGTTGACGATATCGATCAAGCTGCCGTAGAGATGCCCATCCTTCCACTCCAGCCGAAAAAAACCAGGGACCAGGAAAAAATCCACAGCCAGCAACAACGCCAGCGCCGCCAACGGCCTAAACAAGGGGTGCCGTAAAAGCATCGATAGCTGTCCCATTGGTGCGTGGCCTGTAATTTCCATTCTCGCCGGCCCGGTTTCTTTAATGGCTTCAGGATGCAATGGCATACTCACTCGCACTCTCCTGCGATCACCTGCAATACTGAATCGTCATCCAGCTCCCCGCGTTTATATTCACCGCAAGCTTTACGGTCACGCAACACCAGCATCCGATCGCTGACCCTCAACACCTCTGGAATTTCAGACGAGATGAACAGGATCGCCATGCCTTTGCGGCACAGCGCGATCACATGATCCATGATTTCCTGCTTGGCGCGGACATCGATACCGCGCGTCGGCTCGTCCAGGATCAGTATTGCCGGATCGGTGGCAAGCCAGCGCGCCAGCAAGGTTTTCTGCTGGTTGCCGCCCGATAGCGAACTGATCGGCGTTTCGATGTCCGGGACTTTGATCCCCAGCCATTTCACATAATCGTTGGCCAGCATGAGTTGCCGTTTGCGCGGGATAACGCGCAGCAATCCGGCGCGTGCCTGCAACGCCAGGATAATGTTTTCCCGTACCGACAGCTCCAGTATGGCGCCCTCTTTTTTTCGATCTTCAGAACAAAAACCGATTCCGGCCGCGATAGCGTCACGCGGCGAATGGAATTTTTCAGCTTTGCCTTTCACCTGGATGCTACCGCTATCGGCCTTGTCGGCGCCGAACAACAGCCTCGCCGCTTCGGTACGGCCCGAACCCAGCAAACCGCACAGGCCAAACACCTCGCCGCCACGCAGATCCAGATCCAGCGGTGCCAGCACGCCATTGCGCCCCAACCCTCGCGCCTGCAACACGCTGGGCTGATTATCCTGGACGCCAGCGGCGACTGGCCCGGCATGGCCGGCAGCAATGCCTGAATCCACTGGCGGTTGCGCTTGCAAGCCAACCATCTTGTTCACCAGATCGAGGCGACTGAGCTGCGATGCCGGATACTCGCCTTCGCGCACGCCATTCCGCAATACCGTGATGCGATCGGAAATGTCGTAAGTCTGTTCCAGAAAATGTGTAACGAACAAGATCGCCATGCCTTGCCCGCGCAGCTTGCGCAAGACATCGAACAACAGCTTGACTTCGGCATCGTCGAGACTGGAGGTGGGCTCATCGAGAATCAGCACCTTGGCGGAAATGCTTAGCGCCCGCGAGATCGCCACCATTTGCTGGATCGCCAATGGATATCTGGACAACGGCGCGGCAACGTCCAGCTTGATTTGCAGGTCGTCCAGCAAGCGTTGCGCTTGCCGCTGCATAGTCTTCCAGTCGATCGCCCCGTATTTTTTCGGATAACGGCCGATAAAAATATTCTCGGCTACCGATAGATTGGGGCACAGATTGACTTCTTGATACACCGTACTGATACCAAGGTTTTGTGCCCCCAGAGTTGAAGACGGCCGCACCTGCTCGCCATGTAACAGAATCTGACCACCATCAGGTTCGTAAACTCCGGTCAATACCTTGATGAGCGTCGACTTGCCCGCGCCATTCTGCCCCATCAGCGTGTGTACCTCGCCGGGGAAAAGCCGCAGAGCGACGTCGCTGAGCGCCTTTACGCCGCCAAACGCCTTGGAGATGCCACTGAGTTCTAACGTTGGGGCGACGCTGTCCGGCGCTGTACCGGCAGCGTTTATTGCCATTGTATCCATGCGCTTGCGATCCCAGGTTTCTCACGCAAGATGGCGGCATCTACCTGTCCGCCACCGAATCCAATACCGCAGCGCGGAAGTCCAGCTCCAACCACTGCGCCGCGACTAGCATCCGCTATCAGTATTTGCGGTTCGGGAACTCCTTGGCGGCGACTTCAGCCGGAAACACGCTTTCTTCCGTCGTGATGCGCTTAGGTACGGTCTCGCCGGCGACAACCTGTTTGGCCACCTTCATCAACTGCGGTCCAAGCAACGGGCTGCACTCTACCGTCACGTTCAGCTTGCCCGCCATCATCGCTTCAAACGCGCCCTTGACACCATCCACCGAGATCACTAGGATATCCTTGCCCGGTTTCAGGCCGGCCTCTTCGATGGCCTGGATCGCGCCTATGGCCATGTCGTCATTGTGGGCGTACAGCACGTTGATTTTCTTGCCGTCGGTCTTGAGGAAGGCCTCCATCACTTCTTTGCCTTTGGCGCGGGTGAAGTCGCCGGTCTGCGAACGGATAATCTTCAGATTCGGGTTGGCGGCGATGGTTTCTGCAAAACCGGTCTTGCGATCGATCGCCGGCGCTGAACCAACCGTACCTTGCAATTCAACAATATTAATATCGCCGGCCGGCATGGTCTTGGCGCGCTCCAGCAACCAGCGCCCGGCGCGGCGGCCTTCTTCAACGAAGTCAGAACCGATGAATGTGACGTACAGCGATTTATCCTTGGCGTCCACCGCACGGTCGGTCAAGATCACCGGGATTTTGGCGGCTTTCGCTTCGCCCAACACGGTATCCCAGCCCGATTCGACGACCGGGGAAAAGGCAATGACATCGACTTTTTGCGCAATGAACGAACGAATCGCCTTCACCTGGTTTTCTTGCTTTTGCTGGGCGTCGGCAAATTTCAATGTCACGCCGGCCTGCTTCGCCGCATCCTTGATCGACGCGGTATTCGCAGTGCGCCATTCACTTTCAGCACCAACCTGCGAAAAACCAAGGACCAAGGGCTTGTCGGCATAAGCACTGGCTGCAATTCCGAATCCCAATCCCAGGCTCAAGCTTAAATTCAGGGCCGCGCTCAGCACCGTTCTGCGTGTCATTTTCATTGCTTGTCTCCGTTAATTTATCGGCATTTTTGTGCGACGCAGATCGCTATGTTGAGCCGCGCAGCCCAGCCATTCCCTGTCTTATTTTTAATCATATAAAGAGTTTTTCAGGAGATGGCGCGCACCATACTAGGACGGAAATCGAAGACTAGCTAATGAATTTTTTTGCCTGTCAGATACATTTTTGAGTATCTATTTGCTGGAAATGCTAATTAATCACTGAACAAATCAAATTAGACGGTGTTTTATGTGAGAAACGCACATTCAGTCAAACGCGGTAACGCCGCCAACAAAATGCCGAACAAAAAAAAGCCCGCTAACTTTCGTTGCGGGCTTGAATCCAAACCTTATGAGGTGTTGGAGGAGACAGAAGCACTATATCGCACTGCAGCATATCAGTCTGCTTGATTGTTGTGATACCAGATATTCACCATACAAATAATAGCAATCAGATAGATTTTGCAATTTTTTCCAATTAGGCAATTCACTTACTGAGGTTGCACCATTGCAGCGTCAGTCTGCTGCAAACTTCAAAAGCGTATGGCGGACCAGCGACAGAACAAACTAGATCGCACGATCTTCATCAAAGGGCCTAGTTGTAACCAAGACTTACGCAAAATCGTCCTGACAAGACGCTTCGACGAAGACAGTACGAATGGTCGGCTAGGAGATGCAACGCGATCAGGGCGGTTTTGCGTAAGTCCTGGTAACAAGAAAAATGCAATTCTATTGATGACGGCAACAACTACCCTACTTGTTCGGACGTTCCTGCGGGACATCTGTCGCAGCGATCAATTCGTTATCGAACAATTCGAATTTAAGCGGATCATCGGCCGATAACGACTTCTTGGCCACGACCCGGCGCCAGTTCGCATCAATCGTGGCATCCCTGAAAAACACGGCTACCGCAACATACTGGGTGTCTGCTTGCATCGACTGCGAAAGGCTGGCAGCGCCTCCGGGATTGAGCACCAGGCCGTGCGAATCCAGCAAATCCTGCGCCAGCACTGTTTTGTCATTTTTCAGCAGATCGTTGTAGGTTGCCGTGTCAAACGCCTTGCGGTCCTTCAGTTGATAGACGCGCACAACTACCGACAACGGTTTTTGCTTTTCGTCCGGATTGAGCGAATCGCGCGCCTTGAAATCAACGTTGAGTACCTTGACCTGCTTGTAGAACACCGCTTTAGTCGCGTTGACAGTGGTATCTGATACTGCCTGCCAGGCGCCGCAGCCGGACAATATCAAGCTGGTGCAGACGGCAACGATAGAAGTAAAACGCATGGAATTCCCCTGATTTATGCTGCCAGACCGCTATAGCGGCCCAGCGAAATGGTAACGATGCGATCACTCGCCGGTTTTAATAATGTGGTCCAGGCCAGCCGTGGTCTTGCCTGCGGTATACCATCGGCATCAGGCGCTTTGCCTAATGTCAGTTGTGGCGCAGTCATGGCTGACACCTCCATGCGCAGCTCCGCGTCAACCTTGTAGCCGAGGTAGACCCGTAATAGATTCATCAGGTCTTGATGAAGAATCGCTCCGGGCAATATATCGTTCGACTGTCCTGCGTCGGCCGGACGGATAGTGACTTGCACGGTCTGGGTACGGTCCATGACACCGCGGCCTATGACATGGCCATCACCCAGTCCGCGCGGCTTGACGCCGTCTACGGTCTTGGTGCCTAGCACTTGCAGATGTTCCAGCCGCACCCAGATCGGATGAAACTCCTTCACTGTCACGTCGGCCCCGGGCAAGATCTGGCTGATCACGCCGGCCAGGCCATCGGCGGTACGCGTGCGTTGCGTCAATAAACCGAGCAAGGCTAGCAACCGCGCCGGCGACAAGCCTTGCTTGCGTGCCGCGTTGCCGATCCCGAAACCTGCCAGACACAGCAGATACCCCGACATCTCGTCCTCGCCGCCGGGTCGAAAGCCGACCGGATACCGGTACTTGCGCCAGCTGCGGTAAAACAACGTCGCAATCCGGTGATTGAACATGTCAAGAAACGCCGCCACTTCCTCGCTGCCCTCGCGCCGCAACACGATGTCTTCGATGAAATGATGCGGCATGGCGGCATTGACGCCATACAACCCCAGAAAGGTGGTGCGTACCGATGGCGGTGCTTGCGGCCGATCGTCATCGAATTCAACGGCTGCCATTTCCGTGCCGGGAAAGCCGACTTTGGGCAGCGGCCGGAAGCGCACCGCCTCAGACTCTGGCGTGTCCTGACTGCCGAGTAGCGCTTGCTGCGGCGCATGCAATTCCAGTAACTGACAGAACTGGAAGAAATTCATGCGCGGCGCACGCCCTAGCAACTCGCGCATGAAAGGCGACAACGCAGCGACTGCGAGCGGATGTTGCCTGGTCAGGCCTTCGCTAATGATCATAGCGGTGCGGCCTCGCTTTTACTCGCCGGCCAGGAGATCCGTTCGCCGGACGGCAAACTGACCAGGACCAATTGGGTAAACAAATTCATGTCGGCGTATAGAGCGAAGAAGCGCTGCAGCAACTCTCCGAACAGGTACATGTCCCCTTCCCCGGAAAATGCGTGGCTGTCCAGCGTCACCGCAATCTGTACGCCGCGTTCTAACGCACCGCCAGTGACCTGCCTCAAGGCCTTGTGAGTCACTTGCTGGATGCCTGCCAGACGTCGGCGGTTCAGTTCGTCGTCAGTCCAGTCGTAGAGCGCCAATGCGCCACGTAAGACTTCGGCATCCATCAACGACAGGAAATTAGGGGCCAGATGCGACAGCACGCGCCATTGAAAGCGATCGCCGGTCGGCGGATACAAGGGCAATGTTGGCGCTGCCAGGTTGCGCACCGCGCTGACATTCGGCGCACTGCCGGTCAATTCATTGATGCCGGCTTCACGCAATCCTTTGCGCGGCAGCATGCCGTTGGTCCCCGTTACCTGCAGCGACAGCGTTTCTTCCGGCATTTCCTCGATGGTTTCCCAGGCATGACCGCCAAGAATCACCCAGGTATCGAACAGTCCTTTTGCACCTTGTCTCACCCTGGTATGGAAGAATCGTTCCGGCGCTTCATGGCGCAGCATCCCGCCACGGTGACGGAAAGTGGAGAACGGCACGTAGGCATAGCGCTCGCCGGTCAGATGATCCAGCGCGTCGATCGATTCCACTGAATAGGTTTCGACATTTCTGCCGTGATGCAATACCGGCAAAACCCGATACTCGGTTTCATGATGGTTCACGCGTATCGGTTCGGCGTCGAGATTGAATAAATTGATGATGGGTGTGCAGAACAGGCGGATGTTGTCCGCCGAGAAACGCAAATCGGCAGGATATGTTTTATCCAGCACCGCTTCGATTTCGACAAAATCGCAGCCCACCGGCAGCTTCGTCAGGTCAATCCCGAACAAGTCGACAAACAGGAATTTCTCCGGAAACGTGAAATATTCGAGCAACAATTGATAGCCGCCAAACGCATTGTCAGCCTTGGGCCACAAACGTTCGTCGGCCGCAAAGCCGACCGGTGCAAAGCGACCTCCCGGCAAAGGTTGCAAGGCGCCGTCGCGCACGCCGGGAATCCGGATCTGGATTTCCCTGACCTGACGCGTCAATGCCAGATGAAGAGCAGACGCCACCGGCCGGTCTGCATTCAGATACAGCCGGAGCTTCGGCGCCGCCAGCGCTTCCCTTCGAGCTTGCGGAGCGATGCTAAACCGTATCCTGATCGCCGAACGGCCATCGTGCATGGTGGTGGCACCGGCTTCGCTCACGGTGATCGGAAGCAATTGCACAGCTTGCGTGGTGCGGTAAGTGCAGCGCGTATCCTCGGCCCCGATCGCATCCGAGCGTACTTCGATCCCCGGCGGCAGTTCCTCCAGTTTTTGCAAGGTGCCCAGATCTGGCTTCATTTCCAGAATCGACAGCGACGGAATCATCCGCAGGTAATGCGGCCATAAAAGGCTCACCAGCCCTTCGGTTAGCTCCGGCAACTCATCGTCCAGCTTTTGCCGCAGCCGCGCGGTCAGGAATGCAAAGCCTTCAAACAAGCGCTCCACATAGGGATCACGGTCTCCTACCCGATCCAGATTCAGCAGGCGGGCGCGGTCCGGATGGGCTTCGGAGAACTCCTTGCCGGCTTCGCGCAGATAGCGCATTTCGGCTTCGTAATAGCGCAGGATATCGTCGTTCATGGCATTCTCATCAGGTAAGTCCCAAGGCCTGAGCCGGATCGAGCACGATCAGCTCGGCTTGCAATTGTTCGGTGCGGCGCAGCAGCGCCGGCTTATCGGCATCCTTGCGGTTGGCGCTTTGCTTCAACACACGCAACAGATGATGTTTGATTTCGAAAACAAGCGCGGGCTCCCATCGGGCCAGCTGCAAACTGTGCGTCAGGCTGTCGAGCTGGTTCAGCAGATGCAAGGCGGTTTCCGGCTTGCCAGCGTGATCGGCCAGCCTGGCCATCAGCCAGCGCTGTAAAAACTGCTGGCGTTCCGATTGCACGCCGGGCAGGCGCTGCAACCAGCCAAAAGCGGCCTCCAGGCCATCGCTGTTCAGCAAGTCGCGCGCCTGCGCTTCCATTTCCTGCCAGTGGCCGGCATCGGTGGCAGTCCCTTCGCCAGACAGCGCCAGCGGCGCCATGGCTTCGCCGGCCTCGAGATCGCGCACCACGGCGTGGCGGGCAATCCAGTCCAGCGTGGTGTCGTCGGCAAATGGCGTACCGTCGCTAAAGGCTAACCGTTCAATACCGGTCAACCGTTCCAGCATCAAGGCAAAATCGGTGCGCAGCAGATCGCCCCAGCCGGCATAAGGCGCTCCCGCCTGTTCCAGCGCCGTATGCTGAAAATACTGCAAATCGAACCACAGGTGATTGGCGCCTTCGGTGAATGCCCCCTCCACCCGCTCCAGCAGCTCGTGCCACTGCTTTTGCAGCACCAGACGTTTGAATTGCTGACGCAACTCGGCCCGTGGCGGCAGCAAGCGGGTGCGCGATTGCTGGTCGCAGGGCGGCAGATCGTGCAGGGTATCCCAGCGCACGCAGCGGATCAGGCGCGTCGAAGATAGATAGCCGCGTTCCTGGTTGCGCAAAAATTGCGCCATGACACGCGCTTGCTCCAGCAAGTCGCGGGTCGAACCGACGACCGACACCGGCATGGCTGGCGATGCAGGCGATACAGACGTGCCGCCGGCTGTTACTGCCTGCGCTGCCGGCAACGGCGTCACTTCACCTTGTTCGAAGCGCGAGACCAAAGGTTGCAGATTAGGACGGGCGGCTTCAGCCCATAAGCCGGTGCGGTTGATCAAGAGATTCAATGCCGCCATCGCCCGCTCCAGATCTACCGGAGAAAAATCTTCATAGCGCGACATCTGGTCGAGCAGGCGCGAATTGGCCAGCCATTCCATGGCTCCTTTGCGCGCTTCCGGCCGGCTCGGCAGCACAGCATCGCCAAAACGGTCGACCAGCGCCGCTGTCAGCTCGATACCGTCGGCAAAGCCGGTGCTGCCATCCAGACGCAAGCGGGCAAATGTGTAATACGCCGCCAGCCGCAGATCCTTGCCGACTTCCTTCAGCAATTGTTCACAGGAACGAGCGATCAGGTTGTCATCGACATTCGACAACTTGGTCACTTCGTCCTTGATGGTAAAGAATGCATCTTCGTAGCCAGGGTCGCGGCCAACGCCGCTGGCATTGTCCGACGGCAAAGGCTGCAACCAGGCATCCCAGGCGCTCATGCGCTCGCGCACCAGTTCATCCGGGTTACGGCTGCCAAACAGCTTGGTTAAAAATGGGGCGAACATATCAGATTCCTTGCCTGGTCAATACGAAGGGCAACGCGCCACTCAGTGTTTTCATGTCGTAGCTCATTCCGTGAATCGCGATGCTTTTTTATTTCCCACAGCAGAAGCTGGTGCCGAGGCTGCGTTCGCCATCTGTTTGGTAGCGGCGGCACTCGCCTTCCCTGACACAAAAACCTGCGTCGGCAAAACAAAATGCCGTAACGACAGCATATCGAGCGGCCCGGCGCCGGCTTCGCTGCGCAGTAGCATGCGCAGCGGCACGCCACTACTACCGTCTGCTTTCCAGGTCAGCAGATACTGCGCATTGTCGATTTGCGTCACTTGGGCCTTACCCAACAAGCGAATCAAGCCAAAGCGACCATCCGCCCCCAATTCGGACCGAAGTCCACTTTGCTCGGTACGCCATTCAATGCGTGAGTCGCCGGTCAGCGCATCACTTGGCCAGATCATCGGCTGCCATTCTTCACGCTGGTTAAAATAATGCAGGGACTGGCTGCCGCTCTTCAATACCATGTCGGTAACGCCGCCGGTACCGACCGGCTTCAGCTCAAACCGTACCTTGGCGTCGGCTTGCGGAAACAGGCGGTTACTGATGCGCGTGAGACGATTCAGGCCATCTATAAAATTCGGGTCCAAGGTCAACGTATTGCCAGAGCCTTGCGTCGGCACCCATTGATCGCCCTGTCGTTCCAGCATGCCGGCCAGCTGCGTGGCGACAAACTGTGGAATCAAGCCGCCGTCGCTACGCAGGAATCGCGCCATTTCAGGCAGGGAGGCGTCATTGTCCGAGTCGGCAAACGGATAGCGGCCGCCGAAAGAACTATTCCAGGCCGTGACGATGGCGCTGCGCCAGGTATCGTTGAGGCTGGCCGCCGCCGGCCGCAACACCACGCCCCAGGTCTGCTCCAATGGCCGCTCGAACACCGCGCTGCCGAAACCGCTCCATTGCTCGCCCAGGCTGGCGCCGACGCGGCTAGCGTAGTCGCGGCTGTCAGCAATATCGGACGTTTTACCCTGCAGGATCGCCTGCGCAGTGATTCGCGATACGGCGTCAGGATCGCTGCTCATCATGATTTGCTGAAGTTTCAGGCGTACCGCGGTGACGCGTTCCAGGTAACGCGCCAGGCTCATGTCGGCGCTTTGTCCAGCCGCGCCATTGGCAGCGGCCCCACCGCTATTACCCAGGCGCAGCAACGGACCGAAGGCATCCGCCAGCGGCGATTCATCCGGTGCAGCGACAATCGCCTTTGAAGGATCGGCGTCGACGCCCTTGACCAGTTGCTGTGCCCTATTGACCAGATTGTCGGACAACGACTTGCTGAGCGTGCCGGCTCCTGCCTGATAGGAAATCGCCTTGAACAATGCCGATAGCGGCGAACGCTGAGCATCTGCCAGCAACGTCAGCTGATCGATGGTGCCAGACAGAGAGCTGTCAGATTGCCACTGCACGCTGTTCAGAAAGGTTTGCCAGGCGCGCGCATAGTCAGAAAAATAGCGATTGCGCAATTCTGTCTTGAGTTCCCGGCCGGTTGCCTGTGGTTGGCTGCCACCGGCAGATTCAGACAATACCCAATCGTGGTCAACATTGCGCTGCTGGTCGGCATCGTCAATCGCTTTGCTGATCCTTTCATCCCATGCCGCCCGGGTATAGATACCAGGGATGGTCGCATCGGTGCTAAACAAGCCGCGGCTGCTGGTGCCACCCAGCAAAGTCTGCAATGACACTGGCGGATATTTACTGC
The DNA here is from genome assembly GCF_000786695.1 of Collimonas arenae. Taxonomy (NCBI): domain Bacteria; kingdom Pseudomonadati; phylum Pseudomonadota; class Betaproteobacteria; order Burkholderiales; family Oxalobacteraceae; genus Collimonas; species Collimonas arenae. The sequence goes on along the minus strand of NZ_CP009962.1, from coordinate 2,606,823 downwards.
TGTTTTCGTCAAGAATCGATTGATACAAGACATCGGTAGAGTTTTGCAGTCCGATCACCGCAATCAACGATTGCCGCGCCGATCCGACCAGAGCGGCATCCGGGGTAATGGCCCATTCTTTATGCGCCGCCAGATGATTGGCATGGAAGCTAATCAAGCGCTGACTCAGATCGCGCCAGCCGCCCTGCGTCATCTGCGATTGCGACGGCATCGCCGGCTGGCCGCTATCCTGCCAATGCGGAATCAGGAAAGCCGCTTCAGTATGTTTGGGTTCAGCCAGCATCAGGTAGGTCTTGAGGTCGCCATAGGCCGCTTTGACCTGTGCCTCACCGCCGCTGGCCAATTCCCGGTCGGACATGCCATTGCGTTGCAGCAGATTGGCTTCGAGCTGCCGGCGTAACGGATCGGTCAGGATGCGATTGCTGGCAGCCTGATAGTGCGGCCACAGAGCCGCTAACAGCGAGTCGTCGTGGTTGAGGCCAAAACGGCTGTACCAGGGAGCGCCCTCTTGTTTGCGGATTTCAAGCGTATCGATCTGCTTTTGCAATTCGTCCAGATCCAGTGCCGCCGCTATCGGTTTTTGCACTTTTTGCAGCCGGTCGGCGGTTTCCTCGGCATTGGCTATCGTGCTGCGGTTGGAGGCGGCCGCAATCATACTGCCGGCGCACCACAGGCCCAGTAAGGCCATGACACACCAGGCCGCAACGACCGAAGGTGAAAAACCAACCCGGCGGCCGCCGATCAGGCGGCTATGGCTAGCGATTGCTTTCCAGTTAATCAATAGCCACGGTGAAGACAAGCCATAGGTGCTGCCACTTGTCACTTCGGAGGCAGCGACTGTCTGCTGCGCGTCGAACAAGGGGGCAAACAACAAACCATGCACTGCGTTCTTGCGTTTGCGCGAGTTACTGATGTAGGCGACAAGGTCCAGCAGCGCCGTACGCTGTGCTGCAATCCGTCGCGACAGCTGCGCAAGGCCCGGCTGCGACAGCTGTTGCGCCAGACGGTCAACGCCACGTTCGGCCAGGCGATTGCTCAAGATACCCAGGCCGTTGTCCAGCGGCCGCAAATCGCCGCCACGGACCGACCAGGTGCAGCCGATCTCCTCCAGTGCATGCGGTTGCGCATGTTCCAGCTCGGTCGCATTCAGCAAATAGGTGGGCGCAGCCCAGCCGAGCGCACTGCTTTGAATGTATAGCTTGCGAGCGAGCATATCTTTATCGGCCGTCAATGCACCTTTACCACTGCTTATTACTACCACCATGGCATCCACCGGCCGCCGCGGACGTAGACGGGCAATTTGCTTGAGCCATGCAACATCGGGCACGGCGCCTTTGTCGTCTTCATCGGCGGCCTTACCGCTATAGAGCAGCACGGCATCGGGCGTGATCGCCCAGCCAGTATGGCGCAACGTCGGCGCCAACAGGTCAATGGCGCTGTTGTCGCCACACAGCAGCAACCAGCGATCGCAATAACGCCAACGCCAGCCGTGCTGTTCCTTCAGATAGTCCTTGAGGTCCTGGATACGTTGCGACAACGGGTCGGTGAGCTCGACTTTGTCGGTGCTGGCACGAGCAGCCGGGTCGCGTTTGAATTGCTGGCGACCGGGAGCATGGCTGGAGAGCCAGCCAATGGCAGCTCTGGTTAATGGCCCGAACCATGTGAGCACCGAGCAGATTAACAACACCAGCGTCATGCGATGCCAGGTCACTGGATCGTATTTTGCACCCCAGTAATACGCCGCGATCAGACCGATTATCGTCAGTGTTGCGACTAACAACATATGGCCGGATATTTTTGCAAATAAATTCTTCATGCACTCTTCTTCGCTTGTTCGCCAATCGGTTGTACTACTGCCAGGTCCAAACTGTCATGGCGGCAGATAATCATCTGCGGATGTTTGCTTTGCTGGGCATGTTCTATGGCCAGTGCTACAGTCAGCCAGCCGGCCGCCGCACCGGCATTGCCCAAAGCACGGTCGACATCGTGAACACCCGAGAAATCCTCGCTACGGGCGACTCCCAGCTTGATGCCGAACGCCGCCTCGCCAAACGCCGCCTTATCTTCCTTGCCCATACCTGTCTGCCAGATATCGTTGATATCGTCCAGCTCCGCTTTTCCCCACAGCAGCGCGACGGGAATATCCTCTTTCAGATCGGCCTGACTGGTTGCCAGGGGACGGTGCAGCATTGCCAGTGTCGGCAATTTCTTGCGTGCGGCGACCAAAGGCCAGCCCAGCAACAAAGCGACGCCTGCTTCTGCGCTGCGCGCCGGTGGATCCTCGTGCAGTTGTACCGCAACAAATAACACCAGTTTCTGCAATGTCTGACCACCATAGACATCCAACCATTCATCCAGCGCAGCCATGCTTTGGTCGGCAGCAAGAAGGCTGACCGGTACAGAACGCAAACCAAGCTCTTTCCACGACGTGTCCCACAGGGCTTTCAAGTCTTCATGAGAGCTTTCCTGGGGCAATAGCAGCTGTACCTCAAACGGGATCCCGTTCGGCAATTGCTGCAAGACAGCCTGTAATGACTTCAGCAAGTCGGCGAACAAAACCTGGTAGCGGCTGCGGCCAAGTTCGTCTCCCCGTAAACCCAATGCGGTATGCAGCACCGTTTCCTTACGCAGCCAAGGTTTTTGCGACTTTAGCGTTATCACACCTTGCGCGACAGAAGCACTCACGCCTTTATCGCTGCCCGCAGCGCACTGATAGGCCACGCCAATCACCGCCAGCGGTTCACTGCCAAATTCAATCGCCTCGGCACGCACGTCTTGCGCCACTTTTTCGTCAGCGTCCAGCCGCATCACAATACGGTCGTAGACGGTCTTGCGTACGCCCAACGCAATGCACCAGGCGATCGCCGGAAAAACCAGCAGACGCAGCCAAAACAAAGGCACAGCAGTACTCTCTCCGGTTGGCCAGGTCAACAAAGTGATGGCACCGCCGCCCAACATGAACAGCACGAACAAAAGCAGCCAGACGACGCCGTCGGGTGGCGACGGGCGTTCAACAGCGTTATCGGCAATGGGGAGCTTTACCGGCATCTCACACCAGGCTCGATATCAGACGGCAACCGCAGGCCGCGCGATGGCCATGCCGCGCTATCGGCACACCGCCATCCATCATGGTCTCATCGCCTTCGATGATCGGATTCGGATGCAGGCTGCATTTCGGGCAGGTGATCAGATCGCCCTTGCGCGCTACCGCACGACCATCAAAGAACATGCAACCGGAAGCAGTAATCACAACGCTGCCGGGGTGATCGCCCTTGTCGCCCAATAAAATAAAATTAATCATTGAAATCGTCTTTCAAACTGAATTGTTGCAACGCTGTTATATCGAGAGATGTCAGTAGCCTGGAGGATGATCATTGCGTAGCTGCCTTTTCTGCGCGTTCGACCGCGCGCTGCATGATCGCTGGGTTTTCTGCGGCAAACTGCCCGCTCGTTTCCGGTATCGGCCAGACATTCGGATCGTTGGCTTCCACCACGCATTCCGCTTCAATCTCCGGTGGGAACACAGGAACCTTGCAGGTCTTGAAGATCAACCAGCGAGTCGCCGTGGACAGCGCTACCAAAGGCAAGCTGATAACCTGCGTGAAAGGTGTATCTGCACCGTAGAATATTCTGCTCATGATCAGGCAGTTTTTAAAGCTACCGGTTACGGACAAACCGACGTAACGATCCAGGGGATTTTCCGCTACCGCCTCTGGACCTTCTTCCATATAACGACGAATGAACTCCCACATTTCAAGCACTGGTTGCGGACGCTCAAAGAAATGCCCCAAAGCGAATGTGTCTTTCACTATGTCGCCATCCAAAATTTCACCGCGAATATCGCAAAGATTTGGTGTTTTTTGACTATGCCCGATGTGGAAGAACGCATCGTCCCATGGCACCGTCAATACGCCATTGGGGCCATTGCCGCGAAAGACGTGAATTTTTCTGGTTATGCGATTAAAGCGAATTGGAAAATGCGTATAAGTAAAAAATTCGAAACGAATGCATAGAAAATAAAAAGCTATTAAAAACATCAAACTCAAGAAAGAACAACACAGCGCTCCGATTTTATCTACTTCACGGTTTGCAAAAAACAAAGCGTAGCCAATAAGGAATACAAAACATCCAGTGAAAAATATATATCCGACGAAAAGAAATGTAGTATTCAGCATTCCACGTACTGAAAAACGACGATCTATCCAATCAATATAAGTAGAATTAATGCGTATCAACCCGCCTCGATCATTCGCATCTATGTCTAGAGATTTGGTATATAGAAGTTGTTCGTCACGTTCAGTTTGAACAAGATTACGATTGAGACTAAAAGTGGTCCACCATCCTGTATACATTTTTATTCCCCCTTGCCCATTTTTTCCAGCGCGCTGCATACGCCGCCGCAAATTGTTGCAACGTAGTTGTACTGAGGGGACGCAGCGGCCTGGAGATTGATCATCGAGTTGCTGCCTTTTCTGCGCGTTCGACAGCCCGCGCCATAATTGCCGGATTTTCTGCGGCAAACTGCCCGCTCGATTCCGGTATTGGCCAGACATTCGGATCGTTGGCTTCCACCACGCACTCAGATTCAATCTCTGGTGGGAACACCGGAACTTTGCAGGTCTTTAAAATCAGCCAACGGGTCACCGCGGACAGTGCCACCAAAGGCAAACTGATAGCTTGTGCAAAAGGACTATCCGCACCATAGAATATTCTGCTCATGATCAGGCAGTTCTTGAAACTGCCGGTCACTGACAAGCTGACGTAACGATCCAACGGATGTTCACCAACAGCTTCCGGACCTTCTTCCATATAACGACGAATGAATTCCCACATTTCAAGCACTGGTTGAGGACGTTCAAAGAAATGCCCCAGTGCGAAAGTATCTTTCACCGTTTCACCTTCCAGCACCTCCCCACGTATGTCGCAAAGATTTGGTGTTTTTTGACTATGCCCGATGTGAAAAAAAACTTCGTCCCATGCAACGGTCAGCACCCCTTCTGGTCCGTTATGGCGAAAAACATAAATTTTTCTGGTTACGCGATTGAAGCGAATTGGAAAGTGCGTATAAGTAAAAAACTCACGCTTGAGAAGTAGAAAATAAAATAAAACAATTATTGCAATTAGCATTCCCGACGCATAGTAATAAATAAAATTATTATCTGGCTCAACAAACAATGTGCCATATACAGAGAACCAAATAGCAAAGAAAAATATCACGACACACATCAAAAACATGATGCAAGTATTCATCATTCCACGTACTAGAAAGCGACGATCTATCCAATCGATGAATGTCGAATTCAACTTAACCAAACCGCCTCGCTCATTAGATTCAGCCTTGGCTTTTTTTTCACGCGATAGTGCCTCGTTGTGTTCGGTTTGGGTCAAAGAGCGTTGAACAGGGAAAGAGGTGAACCAGCCGGTATACATATTTTCATTCTCCCTTGCCAAGAGCTTCAAGCCCCAATCTTTGTGCCACAAGGCCGTCAAATTTCTGTCCATCTTTATGCACACCAAAATCCCAGATTGGTTCAACCAATTTCCGAGTGCATCGACCAGCCGGGAAACCCATGAGCTCCCGTTTCTCGCCGTCGATGATGCTGCCCCACAACCGCCGTCAACATTGCCTGCTACAGCTGAGTTGTTGGGAGAGATAGCCGTAGCCTGATGACCATTCATCGACTAGCAGCCTTTTTTGAACGTTTGACAGCGCGCTGCATGATCGCGGGATTTTCTGCGGCAAACTGCCCGCTCGATTCCGGTATCGGCCAGACATTCGGGTCGTTAGCTTCCACCACACATTCCGCTTCAATCTCTCGCGGGAATACCGGAACTTTGCAAGTCTTGAAAATCAGCCAGCGGGTCACCGTGGACAGTGCCACCAAAGGCAAACTGATAGCTTGTGCGAAAGGGCTATCCGCGCCATAGAATATTCTGCTCATGATCATGCAGTTCTTGAAACTGCCAGTCACGGACAAACTAACGTAACGATCCAATGGATTTTCTGCTACCGCTTCCGGTCCCTCTTCCATATAACGACGGATGAATTCCCACATTTCAAGCACTGGTTGCGGACGCTCAAAGAAATGCCCCAAGGCGAATGTGTCTTTCACTATGTCGCCATCTAAAATTTCACCGCGAATATCGCGCAAGGTAACAGGATCGGTCCCATGTCCGAGATGAAAGAAAATCTCGTCCCAAGGTATACTTAGCACCCCGTTTTTCCCGTTGCGGCGAAAAACATGCACCATGCGGGTTTTTCTATTTAGACGGATCGGATAATGGGTGTACGCAAAGAATTCATAACGAAGGAAGAACCAGTATGGAAATATGGACGCCAATAAACCAACAAATGCCACGCAGGGCCAAAACCACCATACAACTTCAGGATCCTGCAGCATCCAGTTCACAACAAAAAATCCAGTAAGCAACAAAAAAAAGAACCAAATTATGGTAGCCATCACGGTTTTGAGCATTCCGCGGGTGGAAAACTGCCGATCAATCCAGTCGATATAGGTTGAATTAAAACTTATCAATCCGCTTCGCTCATTGACATCAACTCCCGGTTGACGAGTACGGGAAAGTGCTTCGGTATGTTCCAGTTCGGTCAGTTCGCGATTGCGAGGAAAACGAGGAATTAGGCCTGTGTACATTTTTATTCCCCTTTACCTAAAGATCCAAGTGTCAACATCTGCGGAACCAAGCCGAGAAATTTTTCGTCCCCTTCATGTTTCCCCAAAATGCCTGACTGATTGAACCAATCCTGCAAAACATTAGGTGTGAGGTAAGAAATAGCTGCAAAAATTATGACGATGCTCCCCCACAACCGCCCGTCAACATTGTCTGCTGCAGCTGAGTTGTTGGGAGAGATAACCGTAGCCCGATGACCATTCATCGACTAGCAGCCTTTTCTGCACGTTCGACAGCGCGCTGCATGATCGCCGGGTTTTCTGCGGCAAACTGCCCGCTCGTTTCCGGTATTGGCCAAACATTCGGATCGTTGGCTTCCACCACGCACTCGGCTTCAATCTCTGGTGGGAACACCGGAACCTTGCAGGTCTTGAAGATCAACCAGCGTGTCACCGCCGACAGCACGACCAAAGGCAAGCTAATAGCCTGCGTGAAAGGAGTCTCCGCACCATAGAATATTCTGCTCATGATCAGGCAGTTTTTGAAACGGTCGGTCACGGACAAACTGACGTAACGATCCAACGGATGTTCACCAACAGCTTCCGGACCTTCTTCCATATAACGACGAATGAATTCCCACATTTCAAGCACTGGTTGAGGACGTTCAAAGAAATGTCCCAATGCGAATGTGTCCGTCACCATATCGCCGTCCAAAATTTCACCGCGAATATCGCGTAAGGAAACTGGATCGGTTCCATGTCCGAGATGAAAGAAAATCTCATCCCAAGGTCTACTCAGCACCCCGCCCGAACCGTTGTGGCGAAAGACATGCACCATACGCGTCTTTCTATTGAAGCGAATGGGATAATAAACGTAGCTAAAAAATTCAAATCGGAGAAACGCATAATAGATTGCCGCGACTCCCAAGAATGCAACTGGAAATGGAATCAGATATCCTATCCTCTCCACATCTCCGGGGAAAATTAATCCTTTGACTATAAAGAGAAACATACATAACAATATTAACCATCCCACTAATAACAGAAAGGTTTTTAACATTCCGCGTAAGAAGAATCGCCGATCTATCCAATCGATATACGTTGAATTGAAGCGAATAAGTCCGCTTCTTTCATTCGGCTCAACATCAAGGCGACTGGAGTGAGGAAGAACTTCAGCGCGGTCATCTTGAGTAAGCGGGCGATTAATACTAAAAGGGGTCCACCAACCTGAATACATAATTAGTCTCCCTTACTCAAAGCTTCCAGCGCCAACATTTGTGGAATAGGACCGACATATTTTTCGCCCCCTTCGTGTTTCCCAAAGATTCCAGACTGATTCAACCAATCCTGCAAGGCATTTGGTGTTAACCATCCAACAACCCCAAGTATTATGGCAATCAATATGCCTAGAACAAAGCCCATACCTGCGGTTGCAGTTCCAAGGAGTAACATAGCAGCGACTACCGATCCGATCCCTAATGCCATAGTGACACCTCCAAGTACAGGCCTTTTATTTAGCATTTCAACTCCCTCAAAGAACGTCACAACTCCCGCAATTACTCCTCCAACAACCCCAAGCAGCTTACCTCCACCGGTCAGCCAACTAGCTCTAGTCTCCATCTTGATCGCCATAAATTTTATCTGCGTAGCCGTCCTCGCTCCCCCCCAGGACGTGGCCGTCAGAGCGTGACCCGTCGTCTCAGTAATGCCTCCCGCCAGCGTTGTTACTGCCGCCGCAAAATTGAACGTCTTGCCACCAAAGTAATTTCCCTTGGCCTGCTCTTTCGTCATCTCGCCAAAGGCACTGCACATCAGCACCAGCGACAATAGCGACTGCACCGTACCGCCCTTGACTTCTATATTGCCCAGCTTACTGATCCGGCTTTCCATCAGGTTTTCCAGTTGGTCCGGCTTCAGCACCATGCTGCCCACGGCCTCTGTGCGCGCATTGCCACTCAGGCCGGTGAGCTTGCCTGCTTCCGTTTTATCGAGCAGCATCACGCCTTTATACGGATACACCTTGCCTTCGGCATTGCCCATTTTTGCCAGCGCGTTGCGTACGCCGCTGCGGTAAGCTTGTTCGTCGCCGCCGCCGAGCTTTGCCACCATCGCCGACAGCGTGCGCACGGCGTCCTTGCGCGTCAGTTCGCCGCGCAGGTCGACCATGATCATATGAGGGTTTTCCGCCAGCGCTACATTACCAAGCATCGTCACCAGTCTTTTCGCCGACGGCGGCATCTTGCCGGCAGCGGCGGCAGGGACACTGTTGAATGCTTTGTTCAGGTTTTCCATGGCCGGACCGAACAACTGGTACACATAACGGTTCACCGGGCCGGCCAGGAAACCCTTGAGTTCGCGTTTCTCGCCGTCGACGATGACATCCTTGAATTTGTCATGCAGGGTGGCGATGATATCGCTCAGCTTTGATGAGGGGGACGTTCCCTTTTCTGCCGCTGCATCAATCCAGGCTTGCACCAGCTTGTCCTGATTGAAGGCGAAGGCGCGCATGACCCAGGCTTCCGGCTTGCCAGGGTCTTGCTGGAGGCATTGGGCCAGGTAGTCGCCGACAGCGGTACGGCCGCTGGTGTTGTGGATCACCATCGTCACCAGCGCCAGGTAGGCTTCGCCGCTGGAGAGGTTTTTAGAGTCGAAGTTATGCGTCAGACAGGCCTGGAAGGTTTTGCTCTTGAGCCAGGCCAGATAGCTGAGATCGAGCGGTGCAATATTTTTTTCTGCAAAGCTGTGCAGCTCTGCCGGATAGGTAACGTTCAGATATTTCTGTTGCGCCGGTTCGTCGAAATATTTTCCGTATTTTTTCCAGCCGTCGGCCTTGATCGCGTCGCCTTGCGCCGTGCGCTGGTCGGCGATGTCGTCATGCGTCTTTTTGATGCGCGCCTGCTCCGATGCGCTTTGCAGCTTCATGACGTAGCTCATGCCCATATCGGCGTCCATGGCATGGGCCATGCCATCCATCATGTCGCTCGCGCCCTGGTTGCTGGCGATATCGTCCTTGAGCGCGCCGTTGCCTACCGCGTCTTTCAATGCATTGATGGTCAGCGCTGTTTCGTACTGCCATTTGCGTTGGGGCTCTTCGGTAAATTCGGCGCTGAACTGCATCGCCAGTCCGCTGAGCTCCATGGCGATGCCGGTGGGATCATCCAGCGCCAGCATCACAGGACGATACGGCGCGGCTGCCTTGTCCCCCCAAATAGCCATGGGCTGCGCATCGGTCGACTGCAGGTAAAACGGTTGCGTCGAAAAGGCCCAGGCTGCGGACTCCATACGGGTAAGCTCTGGCGTGACCGTGCTGATCGAACGCGGCCACAGCTCCAGGATCAATCTGGAAAGCAGCGTCAGGGCCTTTTTGTCTTCTGCCTTGTTGCCATTGAGCTGTTCTGGCTTGGTATAGGGCTTAGGCAAGTACTTGGTCACGTAGACCACCGTTTCGTGCTGCAAGCCGGCTGGGTCGACCGTATATTCGGCCACGTACCTGGAGAGCTTGCTGAAATCGGCTGCATGCGCCTGCGACGCGCCGCTGCGCCAGGCGGCCATGTCCAGGCACTGCATGTGGGCTTTGCGGTAATCGGCGCTGTCGTGCTTCTTCAGTACTTCTTCGGTCCAGGTCACATCTGAAAACCCCAACCAGACCTTGGTCGCAAGCGGGGCGTCCTTGACTGTGATGCAGCGGGCGATCATCGCATCGCCCTCGCGCTTGCAGGCGAAATCCACCTTGCCCCAGCCACCCGGCGGCGCTTTGGCACGGATGTCGAATTCGAACAGGTAGGCGCCATCCATCACCATGTAGGCGCTCCACTCGCTGCGCTTTTCATCGAACACGTACAGATAGCCCGGCCGCAATAGCCGCAGCGTGTAGTGCGCCAGCTTCTCCGGCAGCGCCAGGCTCTTGCCAAGGTCAGTTTCTTTGTCGCCGACCACAAACGGCGCCGACAGCTTCGGTGCATTGCCCATGCCCTCCCGTGCCACCGCGTAACGCAAAGGCAGCACCGGCAAGCCCTTCTTGTTACAGAACTGGCAGGTTTTTGGCGGGGTTGGGGACGTTTGTGCTGCGTTCATGTACGATCCTTAGAAATGCGTAGCTCTTCAGCGAAACGATGCATGGCCGGCTCATCCAGTTCGGCGCAGGCGCCGACGTAGCTGATAGCTTCTGCGTGAACTTGCTCCAGCCGCTTGCGCATGAATGGATGCTGATGAATATCCGGGTGAAAACGAAGTGCTTGAATCGCGTAAAGCTGACGATCTGTTTGATCGGCAAGCAGGTGCGTATGCCAGGCTTCGGCAAGCAGTATGTCAATGCGCCGTGCAAGCGCGTCATCGTCATGTAAGTTCGGCGCAACACGGGTGAGATGCTGCAATGTGGCATTCACCTCCCCCAGGCGCAGTAATTGATGCTGCTGCTGCAGTGACAATTGAAAAACCGTCGCAGAGCGGGTGGTATTGCGGTGGTTGCGCCATTGCCCATTTGGCTCGCGCCAGCTCCAGGTGTTAACCGGCCCGAGCAAAGCTGCCAATTGCTGCTCATCCAGCAGCCAACGTAAATGACGGAATGTCCGCGGATCGTGGATACGTATCAGATCTACCTCCCCGGTAAGCTGGTGCAGCTCCATGCAACTCGCAAGATGCTGCTGAATCTGTTCCGCCGGAGCGGGAGTATCTAGCAGCGCCGAAAACCAGGGGTAATCACTTCCATGTTCCCATGTTTCGGCGCGGCTCAGCAACGCTATCCGCACCGCAGGTTCAAGATCGTTAAGTTTCAGCAGCACCGGAAATAACTCTGGCTGGCTCTGGAAGGATGCAGGCACAACCGGGATAGTCGGCAAATCTTGCCAGTTAGCTGGATCTACTTGCAGAGGGTTGATCAGCGCATAGGCATGCGTCTCAAGCATATCTTGATTTAATCCGCTCATATCAGGCAGCTCCGCGAATCATACCGGCGCCTTCTGCATCCGCTGCGGACGCAGTGAATTCACATAGTTTGAGCTGGCCTTTTGGCAATGCGGGAGCAGGCATGCGCATGGAGGCCGCGCCCGGTTTGTTCCATACCGCACATCGCTCCAGGATGTCGCCGGGCGTACCATTCTCAATCGATTCCGGTGTGATTTTGATATAAGAGCCACCGGCGCCGATCCAGACTTCTTTCTGGGAAGATAGAATCAGCCTTCCATCAACACTGACGATTTTCAAATCCTTCAAGGCTGTCAGCGCCATTTCATCGCTCTGCGCCTGAATGTCGACCTTGCCTTTGGCCGCAAAAATCTTGATGCCGAGCGCCTGTGCAAACAGCGATATCGCATCCCCAGCGGCGACGGTGAATTTCTTCAATACGCTCACATCGGCATTACCGCCGGCAGTAGCGATCAGATTTTGTGCTGCGGACAGTTGCAAGTGGCCGCCCGAGGCGAGGCCGATGCCCGCAGGGGCGCTCACCAGAATGCCGGCCTGCTTGAGTTGCTTCAAGGTGTTTTCGAGTAGCGCCTTCTGTTTGTCGTAGTCGGCGCTAATTGCTTGCGCAGCTTTTGCTGCGCCGCCCAACGCTTGAGATTGCTGCAGCGCCTGATCAAGCAAATCCTGCGCTGCCTGCATATCAAGATGCTGGCCACTGGCCTTGGGCTGGGCATCGGCAGACAGGAACAATCCCTTGGCGGCGCGCAGACTTCCCCAAAAATCGGTGCGCATTTCCATGCCCTCACCGCGTTTCTGCTTCTTGGCATCAACCAGATGGCCAAGATTGAGCTGGCTCTTGCCGTATTCTGTGGCCAATTTGACGTGCTCTTCGCCCTCCCAGTCTTCGAGGCGAAGCTTGTTGTTACTCTGCGTCCGGATTTCGTTGCGGCTCATCCAGCGATTTTGATTGGTGATCAGGTCGCTGTTTTGGCTGTCATGCAGCGCATGGGCAATAAACGGGCGGTCCGGATCGGAATCGTGGAAGGCCACGGCGACTTCGGTACCATCCAGCAACGGAAAGTGAAAGCCGGTCTGCAACCCACCTGCGAACGGCTTGGCGAGGCGCATCCAGCAGCTGTTGAGCCCGCTTTGACGCGGATCGCGGTCGAAATCGAATTGCACCATGTAGTCGCCGGCCTGGTTCATGTAGGCATAGGGATAGCGGTTTGGCGAAGCAATGCGGGCGCTCAAGGTGCCGCTGATTTTCGGCCATTCCTCTTCATGTAGCGGCAGACGATAAATCCGGTCGGAAGGGATGGCGGAATAACTGTTGTGGTACGCAGTATCGCGCGCGCCGTGATGCGTGATGCTGGTGATCAGTTGACCGTATTCGGCATCCGGCAAGACCTTGTTGGTGAATTTGAAAACAGCGCCGGGAACCAGGTCGAGGACGTTGCTTTTTCCCTGGTAGACGATTTGTTCGCACAGCGCCGCCTCATGGCGCAGCTGCCCTTCCCATTCGGCCTGCTCGGTATCCAGATGCAGTGGCGCCCAGGAATACGATTGGCCATAAGTGGTTTTATCGTTACGCGCCAGATTGACTTCGGTTTCGATGGTCGGCGGTGCGCTCAGCCGGTTGTAATCCCGGACGATAAACGATTGCGGAATGCTTTTGTAATGGGTCTCGAATGCATGTACCGCTTCAGCGCCGACGCTTTCAAGTCCGGCGTTGGCGGACAACGGTGCAGTCAACGCCGGTTTGCGCTTGTAGTGGGTGAAGTCATCACCAAAATGGGTAACCTCGCCCCACTCGCCGGCATCCATCCGGAACCAGATACCGCATCGGCGGCACAGGCGCTGGATAAAAGCCAGGTCCGTTTCATGCCATTGCGTGACGATCGGCCGCTTTTCATATTGTCGCAGCAAGGTAAAGCTGAAATGGCTGCCGTCGCCGGCAAAGCCATGTTCGCGCAGGATATCCTCGATAATTTGCGGGAAAGTCTTTTCCAAAAACATGCGGCAACGCCTGATGTTGCGCAGCTGGGCGAGCCGCGATTCCAGCACCACTTCATAGGTGGTCACGTCTTTGTTGTTGTCGAGTTCGCCAAAGCTGGTGATGACGCCCTGAATCTTGCGGCCCGCACCTAACGCAGGGAGCCCGGCTAACTGAGGGGGATTAATCGTAAAGGTGGCGGGCATGCCGACAAAGCTGGCGCGCGGCAAATCGGCGAGAGGATGGGTTAAACGAATCGCAAAACGGCTGGGCTGGCCCAACTCTTCAGTGCCTTCAAAACTGACAACGCTGAGATCCTTGGCACTGGCGCCGGCGCGCGGCACATCGAGCGCATAGGGTTGTAAAGCACCTGACTTCAGCGATGACACTATATCGTTCATACCCATGACTACCTCTTCCTGAGACGCGCGTTCTTGTTTGTATTTGTATTCTTGAAGGAAATAAGGGCGATAGCCCTGCACCCGGCAGGACTATCGCCCGTTCATACAGACTTACCTTAAGTCTTTGCTTTAGGCATTTGCGAGACCAGAGACAGGCCGATGTCCATCCCTTCAACCTGGAAGTGCGGCACGATGAACAGCTTGATGCGGAAGAAGCCTGGATTGTCTTCGATGTCTTCCACGATCACATTGGCTTCGCGCAGCGGATGCGAAGCTTGCAGATCGTCGCCCGGGTCGGTCATCTCGGTGACGAGATTCTTGATCCAGTTGTTCAATTCCAGCTCCAGCAAACGGCGGTCCTTGGTCGTACCGATATTTTCGCGCTGGATCAGTTTCAGGTAGTGGGCGATGCGCGACAGCAGGAAGATGTACGGCAGGCGCGCATTGATGCGGCTGTTGGCGGTGGCTTCCTTGGTGTCGTACAGGGCTGGCTTTTGCGACGAGTTGGCCGAGAAGAAGCAGGCGAAGTCGTTGTTCTTGTAGAACGACAGCGGAATGAAGCCGAGATTGGCGAATTCGAATTCGCGGGTTTCCGGAATCAGCACTTCGGTTGGGATCTTCGGCTGGTAGCCGGTGCCCAGGTCGTACAAGTGCACTGGCAAATCTTCTACCTTGCCGCCGGCTTGCGGGCCGCGGATCTGTACGCACCAGCCGTTCTTGATGAAGCTGCCGACCATGTTGGCGGCGAAAGCAAACGAGGCGTTTACCCAAAGATAGCGATTGTGGTCTGGACCCTTGACGGCTTCGGTGTAGTTGAATGCACGTACCGGAACGGTGTCCGGGCCATACGGCAGGCGGCCAAGCACGCGCGGCATGGTCAGGCCGATGTAACGAGCGTCATCGGTCTCGCGGAAACTCTTCCACTTGATGTATTCAGCGCGGTCGAAATAGTTGGCGATGTCCTGGATCGCCGCTACTTCTTCCATGGTTTCCTTGCCGAAGAAGGCCGGGCCGACTGAGCCTACAAACGGCATGTGGGCGGCAGCGGCGACCTTGGAGACGTTACGCAGCAAGGCCATGTCTTGCGGCGAGTTGCTGAACTCGTAGTTGGAAATGATGGAACCGATCGGCTCGCCGCCCGGTGTGTCGTATTCCTGGATGTAGGTGTGGCGGTACAAACCGCTCTGGATCACTTCCGGCGTGTCTTCGAAATCCTGATGCAGGGCATCCTTGGATACGTCCAGCACTTCGATCTTGACGTTCTTGCGGAAATCGGTGCGGTCGACCAGGAAGCGCAGGCCACGCCAGGCCGATTCAATCTGCTGAAACTGCGGCGAATGCATCACTGCATCGAGTTGCCGGCTGATCTGCTGGTCGAGGTGATCGATGTGGAAATCGAGCAGCGTCTTGTCGAGACGGTCAACCTTCTTGCTGGCGTCGGCCACCATGTTGAGGAACACGCTGACCGCACGCGCCATGCGCTCATCAGCTGGGGACTCCGAAAGAATGTCGTTATCCTGGAATGCCTCTAGCGGACGCGCCTTGTCGATCGGCTTCAGGTTGATCTTGTCGCACAGCGATTCATAGACGCTGCGGTTGTCGAGAACGACGGTCTTTGCCGCTGCCGCGGCTGCTGCCGGTACCTTGCTTTGTGGAGTTTCGTTGTTAGCCATGTTATTCCCCGTAATCAGTGTGTCATCAATTTTTCAATCGCGCCGCTAGCCAATCAGCTATGGCCTGGCTTGGTGTCGATCGAGGCGATACGGCTCAGGTCAGCGCGCAGGCTGCTGGAGAGCTTGTCATCCTTGAGAATTTTCTCGAGTTCACGACGGAAAGTGCCGTTGTCGAGCAGATTGGATTTCAGGTCGCGCAGCAAATTGCGCATGGCCATCATCGCCTGCAGTTCCGGAATCTGGCGCGCCACCTGCTCCGGGGCGAAGTCTTTCATCGTTTTGAAGTTAAGCGCCACGCTCATCTCCGAACCATCGCCAGCCAACGTGTTCTCGGCCGTGATCTTGGCTTCCGGATTGATATCGGTCAGCACCGCGTCGAAGTTGTTCTTGTTGATGCTGACCTTCTTGCGCTCGGCAAGCGGCGCATTTTCTTTGCCTGCGCTGTAGTCACCCATCACCAGCAATTTGAGCGGCAACTCGACGCGCTTCTGGGCGCCGCCAGTGTGTAGATCGAGGGAAATATTTACCCGCGCTTTGGGAATTTCCCGTTGAAAACTTTCGGCCATTCTATGCTCCTGTGAGAAGTGAAAACATCGAATAAAGAGAACTTAAAAAAGCCTATTAGATGCCCACGAACTAGCTATTGTCAATTTTATCTCGCCATAAATTGTTAAATTTAGTGAATCACAGAAACTTATGGACACTTGGAAAAAACATGGTAAAAATGGCAGGATAATACGAATCGAGTATAGGCCAATTCGTTTTTAGCAACTCTGGCACTCCATAGACAACAATTACATTATTTGACAGATTTAAACATGTAAGTAACTGAATTTAAGAGAATTTAAAACATCAGTACGTATTAGTATCATAATTTTTTGACAACTAAAACCTGTCAAAAATGACAGGTTTACTTATTGGGATTTGTGCTTCTAAATGTAGCTGCTTTTATATCTTTTTCAGTAAAAATAAGATCTTGAAATTTGCTTGAAATGTTAAATGTTCTTTAATGTCATTTTTTTGATTTCTGGCATTGTTACCACGAGAAAACATCCTGAAATCTCATGAATTTCAATGGGTAATGAACGAGTAAATGATTTTTGTACATTGAATGACAATTTTTAGATGTCGTTTGGCAATACGGAAAATAGTGTCATTGACGCAATAATGAGATCGCCGTCACTGATGTTCTGTTCTTTTAGTCATCCAGCGCCATCGGCAATCACACACACGACGGGAAGTCATGCGGATTTTTAAACCACTCTTTGGAGAGGGGGTCATTCTTACCCCGCAACATTTCCAGCAGCAGGAACTCTGGTCGCATTTCAGCGGGCGGCAACTGGCTTCATTGACCGTTGCCGAGCCCTGGGGTGTGGTCGATGTACAGATCGACGAAGAAACGCTCAGCGCCGGACGATTGAAATTATCGAGCCTGAAAGTGCGCCTCCCCGACAGCACCGTCATCGATACATCGGTAGCCGATGCCCTACCGCCGGCGCGCGATCTGGCGCGGGATATTCCGGCCGACAAACAAAGTGCGGTGGTAGTCGCCGCCCTGCCCTTGCTCAATGCCGAGGGTGGCAATTGCCGTTACGACGATGAAAAACTGGCGCGGCCGCGGCGGTATTTCCGCGAATTTGTGAAGACGCCGGATCTCTTCGGCGAAGGCGTGGAAGAACTGGCGGTGCAACGGCACGCTGTGCACTTGCTGTTTGACTTCGAGACGCAAGCGGACAACATGGTGTGTCCGATTGCCCGGATTGTGCGTAATGTGAGCGGGCAATTCGAAGTCGACCGCACCTATGTACCTCCATGCCTGCTCCTGTCGGCGCATCAGCGCCACACGGAGCGCGTCGCCCGCCTGACCGATATTTTGCTGGCCAAGAGTACCGCCCTGTCCAGCCGGCGCCGTGAACGCGTAGATCAGATCGCGGAATTCGGCGTTGCCGATGTCTCGCTGTTCTGGCTTTTACATTGCATTAACACGCATTGGCCGGATCTGTCGTTCCTGGTGAGCCATCCAAACCAGCCGCCAGAAAAACTATACGCATTGTTGGCGCGCCTGGCCGGCGCCTTGATGACGTTCTCGACGGCGACCACCCTGACCTCCTTACCGGCTTACGATCACAATCAGCAAGAACAGGTTTTCAGCAAACTGGAAGCGTTGATTCGGGAACTTCTGGACGCCATCATCCCGTCTCGCGTCATTCCGATCGGCCTGACGCAAAAGAGCCCGACGATCTGGAGCGGCCAGTTCCTGGACGAGCGGCTGCTGAAAGGCGCCGATTATTACCTGTCGGTGCAAGCGGGATTACCGGCCCTGCAACTGATCGAACATATTCCGAAATTGTGCAAGATCGGCAGTCCCGACGACATTGGCCACATCGTCAATGCCGCGCTGGCCGGTATCCCGCTGCGCGCAGTGCAACGCGTTCCGGCGGCGATCCCGGTGCGCCTGGAAAACCAGTATTTCGCCCTCGACTCCACCGATCCGGCGCACGCCAGGATGCTGGCGGCGCGCGCGTGCCAGATCTATCTGCCGTCATCGTTGCGCGACGCCTCGCTGGAATTGTTTGCCGTACTTACATCGTGACCTTTACATCGTGACCTTTATCAGATGACCTTCACACCATGACATCACTTACCTTCAATTCCCCGCTGCCTATACGCGCACTGCTGCGCGACACCGCACTTGAGGTCTCGCTTCTGGCACAGAAAGCGACGCCGAACACGATTACGGAATTACGCCGGGATTGCCTGCAGCTGGTCACCGCGCTGGACGACGCGTTAGAGCAACGAAAGGTCGCCATCGACGTCAAGCAGGACGTCATTTATGCACAATGTGGCCTGCTCGACGAAACCGTATTGCGCTATCTGCCCGAGACATCCAGGCAGGAATGGGACGCGGAGCCCTTGCAAGTAGAGCGCTTCCAGAACCATGATGCCGGCGAACGGATATACGAGCGCATCCAGGCCCGCATGCGGGAAACTCCGCCCAATGTCGAATTGCTGCAATGCTACAGCACTGTTCTCGGCCTCGGCTTCAAGGGACGATATGTGCGTACTGGCGACAAGGAGCGTACTGCGCTGATGGCCGATCTCGACGCTCAGCTCAACAGATTGCAGCGACAACCGGAACATAGCCTGATTGTCGACGCTTCGCACGGCAACCGGCTATTCGATTGGCTGTATCGATTATCGCCATGGGCGCTGGCGGGATTGACCGCAGTAGCAGCGTTACTGCTGTATTTCATTCTCGGACAATCGCTTGATCTGCAGTTGTCCCATTTGCTGCAACAGAAGCTGCAATGACCGACTTGAGTTTCGGATATCCCTACCGGGCGATAGTCGCGTTTGCTGCCGGTCTCGCTTTGATTCTGGTGCTGGGCGTTTTTAACCTGGCGCCGGAATTGAAATGGATTCTGGTCGTCCTGATTCTGCTGGTCGCAGTGGGGATGATCGCGCTTTGGTCCATACGGATTGCGCGTGCGCGCGAACGCAGCGCCGCGATGCTGGGTGCGCTCGGGGCGGTGACCGCTGATTTGCCCCACAGCCTGCGCACGCAAATGCCGTTGCTGCTGGTCATGGGCGATGGCCTGCCTCAGTTGTTCCTCAACGGCCTGGATAAACGCATGGCCCACGTCGGCGACGGCGCCATCTGGGTGCGCGTCGATCGCGCACAGGATCTGTCGCCCCTGTCACTGATCCTGCGGCAGTGGCGCGATGGCCGGGCGCCGGACGGTATTGTCCTTGCATTGGCCCCCGCCTTGTATGGCGACGATCATGCAGTGACGCATGCCCTGCGTCTGATACGGCAGGCTTGCAGCGATACCACGCGCATGCTGGGAACACGCATTCCCGGCTATCTCGCGGTGTATCAGCGATTGACGTCCGATCAGCGCGACCATGATGACGCAGAGCCGCTTTGGTACGGTTTATCCAGCGGCAAACCGATCAAGGATACCAGTGCGTTTGAATCCATCATTAAAGCCGCAGAAGGTCAGGCTCAGCGCGCGCACGGACAATCCGGCCCAGCCTGGCGCGCGGCCAGTCTACCTGATTTAATGCGCTGGACCCGGAATGTGGCGATGGTTGCCCTGCAGGACCGCAATCAGCCCGCAGCCCCGTGGCCGCTGTGCGGAGTCGCCTGGGTCGATTGTGGTCCAAGCACCAATCCACATTCTCCGTGGCACCGCCATTTGCAGGAACGCACGCATCTGACCCCGCCGCGCTTCGCTGCCAGCAATTCGCGCTGGCCACTGCCGCAGCCGTTGATTGAAGCCATGCCACAGCGCGCCTGGATCTCGCCCCGTTTGCGCGCATTGGCCCACTTGTTGTTCCTGATCGCTGCGGCGCTGGCCCTGGCAGGCTGGGCGGCAGCCAGAAACAATCATGCCTTGCTGGCGCAGGCAAGTGACAACATTGCGCGATTCGTCGAGGTCCCTGCGGCTAACGACGCAGCGCGGCGCGATGCCTTGTCAGCGCTGACTGCCGATCGCGACCGGCTGGAGCGTTATCAGCGTACCGGCGTGCCCTTGCACCTGGGCTTCGGGATGTACCGTGGCGCGGCTGTTTTGCCTGCGCTCAATGCGGCGATCGCGTCCTACCAGCCGCCAGCCAAGGAACCTACTATTGTGACGTTGGACAGCATGTCATTGTTCGCTTCCGGCCAGGCACAACTGAAGCCGGGATCGACACGATCCATGGTGGGCGCATTGGAAATGATCAAGGCCCATCCCAACAATCGCATCCTGGTCGCCGGACACACCGACAACGTCGGCAATCCCGCCAGCAATCAACAGTTATCGATAGCGCGGGCCAGTGCGGTACGCGACTGGCTGGTGGAAGCCGCGGAGCTCACACCATCGCGCTTTGCCATTCAAGGTTACGGCGACAGCAAGCCGATTGCAGACAATCAAACCGAAACCGGACGCGCGCGTAATCGCCGCGTTGAAATCACACTGGTACCGGATTCCCCCGGAACCTGATCGTGGCGCCTCAGCATAGGGGCTTTTTTGTAGCATTGTTTATCAACAAGGAGTGAAACATGGCAATTCCAGCATATATGTGGATCAAAGACGACGGCGGCGCGGACATCAAGGGTTCCGTCCGTATTCAAGGTCGTGAAGGCAGCGTCGAAGTAGTCGAGTTCGACCATGCGGTTGAAATCCCGACCGACGGCAATACCGGCAAACTGACCGGTACCCGCGTGCACAAGCCTATGATGTTCGTTAAAGAGTTCGACGCGTCGTCGCCGTATCTTTACAAAGCAGTCACCAGCGGCCAGACGCTCAAGTCGGTCGAGTTGAAGTGGTATCAGATTGACGATGCCGGTACTGAAAAAGAGTACTACAACATGAAGCTGGACAACGTCAAAGTGGTCTCGGTGTCTCCTAAGATGCACAACATCAAGGACCCGGCACGCGAGAAATACAACCACCTGGAACAAGTCGCGCTGCGTTACGAAAAAATCACCTGGTCTTACAAAGACGGCAACATTATTCATACCGACAGCTGGAACGAAGGCCGCTAATCGCTGAAAGCGATAGCCAGGAAGAAGCCTCTCGATTGTTCAGCCTCGGCCGACAAGTCGAGAAGCAACTTACTCTTATCGGGCGCCAGTCGCCCGGTATTTTCCATTTTATTTGCAGACGACGGCAATAGCGCATGAGCTTGAAGGAGCGGCAGTCATGAATACAGACAATTTCACAGGATTGCTGCGCTCTGGCGCTCTTCAGCCTTATCGTCTCGATGTGCCGCGCGCCGGCGTCAGCGGCAAAGCCCTTAGCGTGGTCAGTTTCGATGGCGTCGAAGAATTGGGTGAGCCGAGCCGCTTTGTGATCCGCATGACGCATCCCCAGTCTGATTTGCCCCGCTCCGCCTTTGTCGGCATGCCGGCGACCTTCACCATCAGCCCTCCTGCCCTACCCGGCCTGCCCGCCTTGGGCGCAGGCCGCAAGACCCAAGGCATCATCACCGGCTTTCGGCAACTGGACAGCAACCAGGACATCAGTACCTACGAAATGGTGCTGGAATCGCGTATCGCGCAGTTGCGCAACGTTACGCGTTGCCGGCTGTTTTTGGAGCAAACATTTCCTAAAATTATTGAAACCATCCTGCGGGAGCATGGCTTTGCCGGCGACAACAGCCACTTCAGTTTTACGTTGCTGCGCGACTATGAGAAGCGCCCCATCGTCACCCAGTGGCATGAGAATGACCTGGCGTTTATTCAACGACTGTGCCGCCGCAGCGGCATCTGGTTTCGGATCGATGCCGGCGAGTATGGGGAAATTATCCATTTCGGCGATGACTTCACGCATTACCGGCGCAGTCCGGCATTGTCAGCGCCATTGAGTCGGGATGCCGGACTCGAAAGCGTTGGCAGCGAAGCAGTACGATCATTGGAAACCCATGCCAAACAGATCCCGCAATCCTATATCGTCAGAGACTACAACCGCCTTGCAGCACCCGCCCCGATAGAAACCGAAGTCAACCTGGCCCGTAACGACAAGACTACCTTCGGTCAATCGTATGCCTTTGGCTCACTGCACCTGAGCAAAGAACAGGCCGAATGGGAAGGACGCTTGCGCCATGAAGCCGCGTTGTGCGAACAAGTCGTCTACAAGGGTAAAAGCAATGTGCTTGGCCTGATACCCGGGGCGGTGTTCCGCTTCACCAATAAAGTCTTGCCGGATGCCGAATATGGCCAGCTGATCACCAGGGTCACCCATCACGGCGCCAGAGATACCGCCTATCACAACGGCTATACCGCCATTCCGTCCGACCGCATTTATCGTCTGCCATTGAATGAAGAAGAGTGGCCGACAATCGACGGCACAGTCAGCGCCCGCATCGCCTCACCCGATCGTTACCCCTACGCCTACATGAACAAGGCCGGTGACTATATGGTGCAATTCGACTTCGACCGCGATCCGCGTCAAGCCGGATTGAATAGCTGCTGGATGCGCCTCGCCAAGCCATTCGCAGGAGGATTGCAAACCGGCTTTCATTTCCCGCTGATCGATGGGGTTGAAGTCGCCGTCGCCTTTCATAACGGCGATCCGGACAGGCCCTACATCGCCCATGTCCTGCATGACAGTCAGAACACAGACCTGATCACCAATCAGAACCGATGGATGAGCCGCAATGAAATCCGCACCCAGAGCAACAACAAGTTGCGGATGGAAGACTGGGAGGGTGAGGAACACGTCAAGCTGGCGACCGAGCACGGCAAGAGCCAGCTCAATCTCGGCCATCTGGTCGACGCGAAGAAGCAAAAGCGCGGCGAGGGTCTGGAAATGCGTACCGATTTTTGGGGAAGCATCCGTGCCACCAAGGGACTATTTCTTTCTGCCGACGCCCAACCAAAGGCCAATGGCCAGCAACTGGAGATGCAAGCTGCCGTTACCCAGCTGGAGCAGGCATTGCAGCAGACGCAGGCATTAGGCGGCGCAGTCAAGCAAGCGCAAGCCATTGCAGCAGACTTCGATCAGCAGCAGGCACTGTTGAATAACACGCTCAAAGATCTGAAGCAATCCGGCGCACTGTTTAGCGCCCCTGCCGGCATTGCCCTCGCCTCTGGCGATCATTTGCAATTATCCGCATCAAAAAATCTGATCGCCACTACCGGCGGCAATGCCGATATCAGCGTGATCAAGAAATTCACCGTCGCTGCTGGCGAAGCTGCCTCCCTGTTTGCGCAGAAACTCGGCATCAAAATCTTTGCGGCCAAGGGCAAGGTCGAGATTCAGGCGCAAAGCGATGAGATGGCATTAACCGCGTTGAAGGACCTGAAGATTGTCAGCGTGGAAGGCAAATTGATTCTTTCTGCTGAGAAGGAAGTCTGGATAGGCGCTGGCGGTTCCTACATCAAAATCCGGCCGGAAGCCATTGAGAACGGTACGCCAGGGGATATTTATGAGAGATGTGCATATTGGGGTAAGCCGGGAGCAGCTTCGATGCACATCCCTGCACCGCCACTTCCTGTGAGCGAATTTAATTACAGCGATAAATTCCCGTTTTCCCGCTAATCAAGGCTATCCCCATGCTGATCAGTTTTCCCTTTCTGCCAGAACCGAATGCCGTCACCGGATACGAGCTTGCCGCATTGGCAGAAGTCGCTAAGCTCGATGACTGCGAATCCGTGCACGGTACCTATCCACTAAGCTATCAACGGAGCTGGCACGGTGGCATTCACTTGCATCCGCAGACTATCGGTCAGCCAGTGCGTGCGATTGCCGACGGCACGGTGGTGGCTTATCGCCTGGCGGGGACAGCAGTGGAAGAAGGTCAAGATAACGGTTTTGTGCTTCTCAAGCACGAAACAGAAACAGGCAATGGCCGGCCGATAACCTTCTATTCGCTCTACATGCATTTAGCCAATACAAAAGATATCGGCCATGAAAAAGACAAGAGCAGAAGCGTAATGATTCCTCTGCTGCGACAGCCGGGATCTGCCGACATTGTTGCCGATGGGAAGACCAAGGTGTACCGGAAAGACATTCTCGGTTATTGCGGCAAGATGTATGGCCACACGATGATTCATTTTGAAATCTTCATGGTCAATGACGACTTCAACGCTTATTTTAACCATACCCAACTTGGCAAAGAAACCGTCAGCACCGATGGCGATGCGGAGTTGTGGGGCGATTGCTATTTCGTGATTCCGGCTGGCGGCAGGCTCTACGATAAAACCCATACGGCAACCGGCTCGACAGAAAAGCGTCTGTTTGTACGGGTAAGCTATGACAAAGGCAGTAAAACCACGACCGTCTGGCAAGACGAAGGCAAGGATAAAACGCCTACGCTTATTCCCTATCAGGATGTCCAGTCCGGCTATGTGGAGTCGGACTATGAATACAATTTATATAAAACGGCTACCGATCGTTATCCCGCCTGCCCCAGCGCCGGATATGAACTGCTGCGCTTCGGCAGAGTCATCGGACCGGATAAAGATAAACTGTCGAAAGAGCAGTCTGTCAATTGGCAGCCCATTGTCTATGCCCCCGGCAAATTGGGGTATGTCGATCTGAGTGCAGCAAACATTCTCAAACTCTCCGATGCCGATTTTCCGTCGTTTATGGGATGGACGAAAATCAGTGAAGGCGACAGCGTATTTGCCAACGACGGCATATGCGACATCAAAGCGATTCTCGATGTGCTGGCGGAAGCGGAAAAGGCCGGAGCCAAAAATCCGGGCGAAACACACGATAGCCTGGCCCCCTACTTGCAGAACAACGAAGTGACGCGTAAAAAACTACGCGGCCTGATCTGTGAATCACCGACCGAGTGGGATAAAGCAGGTAATGCCACACGCTACGCAAGATTACTCAAGCCAGGCGAACATTACGACGGCAATCCAGATGGCTACAAGAAATTTCTGGATTTCGTCGAAAAATTCCAGTTCTGGGACAAGACCGGATTGCCTACCAAAATATGGCATTTCCATCCGCTGGCGTTTATTGAGCAGTTTAGAACGTGTAGGTGGTTGAGTGAAAAAGAATTTAAACAATTCCTGCCCAAGATGGTGCTACGAGGAATGGGAGGAAAAGCGGCATGGGAAGCTGTACCAAAACCGAACGCAGATGAAAAAACCAATCCTGTTTTTACTATTCACCGAATTCCGCTTAACAAAACTTTTCGCAAATACGGCATAAATACGCCTTATCGCATGGCGGCTTTTTTTGGCAATTCGATACAAGAAACTCAATGGTGGAGCAAGCTGCATGAAAACAATAAGGCAGCGTGGTATTACCCTTGGGATGGTCGCGGTTTTTTGCAATTGACACATATCTACAATTACATTACCTACTGGAAATTTCGGGGGAGAAAAATAGATGTAATTATTGAGAACAAACTCAAAATGGCACAAGGGGCGGCTGAAAAAAAACGGGAAAACAGTTTCTTGACTGATAGCGTGTCAGGGGTGACAACGCAGATGAAAGAGTGGCGAGAATTAGTCGGAACGAACAATCCAGATATGGAAAATTCTAGTGATGCTGCTGATAGTGCTGGTGTTTATTGGGCTTGGATCAGTATGGCACGCTATGCCGATGGAACCATTAATATTGAACGTTGCAAAATACCCACTTCATCTGGTGAAAAAATTTATTACCGTAGCGAGGCATTCTGGAAGGCATCGGCTAGTGTTAATTTGCCGGGCGTAATTAATCAACCATATGATCATCGATTAAATGGCTTTATTGATCGTTGTGTACCTTGGGCACAGGCATTGGCAGTATTAACAGACATGCGCTTCCCAAATGTGAATGGCGTGTTGGAACTGGATTACCCAGAAGGACATGAACCAAGGCGGGAAAAATGACTTATCTTAAGATGATTTTATTATTTGGGTTGTTTAATTTTTATCAAACTGTCTATGCTGATAGTGATCTCACACACAAAACTCCGAGAGAATTACGTAGTGAAGAATTTGGAGGCTGCCGAATTAAATTGACTGACCCATATGATGGTCGCCTATCGGGAAATACTGGCCCCGGGCGATTAGATGGAAAATTTACTATTCTATATGAAGCAAAAATATTGCCTTCATCTGCCGAGAGGTTTGTTCCTGATGAAATCGGATTTCCTTTAACTTGTTACGACATTCACAAAAATAAAATTCAAGACTGGGCTAAATATGATGAAAAAAAGCACATGTGGATGCCTAGAATCATAGAGGCTATAGAAAGTGAACCTCGAAGATTTTTAAAAGCAAAACTCATTTACTCAAACAGTCAAAGATTTATCGCTGTTACGAATAGAGATGAATATCAAGATATGTATTTTTGTGTTGCGCAGCCACCTAAAGCGGTGTGTGGTAGTACGTCCATCATGCGATTGAACATCCCCAAGAGTAATGTTCTACCTTATCTTTTAAAAATTTTGTACAGTATTGAATTTATTGAAGACGCAGAGGATGTGACTTCCAAATGAACGGCTTCGGCAGAGTCATCGGACCGGACTAAAAATAAACTGTCGAAAGAGAAATCTGTCAATTTATGGGATGGACGAAAATCAGTGAAGGTGACAGCGTATTTGCCAATGATGGCATATGCGACATCAAAGCGATTCTCGATGTGCTGGCGAAAGTAGAAAAGGCTAGAGCCAAAAATCCAGGCGAAACACACGATAGCCTAGCCCCCTACTTGCAGAACAACGAAGTGGCACGTAAAAAACTACGCGGCCTGATCTGTGAATCACCGACCGAATAGGATAAAGCCAGCAATGCCATACATATGAAGACGCATGTAAAGATTTTAAAAAAAATGAGCTTAATCTTTTTTTTCGTAAGTACTATTGCTTATTCGCAATCGGAAATACGAATAGAAAAATCACATCTAGTTTTTTTAATACCGCCAAAATTTGTGGCAAAAAAAACACTAACAAACGGCAGCGGTGAATGTTTTGATATTTTCTCCAAGGATGAAAAAGAATTTATTGGTCAATTTTGTGTTTACTCCAATATGGCCGACGTAAGAGATCAAGGGATAGTTCCTTATCTTGATATTTCGGAGAGTGGCCGAAGAGATGATGAACCAAAGTCAGGTCTCGTCGTTACAACGGGTATGTCGTATTACCCGATGCAGGAGTTCAAGACCAAAATTGGTAAAGGATATAGCGCAGATGTAGATTGCGATACTGAAAATGGTCCCGTTTATCGCGCCAATTCTACTTGCCAAGTGGCATTTATTTCTCTTGAGCACGATAATTTTTTATATGGAAACTTAGTTGAGAAAAATAATGTCACAAAAAACAAATCCTCTCCAAAAAGGAATTAATTAATTTATGGAATCAATTTAAAAAATACTAAAATTTATATAATATTATTATTACAAATAATTGGCATTGGGAAGCGACTCTTGTTTTGGTGGTTCTTCGTCTATAAATGATTTGTTTGAGCGTAAAAACACACACAACCCAAATCACTAAAATTTTACTAGACAAATAAGATGGCAATGAATTTTTACATAAAACAAAATTCCACGGTTTTATATTTTTTATTCATTCTTTTTTATCTATTCATCCCTGTTCAAGCTGCTACTGTCAAACAGGTTGATGTCGGGGTATTTTCGTTCACATATCCTCAAGAGTGGCTTCCCCAAAAAAATGATCTTGATGGGATTGATTTTTACGTCAAAGGTAAAAATAAAAATGTCGATCCGATTTTATCAATTTATCGAGAAGATTCTGATATTAAAAATGTCGCGGGACTGATGAGAGATGAAAAAACTGGACAGTGGATTATTGCTGGCAGTATGAGCGGCAATACTCTGGTACAGAGTTTTTCTGTCAATGATATTGAAATTATAGAAGGCGTTGTATCTTGCCCTACTTCGGATAGCGCTGGATTTCACGCGATTGGTGCTCAATGTTATAAAGCATTTTTTATATGGAACAATAATATTTTATCTCTCATGAGTAGAGGTGAGTCTATATATAAAAATAATGCTGCTGCGCTCAAGAGATATTGGGGCAAATTCCATGAATTTAGCCGATCAGTAAAAATATCGGAACCCAGCAACAAACCTATAAGTGAGAAAGTGTACGCGCCGTGACAAGAAAAATTAATGGTACAGAAGGTGCTTGGAATAATAGGATTTATCGTTCATAAAATATTTTTTAAATATTAAGAGACGCATTGTGAAAATACTAATTCTACTTTTTCTATTGTCTGTAAGCAGTTTTACGATTGCCAAAGAATCATTGGCAAATTACTCCATAAAAGACTTTAATTTAAAATATTCACAAATATTTTATTCATCAGCAACATCAGATTTAGTAAGAAATGAAAATCCCATTATTTATAATATTTCATTTAACATGAAAAAATCCATAATGGGTAATAGCGAGGATTTTGGAACTCTTTGCTTTTCAGATTTACAGACATGTGCTCAAATCGATGCGACATCTCCACTCTATTTTAAGACGGGGGATGGAGAAATTCACCTGAATTCAATAACTGAAAATGTTAAAAAAATTTCCTTTAGAAATTGGTATGGCTTCGAAGCCTTCCCGCTTTGTGGAATAACAAAAAACTCTATTTCGTCGAATTATGGAGGACAGTGTTATGCAATTGTTTTAACAAATAATCATAAGACAATAGCTATACAATTTTTTCTAGGGGAAAATCAAGGTTGCAAAGATATTCGCAAATGCTTTTCCTTGCGAATGGGAATAATTAATCAATTTCTAAAATCAATTTCCGATAAATTTTTGTTGCCGCATTAATATAAAATATTTTCACCGTGGATATTCTTCACTTTCAGAATGTAAGTGATCTATTGGCGTTGAATTAACTCCAATTAATTTTAAAGTGGAGCAACGTGATGTTCGATAAGTTGATATTAATGCTTGGTATTACTAGTCTTTTTTTTGCTGAACCCTCAAATGCTCAGTCAAAAATACGAATAGATGAAAAATCAAATTTACGTGAAATTTGTGGATTTTCGTTCCCTAAAAATTCGCAATTGGTTGTTACAGCTAATCGTATTTTGGAAAGTTCATTGAAGAATAGAATAGACAATGATCGTTATAATGCTTGTCCCTTTTATATATATTTAAAATATCACAATCAAACAGCGAAAATTGATTTTAATAACCAAATGATGCTGCAGGATATCAAAGAATCTAGTGGCTATCCTTTGTATTTCGGCACTTTTGTTTATGAAAATAAAAACTGGCACTCGCTAACGCCTTCCTACGAAAAAAATTCAAAGATAGCTTTTAATGAATCAATTAAAGGAATATTAGTTACAAACACATTCTTTAAAGAAAAAAATAAAGATTTTTGTGTCGATGCTCTTTGGATTAATGAAGAAAAATGGATGATTACTAGTCTTTGCAACAAAAGCAAAGAAAGGGTTATAGCTTTTAGAGAAATATTTAAGGAAGTTTATTCTTTAAATTTTACTACTCAAAAAAAATGAAAAATATAATAACTAAGAATTTTATTTTTATACTTCTTTTTTCCACATTAAATCCCTTGCTTGTTGCGAAAGAATATAAAAACCTTGAATACATCAATTTTTACGCTATTGCAATACCAAAAATATGGAAAACTCTTAGAGATCCAGTAGATGAGAATTGTATGCTTGTTGGTAAAAATGTAGATTATAAAAAATCAAAATTCACAGCTAGCATATGCGTTTTGCACTTATCTCCCAAAGATGCACTTCGTGAAAGTGGTTTTTTTGTAATTGATAATAACTGGATTAAAGGTGGCAGCATGGATTCAGGGATGGCAAAAATTGAGTATAAAAAAGATTTCACCTCTATTTCCGGTTCGGCATCTTGTGGAATTTCGGATAGCGCTGGCTTCCATGCTGCCGGAGGAACATGTTTCACCTATTTAGTTTTTGGAGCTGACTATTCTGTGAGAATTGACGGTAATGGTGATATAAATTTAAATAATGATATTCAAAAAATAATTAAAACTTTAAAAATAAAGTGTCGATTACCAGAAAATATTATTAAAGAAATATTCTCAAATGATCATTGAATGTTGAGGTTTATTAGCTTTTTTCCAGATCCAAGCGATAACAGCGATGCTGAGATAACGGCCTTGGAGGTCTTTCCGAGAGACGTTCGCAATTTGTAGTGCGACCCGCCAGCAGTGAAACTAGGCTGCATGCTTCGGCCTGACGCTTGATGACCCGGCCTGAGGGCAGCCCGGCTACCGTACCGCACTAATGCACCAATTACTTTACTTAGGACTACTATGACCCTACGCGATTCCACCCATCTACTCCGCAAGCTCAATCCGCAATGCGCCAGCGCGCTGGAAGCTGCAGCCAACTTGTGCCATGCGCGTGCGCACGGTGAAATCACGCTGGAGCATTGGTTATTGAAGTTAATCGAACCGGGCAACGGCGATATTCCAACGATTTTGCGTCATTACGAGATTGATATCGATCAGGTATGGAATGCGTTACTGACTTCGCTGGAGCGCCTCCCCCATGACATGCGCGGCAAGCCAGCGCTGTCCCATACCTTGATGGATGTGTTGCAGCGTGCCTGGCTGGCGGCATCGATGTCGGACGATGCGCGCACGATTCGCTCTGCACATATACTGGCGGCGCTGGTCGATGCACCCCACAGTTTGCGCGCCACGGATGCGTGGCCGCTTATCAGCATGACTTCGGCGCAGATTCAGCGGCTCGGCAACGTGCTGGATGCGCGGTCCGTCGAGTCGCAAGTTGACGAAGCCGATGACAGCTTGCCTGCGGCAACTGACCCTGCCGCTAACCCGCCCTCTCCCGCCGCATCGAATCAAAACGCAACTCAAAACACTAAACCGCCCAAGGCTGCTGGCAATGCCGCGGCAACAGGTGGCGAAGCGCTCGCACGCTTTGCCATCGACCTGACGGCGAAAGCCGGCCGCGGCGAGATCGATCCGGTGTTCGGCCGCGATCGCGAAATCCAGCAAATGGTCGACGTGCTGGCACGGCGTCGCAAGAATAATCCGATCCTGGTCGGCGAACCGGGGGTTGGCAAGACCGCACTTGTGGAAGGCTTGGCGTTGCGTGTGGCGGAAGGTACTGTGCCGACCGTGATCCGCGAGGTACGTATCCTGACACTGGATCTGGGACTGTTGCAGGCCGGCGCCGGAGTCAAAGGCGAGTTCGAGCAGCGCCTGAAGAATGTGATCGATGAGGTGCAGCAATCGCCGGTGCCGATTCTGCTGTTTATTGACGAAGCCCATACGCTGATTGGCGCAGGCAACGCTGCCGGCGGCGCCGATGCGGCCAATCTGCTGAAGCCGGCACTGGCGCGCGGCGAATTGCGTACGATCGCGGCGACTACCTGGTCCGAGTACAAGGAATACTTCGAACGCGATGCGGCACTGGAACGGCGCTTCCAGGTGATCAAGGTAGACGAACCGGACGACGCCAACGCCACCCTGATGCTGCGCGGCCTGGCGAAACGTTATGCGACATATCACAACGTGCATATCCGCGATGAGGCGCTGACGGCGGCCGTCAAGCTGTCGCGCCGCTACCTGACCGGGCGGCAGTTGCCCGACAAGGCAGTCGACCTGATCGACACCGCGGCTGCCCGGGTAAAAATGGGATTGGAATCACCGCCCGCCGAACTTGAACGCGCTCGCGCTCAAGTAAGTGCGCTGGAACTGGAGATCGGCAAGCTCGCTGCTGATCAGGAGGCCGGTATTACCGGCCTGCAGGAGCGGCATGAGGCCTTGCAAAACACGATTACCGAGGCACGCAACGCATTTGAGCAATTGCAACAACGTTATGAGCATGAGCTGGCCCTGGTAAAAACATTGCAGGAGCGGCGTACTCAATTCCAGGAAGCCGCCAGCGCCGAAGATCATGAAGCGCGTGAAGCTGCACGAAAGACGCTGGATGCAGCACAACTTGCCCTGACCGAAGCACAAGGAAAGACGTCCATGGTGTTTGTTGATGTGGATGCGCAGGCCGTTGCCCGCGTGGTGGCGGAATGGACTGGCGTACCGGTCGGCAATCTGGTGGAAGACGAGCTGATAGGCCTGCTTTCCCTTGAGCAGACCTTATCGAGCCGAGTGGTTGCCCAGAACGAGGCATTGGCGGCACTGGCCAGCAGCCTGCGCACGGCCAAGGCGGGCTTGAAGAACGAACATTCGCCATTGGGCGTATTTCTGCTGGCAGGGCCGTCAGGCGTCGGCAAGACTGAGACCGCTTTGGCATTAGCCGATCTGCTATTCGGCGGCGAGGCTGCGCTGACCACCATTAACATGTCGGAATACCAGGAAGCGCATACGGTATCGCAGCTGAAGGGATCGCCGCCGGGTTACGTCGGTTATGGCCGAGGTGGCGTGTTGACCGAAGCGGTCCGGCAGCGCCCTTACAGCGTGGTGTTGCTGGATGAAGTGGAAAAGGCGCATCGCGATGTGCTGGAGATGTTTTACCAGGTGTTTGATCGCGGCACCATGCGCGACGGCGAGGGACGTGAAATCAATTTCTGCAATTGCGTGATTCTGATGACTTCCAACCTGGGTAGTCAGGAAATCATGGATATGACAGGCGGCGACCCCGCCATCTCCACGGCGCAATTGATGGAGGTGGTGCACCCGATTCTGTCAAACCACTTTCAGCCGGCTTTGCTGGCGCGCTTCCAGCCGATTCTCTACCGTCCGCTGCAGGCGGATGCCCTGTCCAATATCTTGCGGATCAAGCTCGACGCTATCGGCGCCCGTCTGCATCGTCAATATGGCATTCAGCTGACATGCGATGAAAGCCTGGTTGACGCACTGGCGCAAGCCTGCCTGCTACGTGAATCGGGGGCACGCAACATCGACAGCTTGCTGAATCAGCAGATCCTGCCGGTGGTGGCGCGCGAACTGCTGGTGAGGCTGGCAGCTGGCGGCATGCCGAACGAGGTACGTTTGACGCAATCGGCAGAAGGCAATCTGGTCGTGGAATTTCTGCCGAACGACAACGCTCCGGCCATTGCCCAAACAGCAGCCGTAGCCGCATCCGACAATAGCGATTAAGCGGAGAACTGTATATGTCAACCGGACCTTCGCTATACGATAAGTTGCTAGGGCACATAGGCGATATTCCGCTGAATGCCTACGACGACAAGACGCTGGAAATCCTCAGCGTCATGGAAAACCTGCGGCGCATTCTCAATACCCGGGCCGGCTCGCTCAAGCATTTGCCGGATTTTGGTTTGCCGGACCTGACCAATGTCTACCGCAATCTGCCGGCATCTGCACATCAGCTCAAGAAAGAAATGGAAGCGACGCTGTTGATTTACGAACCGCGCATCAAAGGTATCGAGATCGACGTACTGCCGGCCGATCCGGGCATGGTTATCAGTTATTTGATGACCTGCCATCTGCGCAAGCGTGGATTGGTTCGTTTCGGCACCCACTTCGAGCCAGAGGGACGGACCTTACTGCAATTGCGGTGAATTCCTGGCGCTATGAATTTTGTTCGGCGAGTGCAAAGTTCGATCTGCAATTAATCAATGTGCCGAGAGCGCTGAAGACGGAGCCGCATGATTTCTCATATCAGCGCATCTCACGCATTGGTGCGATTCAAACGCCGATGAATTTAATGCAATTAAGCAATATTTTCTAAAAACCAACCAACTGCAATTTGGCATTATTGCAACGCTCAAAAATCACATGCTTGCGCATGTGGCCTGAGGAAGAAGGACAATTCTCCGTTAATTTGATAGTAGAAATGAAAAACCCCTTGATTCCATTACGAAATCAAGGGGTTATCACTAATCTTGGAGGAGGCGGTGGGAGTCGAACCCACGATACAGGTTTAAGCCCATATGCTTCCTTAGCAGGGAAGTGCCTTCGACCACTCGGCCACGCCTCCAAGCTTAAACGGCTTTTAGTAACGCCGCGTTAAGGACACGAATAATAACTTTTCATAGGGCATCGGTCAATAACGCTATGCCAAATTAACAGCTTTTTTTGAAAATTTTTTTAATACCTCTAAAAACCTGATGTGCGCCCCCTGACGTGCACCCCCACCTCAGGCCGCTCGACATGGTTTTGAGAGGCTCACACGATTTAAGCGCTTTCCAGTCCAAAAGCCTTATGCAGAGCGCGCACTGCCAGTTCCATGTACTTTTCATCGATCAGGACCGAGATCTTGATTTCGGAGGTCGAGATCATCTGGATATTGATGCCCTCTTCCGACAAAGTACGGAACATTTGCGATGCGATGCCGACATGACTGCGCATGCCCACGCCGACCACCGATACCTTGGAGACCTTGGCGTCGCCGGTGATGCTGGCTGCACCGATACTGGCCTTCACCTTCTCGTTGAGCACGTCCATCGCTTTGGCGTACTCGCCGCGCGGCACGGTGAATGTGAAGTCGGTTTTACCGTCGACCGACTGATTCTGGATAATCATGTCGACTTCGATATTGGCGTCGGCGACTGCGCCCAGAATCTGATAGGCGATACCAGGGCGGTCAGGCACGCCCAGCACGGTAATCTTGGTTTCGTCGCGATTAAACGCGATGCCGGTAATGGTGGCTTGTTCCATCTTGGTATCTTCCTCAAACGAAATCAGGGTGCCGGAAACTGCTTCTTCTTCCAGCGGCATTAAAGGGTCGGTCAGCGACGACAGCACGCGGGTAGGCATCTTGTAGTTGCCGGCGAATTCGACTGAACGAATCTGCAGCACTTTCGAGCCCAGCGACGCCATTTCCAGCATTTCTTCAAACGTCACCGTGTTCAGGCGGCGCGCGTCGGATACAACGCGCGGGTCGGTGGTATAGACGCCGTCAACGTCGGTGTAGATCAGGCACTCGGCAGCTTTCAATGCCGCGGCAACCGCCACCGCCGACGTATCGGAACCACCACGACCGAGCGTGGTGATATTGCCGGCCTCGTCGACGCCTTGGAAGCCGGTGATGATCACGACTTTGCCGGCATCCAGGTCTTGCCGTACTTTGGCGTCGTCAATCGAACGGATGCGCGCCTTGGTATGGGCCGAATCGGTCTTGATCGCGACTTGCCAGCCGGCGTAGGAGACCGCTTGCTTGCCGATGGCTTGCAGCGCCATTGCCAGCAACGCGACCGAAGCCTGCTCGCCGGTTGATGCCAGCATGTCAAGTTCGCGCGGATCAGGCTGTGCGCTAATTTCCTTTGCCAAGCCCAGGAGGCGGTTAGTTTCACCGGACATCGCGGAAGGCACCACGACGATTTGGTGGCCGGCGTCATGCCATTTGGCGACGCGTTTGGCGACATTCTTGATGCGCTCGGTCGAGCCCATCGAAGTGCCGCCGTATTTGTGGACGATTAAAGCCATAGGGATTTTTGGTGGGTGCTAGTAACGGGCGTAGTGCAGGAAAAATAAAAAATCAACCCTTTAATGTACCCGCTACAGCCCATTATGACAAGTGCGTTACCGGCAAGAATTCCAGATAGCGTCTATGCGTCAAACCGAATATCTTGACTCAAGGGCAATATATTCGATTCCCAACGCAAGCTAATGTGCGAACCGGGTTCAACCGCCAGCACATGGCAATCAAAACCAACACCGGATGCAAACACGATTTGCTTGCCGCTACGCACCAAGGGCAGCCGTTCACGCTCCCAGGGCGGTACGTCAAAGGCTTGATAATGATATTTCAACGCCTTGGTGGGCCGGTTGAAGGCCAGCTTGAGCTTTTCTCCGCCAGCGCGATATTGGATTTGCAAGGCTTGCTCGCGCAGCCATTCGGCTGCAACGCCCTGCTCCGCCGGCTCAAAATGCATGATGCCGCCAAATGCGGGAAAGGCGATTTCAGTTTCGCCGCTCCAGCGAAAATCCTGCGGCTCGATTTCAGAGCGATCGGTATCGTCGCGCGGCGTCAGGAATACGCGGTTGCGATGACGCCGGATATGGCAATCGGGATGGGTCACGCACAGTTGGGCGTCGGCTTTCGCCTCCAGCAATTGCTGGCGCATTTCACTCAACCAGGCGCTGGAAGGCATGCGCAGATGATGCAGGCCGAACCAGTAGCGCAACAGGTTATCGATACGCTCCGAGTTGAGTTGGCGCAGGCGATCCATATCGAGACAAGCGCCGTCGGCGCACAGGGCCATGTCTTGCGCCGCCAGCGAAACCAGCAATTTTTGCGTGGTCTGCATGTGCCCGGCGCTGCGCGAGAAACGCTCTTGAAAACCGGGAAAATATTGCGCCAGCACTGGCATCACTTGCTGGCGCAAGGCATTGCGGGCATAGCGAGGATCGTGATTCGATTCATCGTCGACATAAGCCAGCTGCTGTGCAGCGGCATATTCTTCCATCGCCGCGCGCGAGACTTTCAGCAGCGGACGCACCATCAGCAAGGTGGCATCACCAAGCAAGGTCGGCGCTGTATTCCAGCTATCCATACCGGACAAGCCAGCCGCGCCGGAGCCGCGCAACAATTGCAGCAGCACGGTTTCCGCCTGGTCATCCAGATGATGCGCAGTCAACAACAAAGGAATTTGATGCTGGCGGCACAAAGCGCCAAGCGCCGCGTAACGGCCAATTCGGGCAGCTTCTTCTACGCCGTTTTTATCGCTGTCATGCAGCGCAATGGTTTGTGCATGGAACTCAACGCCCAGCCGCGCGCAAGTCTCGGCGCAATGCGCCTGCCATTGATCCGCGTTGGGACTGATGCCGTGATGGATATGAAAAGCCAGCAGCTTGACGCCATGCGCAATGGCGTAACTTGCTGCCGCGTGCAGCAGGACGCTGGAATCGAGGCCGCCGCTGTAGGCAATCGCCAGTCTGGCTGGAACTTGGGGATCACCGGCAGCGCGCGTGACTGCCAGCGCCGCCAGTGTATTTTCTAAGTACGCGTAGATACTTGATGCATGAAGATTCGACACGAGAATTATTCAGCAGCCAGCACTTCCTTGAATTTACCGTAGCTCATCAGCTTTTCATGGCGTGCATGCAGCAAATCCTTGGTTTTGACGCCTTGGAACTGGCGCAAGGTATCGGCCAGTGCGCGCTTCAACAGCGACGCCATCTGTTTCGGATCGCGATGGGCGCCGCCCAAAGGCTCGCTGACAATCTTGTCGATCAAGCCAACTGCTTTCAGACGGTGCGCGGTCAGGCCCAATGCATCGGCCGCATCAGCCGCACGCTCGGCGGTTTTCCACAAAATCGACGCACAGCCTTCTGGCGAAATCACCGAATAAGTTGCGTATTGCAACATCAAGACCGCATCGCCAACCGCAATCGCCAGCGCGCCGCCGGAACCGCCTTCACCGATGATGGTGGCGATCAGCGGCACCTTCAATTCCGCCATGGCGTACAGGTTATGGCCGATCGCTTCCGACTGGCCGCGCTCTTCCGCATCGATGCCGGGGAAAGCGCCAGGGGTATCAACAAAGGTGAAAATCGGCAAGCCGAATTTTTCCGCGACTTTCAT
Organism: Collimonas arenae; assembly: GCF_000786695.1. Lineage (NCBI taxonomy): Bacteria > Pseudomonadati > Pseudomonadota > Betaproteobacteria > Burkholderiales > Oxalobacteraceae > Collimonas > Collimonas arenae. The sequence continues at coordinate 2,569,344 of NZ_CP009962.1, read as the reverse complement.
CAGGCGCAAGGCCTTGCGATAACCCTCAGGTTTCGGCATGCCGAAATTGCGCAAGGCGCGCTCTTTGGTATCGCGACCCTTTTGATGGCCGATCACCATGCAAGCCTGGCCGTTGAAACGCGCAAGGCCGCCGATGATAGACAGGTCATCTGCATAACTGCGGTCGCCGTGCAGCTCATGAAAATCGGTAAAAATTTCGTTCACATAGTCCATCGTGTATGGACGTTGCGGATGGCGCGAAATCTGCGAAACCTGCCACGGAGTCAACTTGGCGTAGATATCTTTGGTCAGTTGCTGGCTTTTTTTCGACAAACGGTCGATTTCTTCCGAAATATCGACGGCGGAATCGTCCTGGACGAAACGCAGCTCTTCGATTTTGGCATCCAGCTCGGCGATCGGTTGTTCGAAGCCCAGAAATGTTGTCTTACTCATATTATTCCTTTATTAAACCATCACTACTGACGCACTACCAGCTAACTCACGGACAAACCACAGCCCAGCAATGACTTGTCTTTTTGTCAGTCGCCTGCTACTCAGTAATGCCTTGATATTCTGTAGATACCGGATCCAGACTACGCCAAAGATACCACGTTGCCACGGTACGCCAGGGCTCCCAGTTTGCAGATACCTCGCGTGCATCGCTACGCGAAACCGGCTCGCCCGAAAAATAATTGACACTGATGCCTTTAAGCAACCCCGGGTCATCCAAAGGCAAAATATTGGGCCGGAGCAAATTAAATATCAAAAACATCTCCGCTGTCCAGCGTCCGATGCCTCTGATTTGCGTCAGATCGGCGATGACGTCCTCATCTTCCATCTCTTGCCATTGCTCGGCATCGACCCTTTTTGCCTTGAAATGATCAGCAAGATCAAGAATATAGTCTGCTTTACGTTTCGATAAACCGCAAGCCGCCAACTGTTCAGGGCCTGCTTTCAATACCTGCGCCGGCGTGGTCTTGGGACAAACCAGCAAGAGTTTCTGCCATACCGATTCTGCCGCCTTGACCGTAATCTGCTGCCCCACCACAGAACGCGCCAGCGTGGTAAACGCCTCGCCGCGGCCAACCAGATGCAGATCGCCAAACTGCGGAATCAATTTACGCATGATGCGGTCACGCTTCATCAACTCGGCCTTGGCGTCTTCCCAATACGAAGGCACAAAAAAGCTGGAGTCGGCAGCTATCGTTTTTTGCATAGGTTTACGCCCTTCGCCATTCGGTTTGACCGCCGGGCTTATCTTCCAGCAAAATGCCATCGGCCAATAAATCCTTGCGGATCTGATCGGCCGTAGAAAAATCCTTGGCTATTTTTGCTGCTTGACGAGCTTGAATTTTGAGTAGGATATCTTGCTCCGACAATGCCGCTTGCGCAATGCCATTTCCGTCAATTTCACCGCCTGCAGTTAAATTGCTGCGCCCCTTCAAAAAATCTTCCGGCGTGCGCTGCAGCAAACCGAGCGTGCCCGCCAGATGCTGCAACTGACGCGCAGCTGCTGCAGATTTATTTTTATTCACTTCGTTGGCCAGATCGAACAGACCGGAAATCGCCATCGGCGTATTGAAATCGTCATTCATGGCGGCAGCCAGCCGCTGTGCGTGAGCGTCATCCCAATCAAGCGGCAAGGTATCCGCCGGCACTTCCTTCAAGGCAGTATATAAACGCGTCAAGCCTTGCTTGGCGTCATCCAGATTGGTATCGGCATAATTCAGGGGGCTACGATAATGCGCGCGCAGAATAAAAAAGCGCACCACTTCAGCATCGTACTTTTTCAGGACATCGCGAATCGTGAAAAAATTTCCCAACGACTTCGACATCTTTTCATTGTCGATGCGGACAAAGCCGTTGTGCATCCAGTAATTGACAAACTGATGGCCATGCGCGCCTTCTGACTGCGCGATTTCATTTTCGTGATGCGGAAACTGCAAGTCCTGGCCGCCTCCGTGAATATCAAACTGCTCGCCCAGCAATTGTTCCGCCATTGCAGAGCATTCGATGTGCCAGCCAGGCCGCCCCTGGCCCCAGCGTGAAGTCCACTTGACCTCTTCCGGTTCGCTGGCCTTGGCGGCCTTCCACAAGACAAAGTCGAGCGGATCGCGCTTGCCGACGTTAACGTCAACCCGTTCGCCTGCCCGCAGATCGTCGAGCGATTTGCCCGACAATTTTCCGTAGCCGGAAAAGTCGCGTACCGAATAATTGACATCGCCGTCGCCGCCTTGATAAGCCAGCCCTTTGTGCTCGAGCTTCTCGATCAGGGCAAGCATCTGCGGCACAAATGCCGTCGCGCGTGGTTCGTGGTCAGGCTTTTGAACGCCGAGCGCCGCCGCATCTTCATCCATCGCCTGGATGAAACGGCCAGTCAGCTGAGAAATGGTCTCACCATTTTCCACCGCACGCTTGATGATTTTGTCGTCGATATCGGTGATGTTGCGCACATAAGTGACGTCAAAACCGGACTGCCGCAGCCAGCGTTGCACCATGTCGAACACCACCATGACGCGGCCGTGACCAAGATGGCAATAGTCGTACACCGTCATGCCGCATACGTACATGCGGACTTTGCCCGGTTCGATCGGAGAAAACGGCTGCTTCTCACGCGCCAGCGTGTTATATATTTTCAGGTCGCTCATGGGAAGATGCGGCAAGGGGTACAAAAATAAAATGAGGACTTACGCAAAACCCCGCCAACGGCGTTATGTCCAACCTTGCCGCCTTGCCGTACAGGTATCCTGTTGACGTTGGCGTGCCTTGCTGGCGAAATTTTGCGTCAGTCCTAACAATACAAAAATAAAGCACAGAAATATTGCATGCCGTTCCACGCATCCACGCACTTTCAGTACGCAACGCCAATACAACAAGGCCGTCAAAACTCTTTTGCAGTGTTTAGTTTGATAAAATGTTGCTTTTCGCCGCAGTATATCATTACTGAAAAGCGAAAATGCACCACTTGAAGTATGAAAACGGCACCCCTTACATGAAGGATTTTTATGACCGCACCTCTTGGTTTGTCCCGTCGCAAGTTCACTTTGGCGCTTGCATCGGCGTTAACAGCTGCCTCTTTAGCAGTCAACCCGGCGCTTGCCGGTGTTGTCGCCAAGCCGCATGTTTTGTTGAAAACCAATATGGGCGACATCGTCATTGAACTGAATCCGGAAAAAGCGCCAAAGACAGTCAATAACTTTTTAAGCTACGTCAACAGCGGCCATTATAACGGTACGATCTTCCATCGCGTGATCGACAACTTCATGATCCAGGGCGGCGGCATGAGCAAGGACATGGTTGAGAAGCCTGCTCCAAACAAGGTCGAGAACGAAGCAAAGAACGGCCTCAAGAATGTGCCATACAGTATTGCCATGGCGCGTACCGCAGATCCGCAATCGGCCGGCGCGCAGTTTTTCATCAACGTCAACAACAATGAATTCCTCAACTATCCAGGCCGCGACGGCTGGGGCTACGCGGTATTCGGCCGGGTTATCAAAGGCATGAACGTGGTCGACAAGATCAAGAAGGTTAAAACTGCCTATCAAGATGTGCCGACCACGCCGGTGATCATCGAATCCGCCACTGTGACTAAATAAATAATTTAAATAATTTAAATAATTTTCAGATTCTCTCTCTATCAACCCTTTCAACCCTCTCAACCATTTATAGGAAATACCATGGCTGTCATCCTCACCACCAACCACGGCAAGATCAAGATCGAACTGGACGCTGAAAAAGCACCGAAGAGCGTTGAAAACTTCCTGGCCTATGTTAACGCCGGCCATTACAACGGCACGATTTTTCACCGTGTGATTCCAGGCTTTATGGTGCAAGGCGGCGGTTTCGAGCCTGGCATGAAACAAAAACCGACCAACGATCCAGTTGAAAACGAAGCCAAGAACGGCCTCAAGAATGCGCCATACACCCTCGCAATGGCACGTACTTCGGCACCGCATTCGGCGTCGGCGCAGTTCTTCATCAACGTCAAGAACAACAGCTTCCTCGACTATCCTGGCCAGGACGGCTGGGGTTATTGCGTATTCGGCAAGGTAGTTGAAGGCATGGACATCGTCGACGCTATCGAGAAAGTCAAGACCACACGCAGCGGCATGTTCGCTGACGTACCGGAAACCGACGTCATCATCGAAAAAGCCGAAGTAGTCGCTTAACAGTTCCAGGCAACATCCTCCAGCCATCTTATGACAGCCACAGACTCGAACCCGCCAGCCGCTACCGTTGCGCTGTTTATCTCCGACCTGCATTTGCAGACGGCGCACCCGCGTACGACGCAGGCTTTCCTGGACTTCCTGCAAGTCCAGGCAAAGGCGGTGCAGCAACTGTATCTGCTAGGGGACCTGTTCGAGTACTGGGCTGGCGACGATGATCTGGAGACGCCCTACAACCATGAAATTGCCGAAGCCATCCGCCAGGTCAGCAACGGCGGCGTCCAGGTTTTCTGGGTCGCTGGCAATCGTGATTTCCTGGTGGGCGACAGCTTTGCCCAGGCAGCCGCTCTGACGATACTGCCAGACCCTTCGGTCATTACGGTAGCCGGTCGCCGCCTGACGGTCGCACATGGCGATGCGCAATGCACCGACGACCTGGCTTATATGGCTTTTCGGCAGCAGGTCCGGCAGCCTCAGTGGCAAGCGCAATTCCTGGCGCTGCCACTGGAGCAACGCAAGACGATCATCGCCGGCGTACGCAAGGAAAGCCAGCAAGAGCAGCGTCACAAATCGATGGAAATCATGGACGTCAACGCAGAGGCTGTGAACGCCCTGTTTGACGCCACTGGGACCGACACCTTGATTCACGGCCATACACACAGGCCTGCACGCCATCAAACCTCAATCGAAGGCGGCACCCGGACTCGCTATGTATTGCCGGATTGGGAATACGACGTCAAGACGCCACGCGGCGGCTGGATTGCCATTGATACGGCGGGCGTGATCCACCGCTTCGGCCCGGACGGCCAGGAGATCATTGATTAACGGCACGCAGGCAAACCGATCGGCAAGGCATCGAAGAAGGCTCAGTCAAACTGTCGCTTGAATTCGGCAAACTGCGCCGACAGATCTTCCATCTGTCGTTTTAGATTCACCACTTCACCTTCCAGCTGAGCGATGCGGTCCTGGCTGCCACTGCGCACCACCGAAGCACTACCCGATATCGCATCTGCCATCGCCTGTTGCTCCAGTATTTCTTCCCCAGCCAGCAAGTGAGCGTAACGCGATTCCTTGGTCCCGGGCGATTTCGCCAGACGCGCCACCAGCGGCGGATATTTGTCAGCCAGGAACTGCAAGGCGGTTTCGATCTCCCCTACGGATGCGAATTCATGGAGCCGGCCGCTGCGACTACGCAACTCGCCGGCGGTCTGCACGCCACGCAACATCAAGGTCGTCAGCGCCGCCAGCTTGTCTTGCTCAAGCACCCACTTGACGCGCATCCGATGTTCGTATTTGGAAACCCGCGCACCGGCCTGCTTCACCTCGACTACCAGCTTGCGTTGCATCAGGCGCTGCAAGATATCCAGGACGGTCGACTCGCTGATCGACATCACCGGATCGCGGCTGGACAGTTGGTTGCAGCCGTTGGTCAGGGTATTCAATGACAATGGATAGTTATCCGGCGTCAGCGCTTCTTTTTCAGCCAGAACCGCCAGCACGCGAATTTCAAATTGATCGAGAAAATCGTCGTTTTTCTTTGTAGCATCAACCGGCTCATCACCTGCTGAAATGGCATTCACGTCCTGATTCATTCGCACTCTCCTTGCACACGGCCTTACTCAACCAGTTTATTGAGTTGGTCCGGATCAAATTTTTCCAGCTCGGGCAGACTCTCGCAAGCCATCCCGGATTTCTTCAGCAGCGCAATGATGCGGTCGATCTGGTGCTCTTGCGCAGCGGCGTTATCGATCAGGCCATGCAGCGCCTTGGACAAGGGATCGTCGCCATTCGGCGTGACACCGTAGGCTGCAAACATCCGCGCCGCGGCCTCATCCTTGCCGCTGCCTGCTTCTTTCTGAACGATGCGTGCTGGATTGCCGACAGCCGTCGCGCCGGGCGGCACTTCCTTGACCACCACCGCGTTGGAGCCGACCTTGGCTCCCTCGCCGACGGTAAAGCCACCCAGCACTTTTGCGCCGGCGCCGATGATGGCGCCGCGCGCCAGCGTTGGATGACGCTTGGCGCCCTTGTTGAGCGATGTGCCGCCCAAGGTTACGCCTTGGTAGATGGTGCAATCGTCGCCGACTTCCGCGGTTTCGCCAATCACCACGCCGAAGCCGTGATCGATGAAAACACGGCGGCCGATAGTGGCGCCGGGATGGATTTCAATTCCGGTAAACATGCGCGCCACCTGCGAAATGAAACGCCCCGGCCATTTGAAACCGTTGTGCCAGCAATGGTGCGCCCAGCGATGCAGGATGATGGCGTGCAGCCCGGGATAACAAGTCAGCACTTCCCACTGCGTGCGGGCGGCGGGATCGCGCGCCATGATGTTGGCAATGTCTTCACGAATGCGGCTGAACATAAGGATATCGAATGAATGCGGAGGCGTAATGTTATTCCAAATTACGCCAGCCGTCTTTTACACAGGAACTTCGGGAACGGCCAATACCGCAGCGACCGGAAAGGTGGCTGGCCCTGCACCATCGTCGTACGACGACACGACGACGGTGCAGCAAAGCTCAGCACATTGAATGCAGAAGTAAAATCAACAACCCTTGACCATGCGCTGACGACGCGCTTCATACAGGCAGACGCCGGAAGCCACCGAAACGTTCAGACTTTCGACAGAACCGAACATCGGCACGTTGACCAGCACATCGCAGGTTTCACGCGTCAAACGGCGCATGCCCTCGCCTTCGGAGCCCATGACAATCGCTGCAGGGGTGGAGAAATCGGCTTCGTACAAGCCTTTTTCGCCATCTTCGTCGGTGCCGATCAACCAGATTTCCCGCTCTTTCAACTCACGCAAAGTACGCGCCAGATTGGTCACGGTAATATAAGGAACGGTTTCTGCCGCGCCGCTCGCCACCTTGGCGGCAGTGGCGTTCAGGCCAACGGCACGGTCTTTCGGGGCGATCACGGCATGCGCGCCGGCGCCGTCGGCTACCCGCAGGCAAGCACCCAGGTTATGCGGATCGGTAATGCCGTCGAGGATCAGCAGCAGCGGCGGCCCGACAATGGCGTCCAGCAACTCGTCCAGGTTACGCGCCAGCGACAGCTCGCCGGCCTTGGCGACAACGCCCTGGTGACGACGGGTGCCGACGATATTCGACAAGCGCTGGTCGTCCACAGGAATAACACGTACGCCAACGGCTTTCGCAGCCTGCAGCAAATCCTGCATGCGACGGTCGACGCGGCTGGCATCCACGTAAATCTCTTCCACCGACGATGCTTCATGACGCAAACGCGCGGTGACGGCGTGAAAACCGAAAATCATTTTACTTTTCATATTCTATCTATCTGTTTGAATCTAATTTGAATCTATATAAATCTAAAATCTAACTATGTGAGGCAATCTATCGCTTGCGCTTGCTGGACTTGGTGAACGCCTTTGGCGCCCGCGCCTTCTCCGCAGGACCGGCGGCCTTGACCTTCTTGGCTTTGGTCGCCCTACCTGCAGGCGTGGTTTTAGCAGCCGTCGTCACCCTCGCGGTTTTCTGGGGCGTGCCTTTGCCGCCAGCCTTGGGCTTGGCGCCACGGCCTTGTTCATTGTCCGCACGTCGCGCTTCGTTCTTGAGCACGGTTTTGATGCCTGGCTCGTTGACCAGACGCAAATCGATCTTGCGCGCATCCAGGTCGACCCGGCTGACTTGCACCGTAACCCGATCGGTAAGTTGGTAACGGATGCCAGTGCGTTCCCCGCGCAATTCATGGCGCGCCTCATCGTATTGGAAATAATCCGCGCCAAGTTCGGTCACATGCACCAGCCCCTCGATATACAAGGCATCCAGCTGGACAAAAATACCAAAAGTTGCAACACCGGAAATCACGCCAGTGAATTCCTCGCCCAGCTTGTCACGGATGAAATAACACTTGAGCCATGCTTCGACATCACGCGATGCTTCATCGGCGCGTCGCTCATTGGCAGAACAATGCACTCCAAGCGCTTCCCAGATCGCCAGGCTGCCCTCGTTTTTCTTCTTGCCTGCAGCCTTGTCTTCCGCCTGCTTCTTACGGCCGGCTGGCGACAGCATGGTGTTGAGCGCGCTGGTATCCATGCCCTTCGGCTCGTAACGCTTGCCTTGCAGGATGGCCTTGATCGTACGGTGCGTCAGCAAATCGGGATAACGGCGGATCGGGCTGGTGAAGTGCGCATACGACTCATACGACAAGCCGAAGTGACCAATGTTTTCCGGGTTGTAAACCGCTTGCTGCATCGAGCGCAGCATCATGGTTTGCAGCAGGATCGCGTCCGGCCGCGCCTTGATCTTCGGCATCAGCTCCGCGTAATCCGATGCGGACGGCGTATCGCCGCCACCCAGATTCAAGCCGACCTGCTTCAGGAAGGTGCGCAGTATGGTCAATTTTTCCTTGGTCGGATGCGCATGGATGCGGAACAGACCCGGATGCTTGTGACGCTCCATCAGATCGGCGGCGCAGACGTTGGCTGCCAGCATGCACTCTTCGATGACCTTGTGCGCATCGTTACGAGTGCGCGGCAGGATTTTTTCGATCTTGCCGGCGGCATTGCAGACGATGTAAGTCTCGGTGGTCTCGAAATCGATAGCACCGCGCGCCTGACGCGCTTGCAGCAACGCGTGGAACACTTCGTACAAATGCAGCAAATGCGGCACCAGACCCGGGCGTTTGGCCGCTTCCGGCCCTTTGGTGTTACCCAGAATCGCTGCAACTTCAGTGTAGGTGAGGCGTGCAGCGGAATGGATCACTGCAGGATAAAACTGGTAAGCCTTGATTTCGCCCTTGGCGCTGATCACGGCGTCGCACACCAGCGTCAAACGGTCGACATCCGGATTCAGTGAGCAGAGACCATTGGACAGCTTCTCCGGCAGCATAGGAATCACGCGACGCGGGAAGTAGACCGAGGTGCTGCGCTCCAGCGCATCGACGTCCAGCGCATCGTTCGGCTTGACGTAATGGCTGACGTCGGCAATCGCGACGATCAAGCGATAGCCGTTGGCGCGGCCGATCTTGACCGGCTCGCAATAAACGGCGTCATCGAAGTCGCGGGCATCTTCGCCATCAATCGTCACCAGCGGCACGTCGCGCAGATCGACGCGATCGGCCAGGTCGGCGGCACGCACTTCGCCCGGCAGCTTGGCGGCCAGCTTTTTTGCGGCTTCGGAAAATTCGTGGGGTACGCCGTACTTGCGTACTGCGATTTCGATTTCCATGCCCGGATCGTCGATATCGCCGAGAATTTCGACAATCTTGCCTACCGGCTGGGTAAAACGCGACGGTTGTTCGGTCAATTGCACGCTCACCACCTGGCCAGCCTTGGCCTTGCCTGGCGATCCGGCGAGAATGATGTCCTGGCTGATGCGCTTGTCTTCCGGCGCAATGACCCAAACCCCGTTTTCATTGAGCAAGCGACCAATGACGTGGGTATTGGCGCGCGAGACAACTTCGACAATCGTCCCTTCAGGACGACCGCGGCGGTCGGTGCCGATAATGCGGGCCTGGACACGGTCGCCATGCAGCACTTTCTGCATTTCTTTCTCAGGCAGGAACACGTCGTCGCCGCCGTCATCGGAGATCAAGAAACCGAAACCGTCGCGGTGACTGCTGACGCGGCCTTCGATAAAGCCCGGTGAATTGGTCAGTTTGTAGATGCCGGCGCGGTCAGGTTTGACCTGGCCATCGCGCTCCATGGCGTTCAGGCGGCGCGTCAAACCTTCCATTTCATCAGGTTTGACACTTAGTGCTGCTGCCAGAGCGGCGGCGTTTTGCGGCTCGGAAGAGGTCCGCAGAAGGCCGAGAATTTCCTCCCGGCTGGGGATTGTGTAGGAATATTGGCTCAAAAGGCTCTTCAACTGGTTGTTATTCATCGACGCTTAGTGTAACGGAGGATTGTGACATTCTCCTAACCAAGCAGCTTATATCTTCCGTATATCATCCACTTTAGCGGCCCTGCTTTATCTTCCTTCAACAGACAGTTGACTTATTCCGACATTAGCTTATAATCTCGCTCTCTCAAGCCCACGTGGCGGAATTGGTAGACGCGCATGGTTCAGGTCCATGTGCCGCAAGGTGTGGGGGTTCGAGTCCCTCCGTGGGCACCATATACCATAGATCAGATCCCTCTCGGATCTGGTCTCCGCAAGATTCCTGGCCTCCCGGAAAAGCAATTCAGCAAATCCAGGAGCGCCAGAGAACTTCTCAACATACCCTCCCCGCTTTACTTCGCGCCAATCATTGCATTTCGGATTCGGCCGGCACGCTGCATATTATCAGTTTCCATCACCTCAGACGCAACAAACCCGGCCTGGAACTACGACCGGGTTGTCACGCGCACTCAGAAAAAACTTGCCGAAAAGAATTAGCTCGCGCCTCAGCTCACTTGAATGGATTGATAATGACCTTCTGCGGGTTCATCGTCGCTCCGGCCTGAATCTGGGCGTCAATGACCTGATAGAACGCATTGCCGGTATCGGCAATATTCCAGGTGCTCAGGATGACGTGGTAACCGCTGCGATCGGCGGGAATATTGCACCGGTGTTTTGCGTGGGTATTGCTGCCCGGCGCGAAACCGCCTTTGATCACGCAGAACGGTTGCAGGTCGAACGCTTCCCGGCTCAGTTTCTGACTCGGATTCCAGCCTTGCTTGGTAATGTAGTAACGCCAGTCTTGCGTCATGTGGCCGGCGGTAAAGTACCAGTTGAAGTCGTTGGCGCCGGTCGTTAACGCCACTTTTTTCCAACGCGTAGGCGTCTGCTCATTCAATTCGGCAAATTGCGCCAGGCCGCCTGCTGCAATCGCGCCATCAGCCGGGCCGGCATCGGGAAAGCCTTTCGCCCCCTCCACGCTTTGTGGCTCATATTGAATCGCACCGCAAGCAGTATTCTCCTGTGCCTTGCACATGAAAGCGCGCGATTTCGGCGCATCGACGTAGCCGTGCGCCTGAGCCGTCAGCGGCGACGCCAGCGCCAGCAGAACGAGCAGGCTGGACGATATCTGTTTCATTGGTTCTCCTGAATAAATTGAGATGGCGGGACAGTCGCTGCCCCAAAGCCTGTTCACACCTCCTTTAGGACTGTGAACAGGCTCCAGACAAGCAAGTTAATTGTGAGACTTAGACGGGTCGCGGCGTAACTGGCAAGGTTGACAGCTGCTTGCCGCTGTCCGCCAGCCCGGACATAGTGGTTGGCAGTCAAATAATTGTCGGATTCATCCTATAATGTGCACCACCTCAAGCGCAGCCTTCAGCGCGCGAAGCACCAAAGCCGCAAACCCGATAAGGACATCAATAGTGAAACTGACCAACCAATCTGTCGTCGCGCTGCTTTGGGGCTTGCTTTACCTGATCATGGGCTATACCTCGCACCAGCTCAACGGACCGATTGCAGCAACCGGCTATATCTGGTTGCCGGCCGGCGTGACGGTAGCGGCCTTCATGTTGACCGGGACTGCGCGCTGGCTGCCGGTGATTATCGGTTTCGTGCTGGCGCAATTGTTTCTGGGCTGGACCGAGAATCGTGACTTGCTGCGCGTCGCACTGTTTTCCCTTGATGAAATCGGCGTCGCCGCGATTGTCGTAGCGCTGGTGCGGATGACGCAATTGCCGATGGAAGGCTTGTATTTCGTGCGCGGCCTGTTGATTGCGGGCGTTGCCTGCAGCACGGTCAGCGCCGCCATTGGCGCGGCGTGGTTCCTGATCGTGAAAGACGTGCCGTTCTGGCCGACCGCACGCGTCTGGGCCGCATCCGACCTCGTGGGCATCCTGATTGTCACACCGGTGCTGGCAGGCTGGTCGCGCTTTCACGCGATGCGTTCGGGCGGCATGGACCGCAGCGATTTTTTACTGGGACTGGCGGCGTTCATTGCGCTGGGCATAACTGCCTATATGATTTTTGATGGCCACAGCCTGAGCAATTTCTCTGCCGGCGTCAATTTTGCACTGACCTATGTGCCCCTGTTTTTCGTCGCCGTAGTGACCCTGCTATGGGGCGGCCGCGGCGGTTCGCTGGCGGTGGCCGCGCTGGCCTTCTTTGCGCTATTGAATACAGCGCAAGGCGAAGGTCCGTTTGCCGCTTTTGCCGACACCTATTCCAAGCACTCCTTGCTGGAAGCCCAGCTTTACCTGGCCGTGGCTGCCCTGCTCAGCCTGCTGATCAGCGCCCTCAAAACTACCCGCGAGCAATTGCATGAAGATGCCGCGCAATGGAAAAGCGATGTCGAACTGGCCCTCACGGTTAGTCGGCAACTAGTCTACAGCATCGATCCGTACAGCAAAAAACTGTGCTGGAACGGCGACCTGCAAGGATTGCTGGGCGTGCCGGTCACAGCTTTCAGCGAACTCGACCAGGTTTTGGCGCATGTCCATCCTGACGACCGTGCGCAATTGCGCAGCCGCTGGTTAGACGATATCGATGACGATGCGCGGCCGGATTTGTGTTTTCGCTTGCTGCTGCCAGCCGGGCAAGTCACTGCCATGACAGACATGAGCGCGGTACTGCTCGACGCTGACGAATCGGTGGCGATGGTCGCCGGCGCCTGGCGGCTTGACATTCCGGAAAAAGAACGGCAACGGGATGCGGGGCCCGCTGCCCTATGAGCGTTCGTACCGGCGCCCTGCTGATACATGGCTTGGGCGGCACTCAGTTCGATCTCGGTTCCATGCACAAAGTATTGCAGCGTGCGGGAGTGGAAACGCACGCCGTTACCTTGCCTGGCCATGGCGGCCAGCCAGAAGACCTGGTGAACGTGCGCACAGAAGACTGGCTGGATGCGGTCACTGCCGCCTATCGAGAACTGGCGCCGCAATACGATACGTTCCATGTGCTCGGTATGTGCCTGGGTTCCTTGCTGGCTCTGGCTTTATGCGAGCGCGTGCAGCACACCAAGGGCAAACTGGTAACGCTTGCGCCTCCGGTGTACATCGACGGCTGGTCAACGCCCTGGTATCGCGCGCTACGGCATGTGGTGTACTGGATTCCGGGGATGCCGGACCGGATGAAAGTGGAAGAAGACGAACCGTTCGGCATCAAGAACGCCACCGTGCGGGCAATCGTCAAAGCCAAATTTGCTCGCGGTGATAACTTCCATTACCGCTGGGTGCCACTGGCCTGTATTCGCCAGGTCGATCGCCTGCGCCGCCAGGTGCTGGCCGGCGCGCACAAAATCTCCTGCCCGACGCTGGTGGTGCATGCCCGTGAAGACGAATTGACCAGCCTGAAATCCGCCGAATTCCTGCAGGCGACTTTGCCGGACACGTCCGTGGTGGTGCTGGAAAACAGCTATCACATGATTTGCGTCGACAATGATCGCGACCTGGTCACTAATAGCGTACTGGGATTTTTCGGCTACCCGCCGGCGCCGGCGCGGCGGGTTCGCGGCGTCGGCAAGCCTGCATCTGATTCTTAGAAAACCCGGCCCAACTGCAGGTACAGGTTCCAGATGCCGCGTGGCGCGATCGCAGCGCCAAAATAAAGCGGGCCGAGGAAGCTGTTGCCACCTAAAAACATGCTCACGCTCTTCTTGAACGGACCGCTGGCAAACGCGTCCTTGGTTTGCCAGACGTCACCCACTTCCAGACTGGTTCCCAGCACCGCACTGCGCAAACCAGGCAAATCCAGTCCTGGCATATCGCGCAAGTAGGTCATACGCCCATACAACAGGTAATTACCGGAAAATTGGTCAGGAGCGTATGCAGATAAATGCTGGAACCCTCCCAATGTGAATCCCAGGCCGCCGTTCTGGCTTGCGCCGCTCTGTTCGTTACCATAGGTGCCAGCCGCTTCCAACGCCAGGTTAAGTGTATTGCCGCCACGACTAATCGCCCACAGCGCCTTGCCCTGCGCATCGCTGTAGCTGTTATCAGCGCCACCAAAAGCCAGATTACTGATTGCGGAAAGATAGTAGCCCTTGCGCGGAAACAACGGATCGTCAAGTTGGTCGACGATCAGTTGGGTGCTAACCACGGGTTGCTTTACGCGAAAGCTACTGAACACCAGGCCCGGGGCGATCTGGGTAAAGTCCATGGGTAAATTGTAGGTAGGTCGCGCCTCGAGCCATTGGTAATAAACACCCGTACGCAACTCACCGAGCCGGCCGATAGGCATGCCGAGATCAATCCCTACTTTGGTCGTGTCCACCCGATAGGCCGTCACAGGTACCGTGCTTGAGGTTACCGAACCCTCATCCAAATACAAGTCAATATGCCTGCGCGCATACTCGGCGTAAGGCGCCACATACAGTCCGACCGTGTTCCATATGGGTTGCCGCAATTCGGTATGCAGGCTAGCTTGCTTACTGCCTAGCACAATGTCGTTGCGCCACTCCAGGCCGCTATCGGTAATCCAGGGCAAGCGATGTCCCACCTGCAGATTGAAGTCGCCGCGGCCATTGAAACTATTGGAGACACCCAGGCCGAACAAGAGAAAATTGGGGCCCCAGGATTTTTCCTCGGCGTCCACCTTCAACACATTGCGACCATTCTCCGTCACCAGTTCCTGCGTCACGCTTTTGAAGTCGCCATTAGTCGACAAGCTTGCCATATCCTTGTTGAGCGCGATCGGGTTGTAGAAATCGCCTTCCTTGACATTCAGCGAGCGCCGCACCACCGCCGCCGGTACTCGCCCCTTGCTATTGATTTCTATAGAGTCGATACGCGTATCCTGGGCCAGTACCGGGCCACCGCTGCGGGCGGCGAGATAAGCCTTCCATTGCTCTGGCGGCAGGGCCAATGGCGCCAGCTTGGCGCGTTGCCGCTCTGCGGCGTCGTAGCCCGCCTTGACGCCATCGTTGCCGCGTGAAAAATCGGCAAAGCCCAGGTCGCCCATATCCGGCTCAATCAATATGTCGTCCTTCTTGAGCGAATCGACCTGCCGCTTGACGTTTTGCCGGATCAAAATCGTTACCATCTGCTGCGCCACCGCTGTTGGTGATTCAAGCGTGGTCGGATCTTGCAGATCCGCAGCGATATTGACGGCAATAATGATGTCGGCACCCATGGCGCGCGCCTGGTCCACCGGCAAATTGCGCACCAGGCCGCCGTCCACCAGAGTACGTCCATCCAGCTTGAGCGGCGCGAACAAGCCCGGCACCGCCATGCTGGCGCGAATCGCACGCGGCAGGGAGCCATGATCCAGTATCACTTCTTCGCCGCTGCCGAGATCGGTCGCCACCGCACGAAACGGGGTGGGCAGCTTATCGAAGGAAATATTGGCGGGAAGCTGCGGCATCCAGTTTTGCAGCAACGCCAACAGATTGTTTCCCTGCACCAGACCGGCCGGCAGCTTTAGCTTGCCGTCGCCGTAGCCGGCGGAGAGGCCGATAGGATATTGGTAATCGTCTTCGCGCTGTCTTTGCGGTAGATCGGCCCGCTCGTTGCGGTCAAAAGCGATGTCGCTGAGGTTGGTGCCAGAAAGAATGTGATCCAGCTCATCCACCGACAAGCCGCTTGCATACAGGCCACCTACCACGGCCCCCATGCTGGTAGCCGCAACATAATCAATCGGAATATGCATTTTCTCCAATGCCTGCAACACACCCAGATGGGCATAGCCGCGCGCGCCGCCGCCAGACAGCACTAGGCCGATGCGAGGCCGGGCAGGAACATGTTCGCTTGCACTTTTCACACCATCCACGGCCGTTTCCGGCGCTGCCGATATGGCACCGGAAAGTGTCAGACCTAACAACAGACAACCAAGAAAGACGCCAACGCTGTGCCGCGGACGTGAATTCACCATATTTCGCTTCAAAAGGGACATGACTGACAGGAAAACACCTGGTAAATGAGGATTATTAAACAAACATCTGCACGATTATATTGGAATAAGTCGGCATGCCTGCCGCGCATAGCATGTTTATCTCGGCACTTCGCTATTGAAGCCGGCATACGCGCCCTAATATGGTTGGAAAGCGCCATCGCCAAGGTGTTTCCGCCCGGCCAATTGCGCTCTCCCTCTCTTTTCACAGGTTTCCTCATGCCATCCCGTTTTGCCATTCTGACAGTCCTGTTCTTGCTGGGCGTGCTACACGCTCTGATCGGCTGGCTGCTGATGCCAGCCTTGAGCGCCATACCACTTTTGCAAGCCTTGCTCGGTCTATGGTTGCTTCTGTCTTTTTTACTGATTCCCGCAGGCATGCTGGGTCGCGTTATCAAGCAACAGCCTTTGTCGGACCGACTGGCGTGGGCCGGCATGCTGGCCATGGGGGTGTTCTCATCTCTATTCGTCGGTACTTTGCTGCGCGAATTGTTCCTGCTGGTGCTGCCTTGGTTCGGCCTGCACAGCGATCGGCTTGCATCGTGGAGCGCGCTGGCGGTGCTGCTCATCGCAGCGCTCTCGAGCGTGATTGGCTACTTCAATGCGCGCCGCCTGGCGGCAGTGATTAATGTCGACATCCCCATCGCCGACCTGCCTGCGGCACTACAGGGATTCACCATCGCGCAAATCAGCGATATTCATGTCGGCCCGACCATCAAACGAGGCTATCTGGATGCCATCGTCAACAAAGTGAATACCCTGAAACCGGACCTGATCGCGATTACCGGCGATCTGGTGGATGGCAGTGTGGAGCAGTTGGCGCCGCACACCGCGCCGTTGGCGAATCTGCAATCGCGCCACGGTGCTTACTTCGTCACCGGTAATCATGAGTATTATTCGAACGCACCGGAATGGGTGACGGAGGTGCGCAGGCTGGGGCTGACAGTCTTGATGAACGAACACGTTGTCGTGAAACATCAGGATGCATCCCTGCTGGTCGCGGGCGTCACCGACTTCAGCGCCCATCATTTCGATGAAGCCCAGCGCAGCGACCCACAAGCGGCGCTGGCGGGCAGTCCGCAGCATGTCGACGTCAAGCTTCTACTGGCGCATCAGCCGCGCTCCGCTACTGCAGCGGCCGACGCCGGGTTTGATCTGCAACTGTCCGGCCATACCCACGGCGGCCAGTTCTTTCCCTGGAATTTGTTCGTGCCATTGCAGCAACCGTACACGGCTGGCTTGAATCGCTTGCGCAATTTATGGGTATACACCAGCCGCGGCACCGGATATTGGGGACCACCGAAGCGCCTTTTCGCACCTTCTGAAATTACCCGCTTACGTCTGGTCCTGGCATAACCGACCAGACCTGCTAAAGCACCACTTTGCCGCGCATGGCTTTGTCTTTGCCGCGGCGGGTTTTGCTGTCGACACGCTTTAACTGTGCGCTGCGGCTGGGCGCTGTCGGCCTTCTCTTTTTCTGGATGACGGTCACGCCCAGCAACAGTTCCTGCAAGCGCAGCAAGGCCTCAGCCTTGTTTTTTTCCTGGCTGCGCGACTGCTGCGCCTTGAGAACCAGAACCCCATCCTTAGTAATTCGCTGGTCCTTCAAAGCCAGTAATTTTTCCTTGTAATACTCCGAGATCGATGAAGCCGGAATATCAAATCGCAGATGTATTGCCGATGAGACCTTGTTGACATTCTGGCCGCCCGGCCCTTGTGCGCGGACGGCGCTGATCTCAATTTCGCTCAGAGGAATAGCGAGCGAATCGGTAATGCGCAGCAGTTTGTCGTCATTCAAGGGAGGCATGCGCATTATTATAGAGACAATATCAAGCCACGCTACGCAAATCCTCCAGCAAGACACCTGCGGCCTTCGCTTCCGCTTCGTGGCCGGGTTCACGCCAGGTCTCCGCCAGGGCATCGGCTTGCCATTGCTGCATCGCGGGTAAACTCAGCAGATGAGTTGCATACGCTTGCGCTACCGGGCTCAGGACCAGGCCATAAGTCTGCGCGCGAAAAGCGACCGGCGCAAAAAATGCGTCGACCGCGCTGAAGCTGCCGCCCGCGAGGAAAGGTCCGCCAAAACGCTGCAAGCCGTCGCTCCACAATTCGTCCAGTCTTGCAATGTCGCGCACGAGCGCCGCCGGCATCTGCCCCAGCTTTATCCGGACGCCGCAATTCATCGTGCAATGCTCGCGCAATGCGCCAAAACCGGAGTGCATCTCGGCGGCTGCACAGCGTGCCCAAGTCCTGGCATGGGAGTCAGCAGGCCAGACGCCTGCATGGCGCTCAGCCAGATATTCGATGATCCCCAGCGAATCCCAGACGGCGGTCGTCCCATCTTTCAGCGCCGGCACTTTCCCGGTCGGTGAGAAACTGCGGAAGGCATCCCAGTTGGCGTCTATGCCCTCATCGGAAAACGGCACAAGGTGTTCGTTAAACGCCAATCCCAGTTGACGCATCAGCACCCAGGGGCGCAATGACCAGGACGAATAATTTTTATTGGCAATATACAGCTCATACATAACAAGTGCTCCGCGAGTTGGATGGATTTGTGTACATCATGGATTGATATTTTATATGTTGCCGCATAAAAATATCGACGATATCTGTATCGCGCACGACTGACCTGATGCAGACTGACGAAAACGGCCCAACTGCTGCTGAGATAAAATCAACAAATATTCAACGAATATATAAATCACTTTGCAATCATGCCCTACAACCGGATCATTCCCCTGCAAAAACTGTTACGTTCTTCGCTGCTGCTACTGGCGTTTGGCAGCAATGCCAGTTACGCCGCTGACCGCTATCTTATCGATAGCGAACACACGTTTTCGTACTTTGAATACAATCATTGGGGATTGTCGATGCAGCGCAGCCGCTTCGACTTGACGACCGGTTCAATTGAGCTTGACCGCGATAGCCAGAGCGGCAATATTGAGATTGACATCGACGCGGCGTCGATCAGCACCGGCAGCGATAACTTCAACCAGATCATGCGCTCCAGCGATTTTTTTGACGCGGCTAATTTTCCCAAGATCAGTTTCAAATCCTCGAGCCTGCATTTTGAAGGGCCGCAACTCACGGCGGTGGATGGCGACCTGACAATCAAAGGCATCAGCCATCCTGTCACACTGCAAATCAGCAATTTCAATTGTCGCTTCATGCTGATTTACGGCAAGCAAACCTGCGGCGCCAACGGTTCCGCCAGCATCTTGCGTAGTGATTACAAGCTGGGGCGCTATGTACCGTTCGTCAGCGATGCAGTAACGCTGCACATTAGTGTCGAGGCCATCAAGGAATATTGATTCTTCGACAGAGCTCTCCGGTTGTCCCTGCCTGTCATTTTCCAAGTACCCAAGCGCCACCTGTATTCTTGCTGGCGACCCGCCACGCCCTCGGGGAAACGACCAATCCCGAATCACGACCTGACGATCAGCGATAGCAGAAATCAATTCAGCAATTACTCAATGGAAACGCGCATTCCCGAATTGAATTCACTATTCGAAAAATACAATTGAATGTGATTTTTTACGAATAGCCTTATATGAGTTCGCCGTCCCGCCCGCTTGCTTATATGTTTACTCATATGATATTAATCAATTAACATCAATGTGAATGTATTTTCAACTATTTCTGCGGCGAAATAATGAGCAAACCCAAACATCCGGGCCGCCCCAGCCCGCTGCAACTCGATCTGGCAAACCGGTTGATTCAGCAAATCACTACCGGCGAATTGGCGGTCGGCACACACCTGACCGAAGAAGGACTGGCAAGCAAGTTTGACGTGTCGCGAACGCCTGTAAAAGCGGCATTACGCCTGGTGGCGGCGCAAGATCTGCTGGACTATCACGTCAACAACGGCTATTTCGTCTGCGCCAACACAACGTCCAAGCCGGCACTGGATAACTCCGTCACGGGAATAAGCGGCGATGATCTGTATCGGCAGCTGATCAGTGACCGCGCGCACAATCTCTTGCCAGACACCATGACTGAAACGCATTTCCTGGAACGCTACTCCGTCTCGCGCAGCCTTTTAAGAGGAACGTTGGTGCGTATGGCAGCAGAGGGTTTAATTGAAAAGCGGCGGGGTCAGGGCTGGAATTTTCCGGCCATTGTCAACACCTCCGAACTGACCCAGGAAAGCTATCAGTTCCGGACCTTGGTGGAATGCGGCGGCCTGCTGGACAGCAGTTTCAAAATCGATGCCGGTCAACTCCGGAATAGCCGCCTGGCGCATGAGAAATTACTGCAACAGGCCGAAGTAGATGATTCGCTCAGCACCTTCTTTTCACTCAACGCTGCATTCCACGAAATGCTCGCGCGTTTTTCCAACAATCGTTTCGTGTTACAGGCGATGCAACAGCAAAACCAGTTAAGGCGCCTGGACGAACAGATCACGCGATATCACGGCCGACGCCGGATTGACGCATGCAAGGAACATTTGCAAATCATCGAGGCCCTGGAAAACGGCAACCGGGAATGGGCATCTGCCCTAATGCGCCATCATTTAGCAACCGCCCGCGACATGAAATAGCGGTGTATTTTTATTTTCAAAAAAGCCGGTTCAGACGGGATGCGGCAAGCGCGCATCCGCTGCAGCAAGTTTGGCTTCCAGCATCTGGATACGCTGCAGCAGATTGAGCGCCATCGCCAGGCCTTGGGTATCCAGTTCAAAGTCATCCCGCAGCCGCCGCGCCTTCCTGGCTACCACAATGGTCTGTGAGCGAAATACGTATTCCGCCGCCATGTCGCGACCGGGCTCAACTTCCGGCTCAATCGCACCCAACGCCACCAGTTCCGCCAGTTCGGCGTGACTAAGGCCTGAATACTCCACCAATTCATCCAGTGAACATCCGCTCGCCTCGTTTAACCAAACGGCTTCTACTAACAGACTAGCCATTCCCGTTCTCCTTAATTCAAATGCTGACGAGGGTTGAAAGTCGATTCCGCAGCGAGTTGCTCAAACAACTCGCGCTCGCGCGCCGTGGCGGCCTTCGGCACCTCTATCCGGACGACGGCAAACAGATTACCCTGCTCGCCACCGGCGGATGGCAGACCGCGCTTGGCCATCCGGAACTGACGGTTGGCAGCAGTGCCGGCGGGGATGCTCAATTCCACCTTGCCGCCTAAAGTGGGCACCTGGACCGTCGCACCCAGCACCGCCTCCCACGGCGTCAGCGGCAAATCGAAATACAAGTCTTTGCCAGTGACACGGTACAAAGGATGCGGAATCAGCTTCATCATCACATACAGGTCACCGTGCTTGCCGCCATCGCTGCCCTGTCCGCCCTTGCCAGCCAGGCGTAGCCGCTGGCCGTCTTCAGCCCCTTTTGGTATGCGAACCCGGAAGGTACGCGGCACACGGTGCAATTTACCGTGCTCATCGTATTCCGGCATGCTCAGGCGGACATCGGTTTCGCCGCCATCGTAGATCTGCTCAAGTGTAATCGGGGTATTGACTTCATAGTCTTCGCCTCTGCTCGGCCGCGCTCTGCCACCCTGCCCACCCTGACGCGATGCGGCAAAGGCAGCCAGGATGTCGGCCATATCGACGTCGCCGAAGGTGGTGCCGCCATCGCTGAAACCCTGTTGCCAAGAATGCGGCGGTTCGACGTTTTCGCCGGGCTGGTGACGTCCCAGCTGATCGTAGGCCGCGCGCTTCTCCGCATCCTTCAACGTAGAGTAAGCTTCAGCGATATCCTTGAATTTCTCTTCGCCGGTTGGGTCCTTGGAAACATCTGGATGATATTTATGCGCCAGCTTGCGGTAAGCCTGCTTGATTTCGGCAGCCGAGGCGGTTCGCTCAACTCCCAACGCGCTGTAATAGTCTTTATATTTCATCGCATCCTTCGCCAGGCCTGTTTAATTTTTCAGGAATTCAACGAAATTCCGATTGAATTCACGCAATTGATCGCGTACTTGCTCATCCACCAGCTCGCCGCTTTCATTGAATACCTTGCCAGCGCGCGACACCATCAGGCGGCCGCCAAACCACG
Source organism: Collimonas arenae (assembly GCF_000786695.1). Lineage (NCBI taxonomy): Bacteria > Pseudomonadati > Pseudomonadota > Betaproteobacteria > Burkholderiales > Oxalobacteraceae > Collimonas > Collimonas arenae. The sequence continues at coordinate 2,547,468 of NZ_CP009962.1, read as the reverse complement.
GCTGCATGCCAAGCGTGCGCAACACCGGCAGCCAGGCGTTTTGCGACAGAATTGTGCCGAACCCGCCCGGCGAAGCGCCGATGACAGCGACTCGCCGGCCGTTGAAAATACGCGCGCTGTCAGCCGGCGGCCGCGATAGCCAGTCGAGCGCATTCTTGAATACGCCCGGCATTGAATTATTGTATTCCGGGGTCACCAGCAACAAAGCATCGGCAACCGCTATCTGTTCCTTCAATACGGTTACGGCGGCCGGAATGCCTTCAGCCTGTTCCAGGTCGCCGTCATACAAAGGAATGCCTTTAATGGTGCCGATTTCCAGCGAGGACCCGGCCGGCATGAGATCGACTGCCGCGCGCAACAGTGCGGCGTTGAGCGAGCCGCTGCGCAAACTTCCGGCGACTCCGACTATTTTCGTCATGGTTTCCTCCTCGATAATGATTGGCTATATTTAGCTGTGTTTAGCTGGACGCATCGAGCCTGGTCCGTTGCAAGACGGTAGCAATCGGCGTGCCCTGGCGAATGGTTTTGGTGACAGGTGTTTTTTCGCAGATTTCAGCCAGCCTGGCAATCTGCTCTTCGCTCAGCGCCGCGCCGAAAGCGACCGTGCGATCAATCTTTTCCTGCCCTTGATCGTCGCGGGAAAAGCGCAGGCGGACATCGATCATACCCAGTTCCCACTGCTTGCGATCAGCATACATGCGCAGGGTCAGCGAAGTACACGCGGCCAATCCGGCCAGCAGCAATTCGTAAGGAGCGGGACCGCTATCGGTGCCGCCGTTATCAAGCGGCTCATCGGCACGTAACTGGTGCGTCCGCGCCTGGATTTGCTGGCCATAACCGGTACTGCTTTGTAAATGTACAGACGCCATACGTTCTCCATATCAAGTCGGATTACTGATGCCTGATTCGAACGCGCTGCTCACGCGGCATGGACGAATCCGATATAGAGACTATAGCTGTTTTAGACGATAAGGATAAGTGCCATGCCGCAGCAGTAGCAGCAACATCGCAGAACCGGATGCTGCTACGCCTGCAGCCATTCGATCAGGAGCGTTCGATCAATTCGCGCAGTACATTGCACGCCACCGTCAACTGCGCGTGATCAACGTCCAGGCCGGTATTCAATACCGCTTCAATGCGCTGTGTAGCGTTGACGGTTGGATTCATGCGGAAAATCATCGCCGCACCTTTCAAACTGTGCACTGTGAGCTGTATAGAGTGATAGTCCTGACGCGCAAGCGCCTGTTCGATAGTGATGATGTCTTGCCGGGCGCTAGCCAGAAACAAATCACCAAGTCCGATCTCGGAGTCGTTCAAAGGCAATAGCGGATCCGAGTGCTGCGGCCTGTGCTTGCTTTTGTTCATTTCATCCACTTCTAGTGATTATCCCAAGACGCCGCCACTACCTCCTGCAAGCCATGCAGGACAAGGTAAAGCGACCTTCCGTTCATCTTTGCGGCAAGATGAACAGGAATAGCCTAGATTTGGAGATTAATTGCAGCAATAGCAAATTTATATATTTAACAATCGTTCACAATGGGTAACAACTGATAATTGTCATAATTGCAGAAAATCGACGAATTTATAGCAAAAACCTTCTTAATTACAATTGATTTAATGTCATATTAACCTCAGCCATGCCCCAACGCAGATCCAACATCGTCGAATTCGCAGCGTCAAGGCAAAAACATCAAGCCGCAGCCAACCGCCACAAGGATGTCAGTTCCGCAGCGCGTGCGGAGTGCAAAGGGTCAGCCTGGTCCGATACCTTAGGATGCTGCGGCCTGACGTCGATCTTCCCCACGACCTTCAAACCGCCCGCAGCAATTGCTGCCAGCAATTCGTCGCGCGAACGCAGCCCGAGATGCTCAGCCAGATCGGACAAGATCAGCCAGCCCTCGCCGCCTGGCTCCAGATGCGCCGCCAGGCCGCTCAGGAAACCGCGCAGCATGCGGCTTTCGGGATCATATACAGCGTGCTCGATGGGCGAGCTGGGCCGCGCCGGAATCCACGGCGGGTTGCAAATCACCAGCGGCGCCCGGCCCTCGGGGAACAGGTCAGTCTCCATCAGCTTTACCTGGCCGTCCAGGTTCAGCCGCAACAGGTTTTCCTTGGCGCAGGACAGCGCGCGCGGATCCATATCCGTCGCCACGATGCTTGTTACGCCGCGCTTGGCCAACAATGCCGCCAGCACGCCGGTGCCGGTGCCAATATCGAACGCCAGCCTGGTCGATGGCAGCGGCGCCTCGGCCACCAGGCCGATGTACTCGCCGCGCACCGGTGAATAGACGCCGTAGTGCGGATGAATGCGATCTCCCAACGCAGGAATGTCGACGCCCTTCTTGCGCCATTCATGGGCGCCAATCAGCCCCTGCAATTCGCGCAACGAGGTCACGAACGAGTCTGTCGGTGCGCCATAGGCTTCATTGCAAGCCTGTTGCACATCCGGCGCACGCCGCAAGGGAATGCTGTAATCGGCTTCGAACGGCAACAACAGCATGCCAAGAGTGCGGGCACGCTGCGATTGTGCCTGGCGATGCAGATTGAAGGCATCGGTCGGCGTGGCCGGCAGCTTGGGCCGCTTCTTCGGCTTGGGCTCGGCCCGGCGCGCCAGCGCTTGCAGCAGCTGGCGGGCATTCTGGAAATCACCGCGCCACAACATGCCGGTGCCTTCGCAGGCGAGCCGGTAAGCAGCGTCGGCTGTCATCCTGTCATCTGCAATCACCACCCGTTTCGGCGCCGGATTGCCGCTTTCCGAGCGCCAGCGCGCCGAGCGCGGCTGATCTTCCTCGACCCAGTGGATCATCGGCTGTTCGAGCGCAGTCATCGCAGTCATGAACAGCCCAAGGGACGGTCGGCCGACATCGATTCGGCGGAGAGGAAATTCAAACGCATGGAGTAGTCTCGATCAATAGGTAGGTAGGTGGGACGCAAACAGCAGTCTTTATTACTAAAACAGCATGTGCACCGGCTGTTTGCGATAGTCCCAAGTATACATCCTGAGCATCCTGAGAGGGACGCAGAATCTTTTCTTTCTACCAGGATGTCCACGGCGGCGAGCCGAGGATAATTCAAATCTTAAATTCAAATTCTAAAACGATTCCCAGTCGGCCGCGTTTGACGCCGCCAGCTTGACCACCGGCGCCTTGCGGCTGGCGGCTGGAGCGGGCCGGATCGCTTTCAGTACTGGCGTCGAGCTAAGCACTGGCTTGACGAGCGGCGGTGCTGCTCTGCGTTTGACGATCGCCCTGGCCCGCATCGGCTCGCCCACCTGGAACACCGACACGGCATCCTGCAACCGTTGCGCCTGTCCTTCCAGCGATTCGGCCGCGGTTGCCACCTCTTCCACCAACGCCGCATTTTGCTGCGTCACCTGATCCATCTGCATCACGGCCTGGTTGACTTGCTCGATGCCGCCGCGCTGCTCTTCCGATGCCACCGTTACCTCGCCCATGATATCGGCGACGCGCTTCACTGCCTGTACGATTTCATCCATGGTGCGGCCAGCCCGGCTGACCAGTTCCGAACCGCCATCGACCTTGCTGACCGAATCGCCAATCAGCTCCTTGATTTCCTTGGCTGCCTGGGCGCTGCGTTGCGCCAGGTTGCGCACTTCGGACGCCACCACCGCAAAGCCACGCCCCTGCTCACCCGCCCTGGCAGCCTCGACTGCGGCATTCAGCGCAAGGATATTGGTCTGGAATGCGATACCGTCGATCACGCCGATGATGTCGGCGATGCGCTTGGAGCTGTCGGTGATGCCTTGCATGGTGTGCACTACCTGCCCCACCACCTCGCCGCCTTTGGCAGCGATGCCTGAAGCGCTTTGCGCCAATTGCCCTGCCTGCCTGGCGTTGTCGGCGTTTTGGCGAACGGTCGCCGTGAGTTGCTCCATGCTCGCGGCGGTCTGTTGCAGAGAAGCTGCTTGCTGCTCGGTGCGCGCCGACAAATTGCCGTTGCCCGCAGAAATTTCCTGGATCGATGCGCCAATCTGATGCGTACCGTCGCGGATTTCTCTGATCGCTGCAACCAGTTGCTGCTGCATCTGCCGCATCGCATAGAGCAAACTAGCGTTGTCCCGGCTATCCACCTGCACTGATATGTCCAGCTCGCCGGCGGCAATCCTGGTCGCTATCGCGGCGGCGTAGCCCGGCTCGCCACCCAGGCTACGCGTGACGCTGCGAATGATCAAAAGCATGGTAGCCGAGACGGTAGCGCCGATCACAAACATGATCAGCAACTGCTTCAGCAGATTGTCATAGAACGCAAGCTGTACGTCATTCACAAAAACACCTGACACCAGGAACCAGTCCCAGGGAGCAAAATAGTTGACCTGGCTGATCTTTTCGGCTCGGGTATCGACCGTACCCGGCAAACGTCCCATGTAATGGACGATACCCTGCTTTTGCTCCTTGCCGACCTTGACCATTTCAACGTAATACAGCTTGCCTTCCGTATCCTTGCGCTCGCCGACGTTCTTGTCGACGATATCCTTGCTGGTCGGATGCATCAGCACCACCGGCCGTGAATCGAATACGAACACGTAGTTATCCTGTGCATAACGCATCGTGCTGATGCGCCGCAGCGCCTGGCTTTGCGCATCGGCCAGGCTTATCTTGCCGGCGGCGGCATCGTCAGCATAACCTTTGACGACACCTGCCGCGGTCTCCACCACATTCTTCAATCCGGCTTCACGTTCGCTCATCATGGTGTTACGTGTATTCAAGGCCGACCAGCCGGCCAGCAACAGCAAGCCGATCCACATGACCGCCAGCACCAGCCACAGTTTTGCTTTCAGACTCAGGGTTTTCATCTCTTGCACACTTTCGCTATGAGGATAAATCTAGGCCGCCGCCCGTTGCGTTGCATCCCAGGCGGCATGTTGCCGACGTCCTGGCGCGATATCGGCGGCGTACCTGTCCGCAACCGCATGCGAGGCATGATCGCCATCGGTCTTGAACACGCTTACCGTTTGCGCCAGGCTGGCTGCCTGCTCCTGCAGCGAAGCCGCGGCCGCAGCAGCTTGCTCTACGAGCGCAGCGTTTTGCTGGGTCACCTCGTCCATTTGCGTAATTGAATGATTGACTTGTTCAATCCCGATGCTCTGCTCTCGGCTGGCGGTGGCGATTTCTCCGACGATATCGGTGACGCGCTTGACGCTATTGACGACTTCTTCCATGGTCGTCCCAGCCTGTTCGACCAGCTTGCTGCCGCTGCCGACCTGATTGACGGAGTCGTCGATCAATACCTTGATTTCCTTGGCAGCCGCTGCGGAACGCTGCGCCAGGTTGCGCACTTCGGAAGCGACTACGGCAAAACCGCGTCCCTGCTCGCCCGCGCGCGCGGCCTCCACCGCCGCATTCAAGGCCAGGATATTGGTCTGGAAAGCGATGCCGTCAATTACCCCGATGATGTCCACGATTTTGCGTGAAGAATTGCGAATGCTGCCCATGGTATCGACCACCTGCGCCACCACGACACTGCTTTGGGTCGCTACTTGCGAGGCTGTGGTGGCCAGTTGATTGGCTTGCTGCGCATTCTCTGCATTTTGCCGGACAGTTGAGGTGAGCTCCTCCATCGCCGAAGCGGTTTCCTCCAGCGATCCGGCTTGTTGTTCGGTACGGCTGGACAAATCCAGATTACCGCTGGCAATCTGCGCCGAGGCAGTAGCAATCGTATCGGCCGAACTCTTGATATTCGAAATGGTCTGCAGCAACGAAGCGCGCATGCATTTCATGGCGTAGACCAGGCTGCTCTTGTCGCCCGGGCGCGTTGCTATATCCAGGCTGAGGTCGCCGCCGGCAATCCGGTTAGCGATCTCGGCCGCAATTCCAGGATCGCCGCCGATCGCCTGCAGCATGCTGCGATTGGAATAGGCGACCAGCGCGCCCAGCATCAGTCCAACCGCCAGCAATATGCCGCCAGCCTGATACAGCGACTGCATGAAAGCCTGGTTCAGGTCGTCGACATAGATGCCGGTGGTGGATATCCAGTCCCACGGCTGGTAGCCGATGGCGAACGACATCTTGGGCACCGCTTCAGCGGCGCCGATGCGCGGCCAGACATAATTGATGAAACCGCCGCCTGGCTGCCTGCCTGCCTTGGAAATCAAGACAAATACCGGGTTGCCTTCAGGGTCCTTGAAATCACTCATGCTCTTGCCGTCCAGCTCAGGCTTGATCGGATGCATGACCATCATTTCATTCGACGTCGATATTGAAAAATAACCATCCTTGCCGTAACGCATGGCCTTGATCCGCGCCAGCGCCTGCTGTTGCGCCTCGCTCTTGGCCAGTGCGCCGCTGGCGGCCAGTGCCCCATACTCCTTGATGACGCTCAATGCCGTACTGGACACATTAATCAAATCGCTTTTGCGCTCATCCAGGCGAATCTGTCGCGCCTGATAGGCGTTAAACAAGGAGACGGCAAATAACGCCAGCAAGCTGACCAGCAGCGGCAGCCAGAGTTTTTGCGTAAAAGATAGTTTATTCATGGGGGAAGTCTCCGTTTTGCCATCGCTGTTATCGGTAACGTGCGACGTCGACGCGCCGGCACGGACACATGGCGGTTACGCATTATTTGCCACGTTGCCCTTTGGGATAACGGCAGTACATCGGGAAAACTGAAGGTTTGAACAGGAAATACGCGATCAGATATATAGATTTTTTGCAACCAGTGCTTAAGCGTTCAATACCACGCTCGCCATCGTTAAACACATTGGTATAAATGTGATCTCGATTGTTACCATCGATATTTAACAATGCTCTACAAATTTGATATTGAAAATCTGCAATAATCGCGCCCAGCCCACGCTTGCCAAAGCCGAAATTTCCACCATTTTCGATCTGGCTGGTTTATTGTATCCGGTTAGAAAGACATCATTTCGGCGCAATTGCCACATAAGCAACTTTCAAACGCATGCACACATCTGGCGTGCAGCAGGCATCATTCATCAACAGGAGAGAAACACGTGAAGCAATGGACTATTCGTCAACGGATGCTGGTCAGTTTTGGCGTGATTCTGCTACTGATGGGATTCATGGCAGGTATCAGCTATCTCAAGCTGCAAGCCATCGAACACGAGACCAACAGTTTCCAGGCTGATTCCATGCCGGGACTGGAACTGAGCACCGCTATCCGCTCGACCTGGTTCCAAAGCTATTTGCTGGTACTGCAACTAGTCACCGTCGATATCCAGCCGGAACAACACAAGCAAGATCTGGCGACGCTGCTGTCCGACAGGGAAAAAATGGACCAGTTGATGGCGGACTACGACAAGACCATTTTTCAAGACCAGGACCGCAGCAATTTCAATGGATTCAAAGCAGCGCGTATCCAGTATGAGCGCCTCACGTCTGAAGTCTTGAAACTGGACGAGGCGCAAAAGAACCCCCAGGCTCGCAGCCTGCTGATTGAGCAACTGCAACCGGCGTGGCAGCAGGGACGCGCTGCCGCTACCCAATTGCGCGACTTCAACCAACAGTCTGAAGTGCATTCGGTCGACAAGATCGTAGCCGCGGTGATCGTCGCCAAGAGCACATTGCTGACGGCGCTGGCGATTGCCTTGATAGTCTCGCTGATTTGCGGCTTCTTCTTGCTGCGCGCCATCACACGGCCGATGGAAGCACTGGTTGCAGCGCTGGAAGTGATCCGTTCCGGCGATTTATCGCAGCGCCTTAACCTCAATCGCCATGACGAATTCCAGGCATTGGAAGTCGGCCTCAACCGCATGTCGGACGAGTTGACGGGCCTGGTCGGACAAGCGCAAAAATCTGCCATCCAGGTGACTACCTCGGTCGTCGAAATTGCCGCCACCGCCAAACAGCAGCAGGCCACCGCCAACGAAACCGCCGCCACGACCACCGAGATCGGCGCCACTTCTCGCGAAATTTATTCGACCTCGCGGGAACTGGTCAGCACCATGAATGAGGTATCTTCCGGTGCCGAAGAAGCCGCGCGGCTGGGCGGCGCTGGCCAGGCTGGTCTGACACAGATGGAAGACACCATGCATCATGTGATGGATGCCGCCGGTTCGGTCAACGCCAAGCTGGCGATCCTCAACGAAAAAGCCAGCAATATCAACCAGGTGGTTACTACTATCACCAAGGTGGCGGGACAAACCAACCTGTTGTCGCTGAACGCCGCCATTGAGGCTGAAAAAGCCGGCGAATATGGCCGGGGATTTTCGGTGGTAGCGATTGAAATCCGCCGCCTTGCCGATCAAACCGCCGTGGCTACCTACGATATCGAACAAATGGTCAAGGAAATCCAGTCAGCAGTGTCGGCCGGCGTGATGGGCATGGATAAATTCTCGGAAGAAGTCAGGCGCGGCATCGCCGATGTGCAAAACGTCGGCGCCCAGCTCTCGCAAATCATACTCCAGGTGCAGGCGCTGACGCCACGCTTCCAGTCGGTGCATGAAGGCGTGCAGGCGCAAGCCGTGGGTGCCGAGCAAATTAGCCAGGCACTGGGGCAATTGAGTGAAGCCGCCCAGCAAAGCGTTGAATCGCTGCGCCAGTCGAGCCAGGCGATTGACGAACTGACGCTGACGGCAAACGGCTTGCGCAATGGCGTATCGCGCTTCAAGTTGAAGACAAGCTAACGCAGATCTGCCATTTTTCTCACGCACGGACAAAGACAAGATATAGACGCCACATGCTTTTTTTACTGTTCCAGATCGGTCGGGATCACTACGCGCTGGATACCAGCCAGGTCGCGGTAGTGTTGTCGCTGGTCAAACTAAAACAAATCCCGGCGACCGCACCGTGGGTGGCCGGCGTGTTCAGTTATCACGGGCAGTCGGTACCTGTCATCGACCTCAGCCAGCTCGCTGTCGGCAGGCCTTCGCAGCAGCGCCTGAGCACGCGCCTGGTTCTGGTGCACTACCCTGCGCCCGGCGCGGATAGCCGCTTGCTCGGACTGGTGCTGGAAAAAGCCAGCGAAATCATGCGCCGCGCTCCGTCAGAATTCCGTGACAGCGGCCTGGATCATAGTGCAGCGCCTTATTTAGGGCCGGTGACAGATGATGTCCGCGGCCTGATTCAATCGGTCAAAGTGCAAGACTTGCTGCCGCCTGAAGTGCGAGCGCAGCTATTTCCGGCTCCGGAGCAATAATGCCTCTGGCGAAATTTGAAATCATGCTGAAACGCACCATGGGGCTGGATATCCAATCCATCGGCCGCCCCATGCTGGAGCGTGCCCTGCAGGAACGCCAAAACCATTGCGGCGTCGATGATCTTGACGCCTACTGGCTGCTGCTGCAAATGTCGGAGCCGGAGCAGTTGCAATTGATTGAGTCAGTCATCGTGCCGGAGACCTGGTTCTTCCGCAACCGCGAAGCGTTCCAGGAGATGGTGCAATTGCAACAGCGCTGGCCGCGGCTGATCAGCGGCAGCCAGCCCTTGCGCATACTGAGTCTGCCTTGCTCCACCGGCGAAGAGCCCTATTCAATCGCCATGGCTTTGCTGGACGCCGGCATGCCGCCACAGCATTTCCAGATCGACGCGATCGATATCAGCCCGCAATCGCTGAACGTGGCGCGGCAGGCGGTGTATGGCAAGAATTCGTTCCGGGGCGATTTCCTCAGTTTCAGGGACCGCTACTTTGCGCTCAATGAGCAAGGTTACGCCTTGTCGGAAACGGTGCGGCAACAGGTGCGGTTCACGCACAGCAATCTGTTCGCCTACGATCTGCTGACGGGCCAGGCGCCGTATGACATTATTTTTTGCCGCAATTTACTGATCTACTTCGATCGTCCTACCCAGCATACGGCGGTTACCCTATTGACTCAGCGGTTAGCGCCTGAGGGACTGATGTTTGTAGGGCCGGCTGAAAGCGCCTTGATGATGCAGCATGAACTGACCCCGATCAAAGCGCCGATGGCTTTCGCCTTCCGTAAAGGCGTGCCAAAAAAGGACATCGTTAAAGCGGCCGCATCACCGGCTGCAGCCTATACCCCGCTTACGTTAACGCCAACGCCACGGCGGCGGTCCGTCCCGAACCAGGGCCTTTCTCGAGCCGCGCAATCCAAAGCAACACCAGCCGGCGGCGCCACAGAATCGGTATCGCAAGGAAATCTGGCAAAAATACAATTACTGGCCGACCAGGGGAAGCTGGAACATGCCGCCGTCTTGTGCGAACAGCACATCAAACAGCATGGCGCTTCGGCTGCGGCTTACTATCTGATGGGTGTGATCCATGATGCGGCGGATCGCAAGCAGGCGGCAGCAGATTGCTATCGGAAAGCCTTGTATCTGGAACCGATGCATGCCAACGCCATGACGCACCTGGCCGCTCTGCTACAAACCCAGGGCGATCTCGCCGGCGCCCGGCTGCTGCAGCAGCGCGCGCGACGTTCGACCGAAAACAACCAGCCCTGACATGAACCCAGCCCTGAATTTTTTCTCACCACTGCGTTGCCGGTCCGACGCGCCCAGATGTAGCCGCAGCATGCACGCCTGGGATTGGCAATCATGAGCAATGCTGTCAACCATTCTGCCGATCTTCCTGAGAGCGCCGGTGCGCATATGATCGACGATTGCTGGAACCGCATTGGGGTCCGCGGCGACGGTTCCTGCGAACGACTCGCGCAGTATATCGATTGCCGCAATTGCCCTGTGCACGCACGCGCCGCCGCAGAGTTGCTGGATCGCCTGCAGGTTGAGGAAATCGCCGATGGCTGGAGCGAACCGGAACAACCGCAGCAAGAGCAATCTGCCGGCCTCAGTTCCGTGCTGCTATTCCGTATCGGTGAGGAATGGCTGGCGCTGCCTACTGCATTGCTGGAAGAAATCACGGAATTGCGCAGCATACACGCCATCCCGCACCGTAAAAACGCCGTAGTGCTGGGCATCACGAATATTCGCGGTGCCCTGGTGACTTGCATCTCGCTGGCAGCCATGCTCGGCATCACCGGCGACAGCAAATCGATGGCGCGCCAGGAATTGCTGCGGCGCATGCTGATCATCCGGCGTAACGGCCAGACTACCGCTTTCACCGCCGATGAAGTGCATGGCACTTTACGTATCGCGGCCTCCGCACAACAACCGGTACCGACCACGCTGGCACGCGCCACCGGCCATTTCACCTATGCCGTCATCCAGTGGAATGGCCATAGCGTCGGCCTGCTGGATCCGGAGCTATTGTTTCACACGCTGGATCGGAGCCTCGCATGAACGCAGACGACATGCGCGACGCCTCGATGCTGGACCTGTTCCGGCTGGAAGTCGAAACCCAGGTCCAAGTCATGAGCAGCGGCCTGCTGGCGATTGAACGCAGCGCCGCGCCCGAGGAACTGGAAGCCTGCATGCGGGCTGCCCATTCGATCAAGGGTGCGGCTCGCATCGTCGGTATACAAGCGGGAGTCGATGTCACCCATGTAATGGAAGACTGTTTCGTCTCTGCGCAGCAAGGAAAGATTCGGCTCGGACCGCGCCGCATCGACCAGCTATTGCAAGGTGTCGATCTGTTACAGCGGATTGCCAAGAGCGCCGAGGATTTACAACTCTGGCAAACCGGTAGCGGCCGCAAGGAAATCGAGGTTTTTCTGCAAGGTTTGCATGACAGCTTACTGCAGGATGACGACCATGTTCGCGAGCCGGAAACAATGCAGGCCGTGGCAACCGGACAGCCGGAATCATCTGCCGCCGGCGACATGCAAGCCCAGGAAAAAATCGAAACCTCGGATCGCATGCTGCGCGTCACTGCCGCACATCTGAACCAGCTGGTGAGCCTGTCCGGTGAATCGCTGGTGGAATCACGTTGGCTACCGGCCTTCAACCAATCTTTGCTACACCTCAAACGCTTGCAGCAAAGCGCAGCGCAGGCCGTGGACATATTGCACGACACGCTACGCGACAATAGCCTTGCCTCTGCACAATTGAAGGCATTGCAAGACTCTCGCCAGCAGATTGACGCCTGCCAGAAAGTATTGGCAGAACGGCTAAGCGAACTGGAACTCTTCGAGCGCCGCAACAGTAGCCGTGCGCAACGCCTGTACGACCAGGCGCTGGCTTGCCGTATGCGCCCCTTTGCCGACCGTGTGGTGGGTTACGACCGCATGGTGCGCGATCTCGGGCGCAGCCTAGGCAAACAGGTAAGGCTTGAGATCAGCGGCGAAACTACCCAGGTAGACCGCGACATCTTGGAACAGCTTGATGCGCCGCTGGTGCATTTGCTGCGCAACGCACTCGATCACGGCATCGAACCAGCGCCGCAACGCCGCCTCGCCGGCAAGGCTGACGAAGGCGTGATCACGCTCAACGCACGGCATCATGCCGGTCTGCTGCAAATTACCGTCAGCGACGACGGCAACGGTATCGACCTCGAACAACTACGCGTCAGCATCGTTGCCCGCGGCCTGGTCGACAACGCCACCGCTGCGCGCCTGAGCGACACAGAGCTGCTGCATTTCCTGTTGCTGCCTGGCTTCAGTATGCGCGATACCGTCACCGAAATTTCAGGGCGTGGCGTCGGGCTGGACGTAGTACACAACATGCTCAAACGGATGCGCGGCACGATCCAGATTTTCAGCGAGAGCGGCCGCGGCATGCGCTTCCAGCTGCAACTGCCGTTGACGCTGTCGCTGGTGCGCAGCTTGCTGGTGAGCATCGGCGGTGAACCCTACGCCTTCCCGCTGGCCTATGTGAACCGTACCATGATTGTCGCGAAGGAACAGATCGAATGGCTGGAAGGACGCCAGCATTTCACCTTTGAAGGCCGCCAGATCGGCTTGGTCGCCGCTAGCCAGATTTTACAGAGCGGCGAGAGTGCGTCCAGCGAAGATGGCATCGCATTGGTGGTGATTGGCGACATGGCGCAAACTTTCGGCTTGCAGGTAGACCGTCTGCTGGGCGAGCATATGCTGGTGGTGCAGCCGCTGGATACGCGGCTGGGGAAAATCAAGGACGTTGCGGCAGCGGCGCTGATGGAAGACGGTACGCCGGTGCTGATACTGGACGTAGAGGACATGCTGCATTCGGTCGACAAGCTGATTGCCCATGGACAGCTCGACAAGATTCATGACAGCAGCAGCCAGCAACAAGTACAGGCCAGCAAGCGGGTGCTGGTGGTCGACGATTCGCTCACCGTGCGCGAGCTGGAACGCAAGCTGCTCAGCAGCCGCGGTTATACGGTCAGGATCGCGGTAGATGGCATGGATGGCTGGAACGCCTTGCGTAGTGAGCCGTTCGACCTGGTCATCACCGATATCGACATGCCGCGCATGGATGGTATCGAATTGGTAACATTAATAAAAAACAACCTCCAGTTGAAAGCGATTCCTGTGATGATCGTTTCTTATAAAGACCGGCAGGAAGACCGCCAGCGCGGGCTGGAGGCCGGCGCCGACTACTATCTCGCCAAGGCCAGCTTCCATGACGAGACCCTGCTGCAAGCGGTCGAAGACCTGATCGGAGAGGCGCACGAGTCCTAGAATTACCGGCAGAGTATATATTTTTGTCCAAAGAACCTGATGAACGCGTGTATATTTTCACACAATCAATGTTACCTGTTGAGTGGGGAGCGCTATCGGCGCGATTACACATTTTTTCAAGCAAGGAATCACGGACAATGAAAATAGGTATCGTCAACGATGCCCCGATAGCGGTAGAGGCGCTGCGCCGCACGCTCGCACTGCGCCAGGATCACGAAATCATCTGGATTGCGGAAGACGGCAAACGCGCCATCGAATTGTGCGCCTGGCAAGTGCCGGACCTGATTCTGATGGATCTGATGATGCCTGTGCTGGACGGCGTTGGCGCCACCCGCCACATCATGGCCCATACGCCATGTGCGATCCTGGTGGTGACCGGCGATGTCGGCGCCAATGTCTCGGCGGTATACGACGCCATGGCATACGGGGCGCTGGACGCCATCGACACGCCGACCGCCCTCGCCGGCCATCCTCGCAATGGCGTGAACTCCTTGCTGGCCAAGATCGATTCGATCGAAAAGCTGATTAATCAGCGCCAGAGTCCGTCTGACGACTTGGCCCAGAGTTCGGCGCCAGCCTCGGTTTCGGCCCCGGCAGGCATCGCGAGCAGGAAGCCATCGCCGCAAACGCCGAATTCGAAGCATCTGATTGCGATAGGCGCGTCAGCCGGCGGCCCGGCGGCGCTGGCAACCTTGCTATCGCAACTGCCGGCGGATTTTCCAGCTGCCTTGGTGGTGGTGCAGCACGTCGACGCCCAGTTCGCAGCCGGTATGGCCGACTGGCTGGGCAGCCAATCGAAATTGCCGGTACGGCTGGCGCTGGCTGGCGACAGTCCCACCCCAGGCACAGTATTGCTGGCCGGCACCGACGACCATTTGCGGCTTACCCGGCCGTTTCAACTAGGGTATACCGAACAGCCGAGCGGCTATCCGTACCGGCCGTCGATAGATGTGTTTTTCCAGAGCGTGGTGGAGTCGTGGGCCGGCAAGGCGATCGGCATACTGCTGACCGGCATGGGCCGGGACGGTGCGCTGGGCCTGAAAGCCATGCGCGACAAGGGTTATTACACAATCGCCCAGGATCGCGAGTCCAGTGCCGTATACGGCATGCCGAAGGCAGCGGCGCAGCTGAATGCGGCCGATGCCATCCTGCCGGTAAACAGAATTGCAGACAAACTGGTCAGCCTGATCAGTAAACATTAGCTATAGTGAATCCAGATACGGAGTATTTATGTATAACGAATTAAATCTCGATACCGATCAACCGCCAGACGATTATCCGGTCATGGTGCTGCTGGTTGACGATCAGGCCATGGTGGGCGAAGCCGTGAGACGCGCCCTGGCCAACCAGATCAATATCGATTTCCATTATTGCGCGCATCCCGACGAGGCGATCGAGGCCGCACAACGGACCCGACCCACCGTGATCCTGCAGGATCTGGTGATGCCCGGCATCGACGGCCTGACTTTGGTGCGCCAGTATCGCGCCAATCCCGGTACCCGCAACGTGCCGATCATTGTGCTCTCGACGCGCGAAGATCCCGCAGTCAAAAGTGCTGCATTTACCGCCGGGGCCAACGATTATCTGGTCAAGCTGCCGGACACCATCGAACTGGTGGCGCGTATCCGCTATCACTCGCGCTCCTATGTGAACCTGTTGCAACGCGACGAAGCCTACCGCGCGTTGCGGCAGAGCCAGCAGCAACTGCTGGAAACCAATCTCGAATTGCAACGGCTGACCAATTCGGATGGCCTGACCGGGCTCGCCAACCGCCGTTATTTCGACGAATATTTCAGCGCCGAATGGAAACGTGCCGAACGTGAACAAAGCCCGCTTTCGCTGCTGATGATCGACGTTGACGATTTCAAGCTGTACAACGACACCTACGGACATTTGGCCGGCGATACCGCCCTCAAGCAAGTTGCGGAAAGCATCGGCAATTTTGCGAGGCGCCCTACCGATCTCGCGGCCCGTATCGGCGGCGAAGAGTTTGTGCTGGTGCTGCCGTCGATGTCGCGCGAGCACATGGAAGCTCAGGGCGACAAGCTGCAAGCGGCAGTACATGCCTTGAACATCGCCCATGCGTCGTCCAGCAACGATACCAGGGTCACTATCAGCATTGGCGGCGCCAGCATGATGCCGCAACGCGGCAGTTCACAGGAAAAACTGGTGGAAGCGGCCGACCAGGCGCTCTACCGCGCCAAGCGTGGCGGCAAGAACCGGGTGGAAATCGCGCAAGAAACCTGATTGCGCAGATCTAGGGGACACGACTCGGCATCCTCGACTCGCCCCCTGCGAATTACGCCGCGCTCTTCCGGCCGATGGATTCCAGCTTGTGCGCGGCCTGCATGCGCGGCCCTTTGCGAGCCTAGATGATGACGTCTCAAACAGATCCGTCAATGACAGCTTTATCCATGCACATGCGATTCATCATGCGATTGTCCCGGAGCGCTGTAATTGCAGCCATCCTCTGTATACGCGCATGGCAAAGTCTCGAATTGCAGCGTGGTGTGATACACGGAAAATTGCGAGGCCAGGATTTCCTTCAGCGCCGGGAGCAATTGCTGCTCCGCAGAGTAAGCCGCATCGTAGACCACATGCGCCGTCAGGCTTGCCTTGCCACTGGTAACCGCCCACAGGTGGAAGTCATGCACACTCACCACACCCGGTACCGCGCGCATCGCCGCCTGGACTTTTTCGATATCCATGCCATCCGGCACGCCTTCCAACAAGATATTGACGCTTTCCTTCAACAACACCCAGGTGCGCGGCAGCACCCAGACACCGATCAATACGGCAACGGCGGAGTCGACCCAGGTCCAGCCTGTATAACGAATCAGCAAGGCGCCGGCGATAACCCCGACCGAGCCCAGCATATCGCTCCAGACTTCAAGATATGCCCCTTTGACGTTCAGGCTTGCATCCTTGCCGCTGCTGAGCAGGCGCATGCTGATCAGATTGACGATGAGGCCGACAGTCGCGATGATCAGCATGCCGGTCGACTGGATTTCGGCCGGACTGCGAAACCGTTGATATGCCTCGTACAAGATATAGATCGCCACCAGGAACAGCAACACGGCATTGAAAGCCGCCGCCAATATCTCAAAGCGATGATAGCCAAAGGTACGGCGTGAATCCGCCGCCCTTTTTGCGATACGGATCGCTGCCAGCGCGATCGCCAGCGCCATCGTATCGGTCAGCATATGGGCGGCATCCGAGATCAGCGCCAGGCTGCCGGTAACCAGGCCGCCGATCACCTCGACCACCAGGAAGGTCGAGGTCAGCCCGAGTGCAATCCAGATAAATCTTTCGTTATCGCCGCTAGGTAAGGCATGTGTGTGGCCTGCGCTCATGAACGATCCTTAAAATGTGGCTTGGAAGTAATGTACAGCGTTATTGCGGCATGCCACAATTACCGCAGAATTTCGCTCCGGCGATTTTTACAGCACCACAGCCACCGCAATTTTTCGGCAGCAGCGCGTTGCCGCATTGCTGGCAAAAGCGGGTCCCAGCCTGATTACCTGCATTGCAGTTGGCGCAGATGTTTTGATTGGCGGCGCTGTTCCCCCAATCATTCCGCAGACCGCCGCCATGCGACTGCGCCCTGCCGTGATGCTTCCCGCCTTGCTGATGAGATGTATTGCCGCCATCGTGATGCCCCCGGCCCAGCAGATTTTTAAAGAAACTCATTTGATGCTCCTTCACGGTTAAACAATTTGTGCTTTTTTGTCATGCATGGCGTCATTTAAAACCCTGTAGCTACTACAAGGTCAAGCACATACATAAAAGATTCCATAAAGCCCAAAGCGGACTACACTGTTAATTGCTTCTCCCCAAACAAAACCAAGGAAAACAAATGACTAAGCTGCTAAAAAATCTAAGGCTATCGTTATTCGCTTCTATCACCCTGGCTTTATTGCTGGGAGCATGCTCGACGATGTCGATGGATCAAAGCCATACCAGCGAGGTGACTTTGGATGGCGCCCATGAAGTACCGCCAACCGGTTCAGCGGCAAGCGGCAGCGGCACCATCATGATTGCAGCAGACAAATCCGTGAGCGGCACCGTCAATACGCGTGGCATACAAGGCAAAGTGGCGCATATCCACGAAGGCGCGCTTGGCAAGAACGGTCCGGTACTGATCCCTTTGCAAAAAACAGGGGATGACACATGGGTAGTGCCAGCCGGAGCCAAGTTGACCGATGCGCAATATGCCAGCTACATGGCCGGGAACCTGTATGTCAACGTCCACAGCGCCACTAATCCGGCCGGTGAAATTCGCGGGCAATTGCTGCCTTGATCCTGGCATCCGGTTTCATTTAGACTGTCACACTGCCCGCCAGGCTGTCGCTGCGTAGTTGGCGCCTGGCGGTCAACCAATTATTTTCAACCCACGTATGCATCCAACCGCCCGGATTTTTGCCGCCTTCCTACTTGCCATCGCGCTGGCCAGTGCGGTGCTGTATGCGATTGACCGTTCCATCACTCCCGCCAACGGAAAAGGCCCGGCTCCGGTTACCCAGGCCAAGGCAGATGCCGCCTCCCCTGTCCCCGCCATACACACAGCAGATCCCGTAGCGCCTGTGAAAGCGCCGGCGCCGGTCGCCGCCAGTAGCGCCCCAACGCCGCTACCGGCCGGCGTGCAGCCAACTGTGGCCGGTAACACTATCGTCAAATGCAGCATCGACGGCAAGATTGTCTATACCGACAAAGGTTGCCCCCAAGGCAGCAAGGCCAAGTCCTTGCAAATCATCGACAATGCAGTCATTCCGGGCTATGACCGGACGACGGTTGAAAATGCCTTTCGTCAGCAGCCGCCGGTCCAGGCCCAAGCCCGGCCAACTCCCTCAGGCGGGGTTATCGAACCGGTCACGTCGATCAGCACCGAACCGAGCGTCGATTGCGTGGCGCTGGGACGGCGTTATGACTGGCTGAACGGCATGAGCCATCGCCGCCAATTGCCACACGTGCGCGATCACATGCGGCGCGAACGGGATGAGCTGCAAACCAGGATGTTCTGGGCGCATTGCTAGCGCCTTACCGCACACCATCCATTGATGAAATAAAGACGCTTGTTATTTGTGCTGGAACTGGTGCACTATTCCCGTCCATGAATCGAACTGAAAAATATCAATGCTGCATGGTGATGGCCGGCGGCGGCTTTCGCTTTGGCTACTATCTAGGCATGTATGCAGCAGCGGTGGAAACCAATAACAAGCCGGATCTGCTGCTGGCCAGTTGCGGCGGCGCCATTGCGGCAGCAGTTATCCAAGCTTTACCCGACGATGCGCAGCGCAAGGCTTGGGTCAGTTCGGCGGCGATGTACCAGTTTCTATGCGGATTGCAATCTACCCCCAAGGCAGCTATCGGACGCGCATTTATCCATGCCGTAAAGCGCCGTCTGAATATACGGCCCGCCCCGTTGATTCCGGATTTATTCGACGATTATTTTTTCGACATCCCGTCGCAATTGCCCTTGCCCTCTCCAGTATCGCAGACAGAAAACCCACCCGCCGTCGCCATCATCGGCGGCAAGATGCTATTTTCAAAGGATGAAGTCGGACAACAAAGAGACCAGCGCAAATTGTTTACTGAAGTGGTATTCGGCAATCCACATACCGCAGCGCTACTACAAGGCATGCACTCTCCCCTAAGCGATACGAAATGGGGACAGAACGCCATCGCTCAACAGTTACAGACCGATACCGGCATGCCGCTCAGCGATGCCGTGCGGATTTCCATCTCGGACATGTATTATTTTCCCTGTCACGCGCATCAGGCCGAGCATTACACCGGCGGCGTGGTGGATCTGTTTCCTATCGAATTGGCTAAACGCCTGGCGCAACGCGTGATCATGGAACTGAAAGCGCCGTTCAACCAGGCGCTCTCTGTACCAGCCTGGCGCACGGTACTTGGCATCGACGCCAACCACAGATTGCGCCACGTACATGGTCAACATGCCGACGTCTGGATCGACGCCTCCGATGTCGACGGCCTGTTCGACAAGCGCGGCATGCAAATGAAGGTCTCCTGGATCAGAAACCGCTTTAGCCTGCTGATGCCGGCGCGCTACGAAACCTATCGTGAAGATGTCGAGGCCCAATGGCAGTACGGCTATCAACGCGGACTGGAAGCGTTTTCAAATCCTTCGCCCAATTACAAATTGCATATGCGCCATGCAACCCGACACAACCGGGGCCATCCTGCCACTGAATGAAAATCTGCGATCGTCCGGCTAGTTAGAAAACAAACCCGCCACCGCCATCCGGCGCGGCAAACCATCAATATCGCCACGCACCAGCGTAAGCGAGCGGGTTTCGATATAAGCGCGCATGCCCGGCGCCACCAATAAAGACTGCATCTGATGCAGCGAAGCGATCAATTGCGGCGTCAGCTGGTCCAGCACAGGCCGTACATCGCGGCCAAGATCTGGGGCGTCAGTGAACTTGCCCATGCCCTGCCGCCGCCATTGCGCGTGCAAGCCTAGCTGCAAGGCTTTGCTGGCGTCGAACTGGGCCTGGAAGAACCTCCGCACAAAAACCGCGTCCAAGCCGCTAGCCTGCGCCGTCACTGCATCCAGGATCAGTTGTTCACGCGGAGGATCGTTGATCGCTCCACCGGAATTCCATTTGGCCTTGGCTACCATGGGTGCGACATCCAGGCGCTGGTCGATCAATTGCAGTAGGTGATCCGCTTTCGCCGCATCGGCAGGATCTGGCCCCGGCGTCAGGTTTTGGCATGCCGTCAGCAAAAACAGTAGGCACAGGACAGCAAGAAATTGGCCAAAAAAATGTTTATCAGCAGTTCTCATATGTCCTTATTTAACATTTCTACACATAACAATCGTTCCCATCAAAAACCGGTTTGGTTAAACTGAACGTACACTATCGACTTTGCTTTTTATAAAACTTTACATGCTGTCAACACTAAAACTCATCGCCGCCGATCACAACTCTGACAATATCGATCATTTGGTGGCCTTGATCAATACATTGCGCCCGCGCAAACCGGAGTTCGCTGCAGAAGCGGCCGAGAACCTGCGTATCCTGGTACAGTTGCTGCATGGCGAACCCGCCCAGGCTAGCGCCTTGCGCCATTATGTCCTAAGGCTGTTTTCCACGCGACGCCAGATCAGTCTGTACACCGACACCGGTATCTTGCCGAACGCTGGTTTTTTTACCGAACTGTTCCAGCGCTTGTCGTTTCGCATGCTGCCTCCAGCGCTCGATGAAAACTATCTGCGCGATTGCCTCGACCGCCTGCTGCCAGCCGAAACCGACTACGTGTGGATCAATGCCATACCGACTGCGGACTGGCTCGGTTTTTTTGACCTGCTAAGCCATGCCGCGCCATACACCGACGCGGACAACAACGCTGCCAGCGAGGCCATCGACCGCCATAAGACTATTGGAGAATTGCTGGAAGCGATCCAGACCTTGTCTTACCGCATCAGCGCCATGGGCCTGGAGCCGGCGCTGTTGCGGCTCTATCCCAGCATCGACGAATTCGAATCGCCGTTCCTGATGCAAAACGTAGAATTGCATCTGTATCTGAACAGTTATCGGCATCACCTGGCGGCCGCAGATTCCCAGGTGCCGCTGGCCGATCTGCCGCCACTGGAAGATGCCCGCCACCTGTCGGTGATGCTGGACCAATGCGATACCATCGTCCTCAAGATCCGCAAAAATGCCCTGCGCATGGGCAGTAGCGTTGCGCTCACCTACCTGCTGGTCAGGCTGGAACAAAGCATCGCCCGCCTACGCAAACTGCTGAACCTGGTCGATGTCGGCGAAGTCAGCATCAGCGCGCCGAACACCGAAAAATGGGAGGGTCCGGTCGACCTCCATGAAGCAGAGGCGCTGGCTAGCGTGAAGCAACTGGCCAAGCGCACCCAGGCGCTGGAATTGGGCCGCGAGCTGATCGAAGGCCATAACCGCAAGTACGCGGTACGCGAACTGTTCGCAGACAATATCAACCTGCTGGCGCGTAATGTCACCGAAAACGCCAGTCGCACCGGCGAGCACTATATTGCCGAAGACCGCTCCGAGTACGGCGCCATGTTCCGCTCGGCCTCCGGCGCCGGGGTCATCATCGGCTTCATGTCGATGTTGAAGATCCTGGCTTCCTACCTGCGCGCTGCGCCGCTGGTCGAAGCATTCTTGTTCAGCATGAATTACTCGGTCGGATTCATGCTGATCCACATACTGCATTTCACGGTCGCCACCAAACAACCAGCCATGACCGCCTCGCGCATCGCTTCCGGGCTGCAAAGCCGTGACGGCAGCAACATCGACATCGACAGCCTGGTTGAGCTGATCGTCAAGGTGATACGCACGCAGTTCATCGCGGTGGCCGGCAATCTGTTGCTGGCGTTTCCTGTGGCCTACCTGATCGCGTTCGGCTATCACGCCTTGTTTGGCCACCATCTGGTGACGCCGGACAAGGCTATGCATCTGTTGCACGATATCGACCCGCTCGCCAGCCTGGCGCTGTTCCATGCGGCGATCGCCGGCGTCTGCCTGTTTTTGGCCGGCCTGATATCGGGCTACTACGATAACAAGGCGCTCTACACTCACATGGCGAAGCGGGTGACGCGCGCGCGCTGGCTCGGCAAACTCTTGGGCAAGCCGCGCCTGGCCCGCTTCGGCGAATACCTGGAGCGCAATCTTGGTGGCTTGATGGGGAATTTCTACTTCGGCATTCTGCTCGGCACCATCGGCACTATCGGTTTCATGCTCGGCTTGCCGATCGATATTCGTCATATTACGTTTTCGGCGACCAACTTTGCCACGGCCCTGGTTGGCCTCGATAATCACATGAGCTTGTATACCGCCGTCATCTCGGTAGTCGGGGTGCTGGCCATCGGTACGGTCAACCTGTGGGTGAGTTTCTCGCTTGCGCTATTCGTCGCCCTGCGTGCGCGCCAGGTGCGTTTCCAGCATGGCTTGATCTTGGCGAAGGCGGTCTTTTCACGTTTCCTGAAAAAGCCCAAGGATTTTTTCATTCCGCCCAAACGCGTTCCCATCCAGGAGGAAGACGAGAAGAAAACCAGCGCCTAGTTGGACTGTAACAGTGAAATAGGGGGTGAAGGACGCACAGGCGGCGTGCAGGGCAAGCGGATGGCCGCCCCCAGCGATAGCTGGCTATCGCGAGCATTTGCAACGCCGCCATGCGCGGCTCCTGTGTGGCAAGCACTCTCGATTTCACTGTTGCAGTCCACAAGTGTAGTGATTCGCACTCTTATGTATCGACGAGTGTGAATCACCGCACCAGTGATGTCGGCGGGCTATCTTGCGTTATGCTCGTTTACCCCAGCATCAATCAAGCAAAAATCGATACAACAAGGTAGTATCCGAACGGCAATACACGAAGAGCAATCTCATCAATGCGCGCGCGACATATGGAGCTACATGTTGAATAATCAGCTGCAGTGGCGTTTGCCGCGCCCTCTGCGGTTCTTCTTGGCGGTATTACTGGGCGTCCTGGCAGCAGCCTGCTCCACCTTGCCAGACGTCAGCAATTTGACCGCCACGCTACCCGACATCGCCACGTCTCACGCCGGCACGATGGATCCCTCATCCCAACTGAACACGCTGGCGGCCATGGAAGAAGCCGTCACTGGCAGCCCGCTCATCAAGGGTAACAAGGTCACCTTGCTATTCGATGGCCCACAAACCATGACGGCGATGATTGCGGCCATCGAAAATGCGAAAAGCACCATCAATTTTGAAACCTATATTTTCGACCAGGACCAGCTTGGCTTGCGCTTTGCGGATCTGCTGATCGAAAAGCAGCGCGCGGGCGTCCAGGTCAATATCATCTATGACAGCGTCGGCAGTATCGGTAGCTCTGTTGATTTTTTCGACCGTATGCGTGCAGCCGGCATCAAACTGGTTGAGTTCAATCCAGTCAATCCACTCAAACGCTTCGGTCGTTGGCAGTTGAACCACCGCGACCATCGCAAGATTCTGGTGGTGGATGGCAAGGTCGGCTTCACCGGCGGCGTCAACATCAGTGCGGCGTACGCCAACAGCTCCTTGTTCCGCTCGCGCCGCAAATCCAGCGAAGGCCCTGTAGGCTGGCGCGACACGCATGTGCAGATAGAGGGTCCGGCAGTCGCATCCTTGCAATTGTTGTTCATGCAAACCTGGGCCACGCAACATACGGAAGATTTGCCAGACCTCGCATATTTTCCGACGCTAACGCCAGCCGGTGACAAGACGGTACATGTACTGAGTACTCAACCAGACGGTGACTACAATCTATATAAAGCCTACATCCTGGCGATTCAGCAAGCGCGCAAAAGCATACACATCACCACCCCCTACTTCACACCCGACCGGCAACTGGCGAACGCACTGATCGCCGCCGCCCGGCGTGGCGTCGACGTCTCCTTGATCCTCCCTGGCGTGACCGATATCGGCTTGGCGTTCCATGCCGGCCAATCGTTTTATACGCAACTGCTCAGCGCCGGCATCCATATCTACCAATTACAGGTTTCCGTGCTCCACGCTAAAACCGCCGTCGTCGACGGCATCTGGTCTACGGTGGGCTCGGCTAACATGGATATTCGCAGCTTCCTGCACAACTACGAAGCCAATGTGGTGGTCATTGATGAGCAGTTTGGCCATCAGATGGAAAAGGCGTTCCGTGAAGATATTCGCGGCTCTGAGCAGATCACACCGGAACAATGGCGGCAACGGCCGTTTTCCGATCGGGTAAAGGAGTGGGCGGCTCGTTCGATAGAATATTGGTTATAGACCCAGGCCCGCCCACCTAATAAAATACTTAGAGGCTGTTGCAAACACACCTGACGTTGTTGCCCTTGCAGGGCGCGCCCGGGCTTGCAAGCCCGGGGCGTTCCGCAGGCAGACGACAATGTCGTCTGAAAACCCCGCTACACCCTTCTCGCCGTACTACTCGTACTGTCTTCGTCGGAGCGCCTAGCCATCTGTGTTCGCAACAGCCTCTTAGAACTTCAACCGTAAGCCAAGGCTGCCGCCGATGCCGTTATACTCCCTGCCTTGACCGCCGATACTGAACATGCCGTCGAGGCGCGCATAGATGCTGGTGTTTTGCGTCATCTGCGCTGTCATGCCGATACCGACCTGCCCCCAACTGGTTCCCGATTTGGTTTCGATACCGCCCGCTGTTCCATCTTCGCCGTAGGTCACTGTGTTTTTCGCCCCTGACAAGTTAGACCAAAGATTAGCGTGCAGGTAAGGCTGGAACAGCCTGCCTCCATCTTTCCCGGTATGCTGCAACCGCGCGCCGATACGGCCCAGCAGTGTATTGCTACTGCCAAACCTGACCTCGGAAGCGATGTCAGCCGTACGATCGAGCGACACGCCCTGCCACATCAGCTGCGCTTGCGGTTCCAGGCTCCAGAAGTTGCCCAGGTCAATCGGATAGCCGCCTTCTATCGACATCAACAAGCCCGATCCTTTGATCTTGATACCGGTGTTGTCGGTAGAGGCATTGCCACGGTAAGCGGTAGCTTGCAACACCGTGTCGACATACCAGCCAGATGGTCCGTAATGCGTCCAGTAAGCGCCACCGCTCCAGCCGTCCAGTTTGACCGCACCGGTACGCTGCCGCACATTGCCGGTCGGATTGAGCGATGCATTGATGGCTAGGCCGGAGACATAGCTGTCAGCATGCGCAACGCCAAAATATACGCCTGCATGGTCGCGACTCCCAGCGGCGTCCTGCCGGCGATAGACGTCGGTGCCAGCCTGGAATCCTGAGATGTTGGTACTGGCGGAAGATCCTACCTGGTTGGTATATTTTTCGCGTGAATCCTGGGCAATCACGCGGCCCCATGCACCATTGACGAAGGGATCCTGGGTGACGCCATCGGCCCGCAGGTTTTCCTGCTCACCGACGCGGCCGTGCAAGGTGCCTAGCGTGACCTGACCAAGCCGCATTGCAGTCGGCATCACCGTGCTATAGACCGACCTTTCGGGGCCATACAATTGGCCCCGGTCTGGCTTGATCTCTGGCTTGATCTCTGGCTCGGGATTGCTCGGGTCGACGGGCTTGAGCTCTGGCTCAGGCTCACCCGGCTTGACAGGTGGGTCGACTGGCTTGGGCGTATTCGGATCGACAGGAATTTCGTCAAGCGTGCTGCGCAAGTACCAGTTATCCGCCTGAGCGCTGCTGGCATTTCCTTTGAAGAGGAAATAGTCATAACCGCCGGCACGCACTATCCGGCCCAGCTTGAACGCGTCCGCTGTACTGGTGCCACCATTGACGGCCTGCACTACCATGATGCCGCTATTGGTTTGCGCTCCCGCACCACCCATGTTATTCACCAGCAGCGCCGTGTGACCGCTGGCATGGCCGCCGTCGATGATCAGCTTGTCGGTCGGCGATTTATCATCGCCTAGCCGGGTATTGATGGTAATTTTTCCGTTGTTGCCGACATAATTGTGCGTGGTAAGTGCCTTAAAACCAGCGTTCGGATTGACGCCGAAATTGATGCGACCGGCATTGGTGAGGGTATCTGTCACCGTCGAGCTTCCACTCAGGGTCCATTGGCTGCTGTCATCGATGTTGACACTGCCGACGCCATGGGTGGCGCCGGTCATGGACGCAGCATTCAGCAAACTAACATTCGCTTGCGCCACGGAAGGGTTAACGAAGACATCTCCGTTTAGGGAACTGTTATCCAGACTCAGGTTCAGTGTGCCGCTATCCACCACGACATTGCCACTCTTGAAATTTGAGCCGATGGCGTTAATGTTCGCAACGCCCATTGCGATCGTTGCCACTGAACCATCCGGTTTGGCGATAAGCGCATCCTTGACTCGAATGACATTCCCGTCTGGGGCCTGCAGCGCGACGCCTTTCAGGCTGATGTTTGCGCTGCCTCCCGCCACCGCCAAGGCATTTCCGCTTTGCACATTCAGCGCACCGCCGACGACGGTGACACTGTTGTTGTTGATCCCGTCCATGCTTGCGCCTATCCGCAACGCATCTCCCGCATCACCATTCACTGTGGTTGCCGTCAGCCGGGTGATGGCGTCATTACGACTGTCAACTCCAACACTGGCGGCACCGCTGGTATTGATGGCGCTGCCGGAAATGAACAGCTGCGTGCCGGCGCCGGTCGCCACCGCTCCGCGGCCACCATTGGCGCTGGCGATAAGCAAGGTATCGTCCGCTACACTGAGCGTGGCGGCAGATGCGTAAGCAGCAACCCCGGCCGCACCGTTGGCGGTGATATTGCTAGCGGCTATATTCAGCGTCGCACCACTGCCCGCGAACACGCCGGCTCCCGACGGACCGTTGGTGACAATGCTGCCCCCCGATATGTTCAGCTCGGCTCCTGAACCGGCATAAGCGCCATGTGCCTGTCCGTTGACAACAATGTCCGCATCCTTGACGCTCATCACGGCATGCATCATTTTGCCAGTGGAGTAATCCATCGAGTCTTGGGCATACACACCATGCGCGCTCGCACCATTGGTGGTGACAGTCCCGCCCGTAAAATCGATGCGGCCACCGAAATTGACCACGCCAACCGCACTCTTGCCATCCGTCTGTATATGGCTATTGTTCAACGTCATGCTGCTGGCGGCATCCCATATGTTCAAGCCGCGCGCACCATCACCCATGGTATGCACAGTCACTCCATCAAAAGTAACATTCGCATTTTTGTGAATATTGACACCGTAAGAATGGTCGCCAGCGGTGGTAATTTGTGCTCCTGTCAATTGACCGACTGCCATGGTTGTCGAGGTACCCGATCCAGCTGCAAAAAAGGTCACGGCATGATCCTGACCTGTCTTTACTATGCTGCCGCCATTCATCTCGAACGTGCTTCTCGCGCGTACTTGCACCGCTGCCAGCGGCCCGCCCTGGACAATGTTCACTTGATTCAGCCGGGCTCGAACGTCGTCAGCCAGGTCCAGTGCATAGCTGTTCTCAGCGCTTACTTTGGTCCCGGTCAGGATGGCGGAAGCGCCGTCATACAGTGAGACGGAAGACGCGCCTATGCCGACAGTTGAAATGCTGCCTCCATCTATCGCCAGGTGCGTACCATTACCCTTGCCATAGATGCCGTGAGCATATCCTCCTGTCGTGGCGATCGTACTGTCCAGCAAGCTGATGCCGCCACCGGTGCTGACAAAGGCGCCATGTGCCGCAGTACCGGCTGTAGAGACAGCGACGCGGCTGCCGACGACAAAGGAAGGATTCTTGCCTCCGGCGGCTTGCAGGGCGACGCTACGATTCCCTGCAGTCGTTA
Organism: Collimonas arenae; assembly: GCF_000786695.1. Classification (NCBI taxonomy): domain Bacteria; kingdom Pseudomonadati; phylum Pseudomonadota; class Betaproteobacteria; order Burkholderiales; family Oxalobacteraceae; genus Collimonas; species Collimonas arenae. The sequence continues at coordinate 2,519,785 of NZ_CP009962.1, read as the reverse complement.
CCGAACTGCTCTTGCCGGTGGCCGCATTATCCCAGTGGGCATTCAAGAAAATGCCCGCGCCATCGTCGGCCCATACGGCGATTGCATCGTTGCTGCGCGTGGCGAACGATATCCCGTCCAACGGCAGCGCTGCGCCGCCGATCATATGAATCGGATTATCTACCGCCAGCGTCGCGCCGGCAGTCGTTCCCGCTACGCCGAACAGAAAAACCCGTCCCAATTTTGCCAGCGGGCGCTTTGCGCGAGCAGATTTTCCTTTGGCCTTGGTCCGCTCCGATACGGCGACCCATGCGCCCAGCACCTCGTTCCAGATAATTCGATAAACGTTGTTCATTTTTATGCCTAAAAAAATACCGCCACATCACAGTAACGGTGCGGGAAATCAATCATAGTTATCAATATTGCAATTTATTGATTATACGATTGTTACCTACATTTTTAGTAATAAAAAACCAATATTAAGAAAAAGCTGATAATTGGAAATATCCCTTCAGGTCATCGGTGCGATCTGAGTTTGTTGATTTGGATATCGTGGAAAGAAACAGAAATCGAGTGAAATCTTGCGAAGCGGGAATTTCACGCCGTTATAGGAAATGCAGACGATACGTTCAACGACTGGAGGGCAAGATCAAACCAGTCATTTCAGTTCTTGGCCAGGCGGCCATGGTCTGATTTGCGAATAAGCGCAGAACGTAATTGGAGTGAGGGCAGGTAAAAAACTGGCGCGCTAAGCCTGTGCGACCAGCGCGGCCAAGGAATATGTGAAAACACAAGCAGGTCTTATAGCGCGTGAGTCCCGGCCCACGCCAGCATAACTTCAAGAAAGCGGCGCAAGGTCGGCTGCACCAAGGCGGCACGTTGCGGGTCGAAAGCAAACGGCAACTGCTCTTCCATATAAGTGATTTGCGCCTGCTCAAGCTGGACCGCATGGATGTTCTGCTCCGGCTTGCCGTAGTGGCGCGTGATATGACCGCCCTTGAAACGGCCGTTCAACGCGTGGCTGTAACCAGACGCCTCAGCGGCGACTTGCTGCAGCTGCTGCGCCAGTTCCGGTGCACATGAAGCACCCGAGGCTGTGCCCAGGTTCAAATCCGGCAGACGTCCCTCAAAAAAACGTGGCACCACCGACGCGATAGAGTGCGCATCCCACAACATGGCGATGCCATGTTCGGCGCGCATGCGCTGCAGCTCCTGTTCCAGTTGCTGGTGGTACGGCTGCCAATATAGGGTAACGCGGCGCTGTATTTCAGCGTCGTCGGGATTTCTCCCCACTTGATACAGTGGTTCCTTGTGAAAGGTATCCACAGGACAAAGGCCGGTTGTATCCTGGCCCGGGTAGAGATTCACATTATCCTGAGGGCGATTGAGGTCGACCACATAACGTGAATGGGTCGCCACCAACACTGAGGCGCCGAGTTCTTCCAGAAAATCGTACAGCAACGGCATATGCCAATCGGTATCGGCGATGTCCAGCGCCGGCGCGCTCATGTTCTTCCTGATGTCTTCGGGAATATGTTCTCCCGCATGCGGCATAGACACCAACAGCGGCAGGCTACCACGATGAAATATGAATTTTTCCATAAAAATCTCTGTAAATTTTACAATGCGCGTTTTCCGTGCAGGCGTAGCCAAATTACTTCAAGCAAGCAATTTTTTCAGTGTATTCGCATAGGCAGAAACGCTTTGTTCCTGCAGGCGATGTTTGCGGTCATTGATGACCCAATGCCCTCCCACCATGACATCCCGCACGGGGGTCTGTCCGTGATGTGAAAATACAAAACTGTCCAGCAACTGATCGCCAAGCTTACTCTCCACATCGGCGTGCTGCTGGTCCAGCACCAGCAGATCAGCACGTTGCCCAACCTGCAGCCCCGCCACCGGACGACCGCTGGCCGCAGCGCCGCCTTGCAGCGCCTGCCGGTACAGGTAAGAACCGACCGAAGTCCCTTGATTACCCACCAGCACATTGCGCTGACCGTGTTGCAGCCGCTGGCTATATTCATACAAGCGCAGCTCCTCGCTGACGCTGGTGCTGATATGGCTATCCGAGCCAATACCCCAGGCGCCTTGCGCAGCGGTGTACTCGACGCCGTTGAAAATGCCGTCACCCAGATTGGCTTCGGTTGTCGGACAAATACCTGCCACAGCGGCGCTACGCGCCAAGCCCCGGGTTTCTTCAGGCGTCATATGGGTAGCGTGCACCAGGCACCAATGGTAATCGACCGACACATTATCAAGCAGCCACGCCACCGGCCGCGTACCTAGCGCAGCGATACAGTCTTCGACCTCTTTGCGCTGCTCGGCGATGTGGATGTGGACTGGCGTCTGCGGGTCCCATTGCTTGAGCGCAGCCAGCAAACGCTGTAACGATTGCGGCGACACTGCGCGCAAGGAATGTGGCGCAACGCCGTAGCGCAGGCCCGCATGCTGCGGATGCCCGGTTTGGAGCCGCTGCAGCACATCCATGATCCATTCCGGCGAATTGATGAAACGCGCCTGACCGGCATGCGGCGCCTGGGCGCCAAAACCGCTGTACTGATACATCACCGGCAGCAAAGTCAGGCCGATGCCAACTTCCTGCGCTGCCTCGATCAGGCACACCAGATTTTCCGTCGGATTGGCATACGGCTTGCCGTCCTTGTCGTGATGCAGATAGTGAAATTCACAGACCGAAGTGTAACCGGCTTGCAGCATTTCAATATACAGCTGCACCGCTACCGCCTTCAAGTCTGCGGGCGATAATTTTCCGGCAAACTGGTACATCAGGGTGCGCCAGCTCCAGAAACTGTCGCTCGGATCGGAACGATATTCGGTCAGTCCCGCCATCGCCCTTTGGAAAGCATGCGAATGCAGATTCGCGATGCCGGGCAGTACCGTCGCGGCGGCGCGCGGGGCAAGCGCCAATACTTCGGCGTCCGGTTGAACAGCTGTGAGGATGCCTTGCTCATCCCACTCCAGCAAGACGTTGTTGCACCAGCCTTGCGCTAACAAGGCTCTGTCGGCGATCAATTGCCTGATGACCGGTTTCATGACCATGCTCCTTTTTTCGACGCCGGACTCAGGCGGCCGGCGCGCACGATCGCATCGCACGGATTGAGTCCGGACCAATAGGCCAGTTCGGCCAGCGACTCCACGTTCCAGAGGACAAAGTCAGCACCCCGCCCTGCTGCCAGCAGACCATGCTGGCCGGCCTTGCCCAACGCCAGCGCGGCATGAGATGTAACGCCCATCAACACTTCCGCCGTTGTCATGCGGAACAGCGTGCAAGACATGTTCAGCATCAACAGCAAGGATGTGGTCGGCGATGTACCGGGATTGCTGTCAGTGGAGATTGCTATGGGAATTTGATAGCGCCGCAGCAGTTCCAGCGGCGGCAGTTTGGTTTCGCGGATAAAGTAATAGGCGCCCGGCAGCAACACTGCGACTGTGCCGCTCTCGCGCATTGCCTGCACATCTGCTTCGCCCAGATGCTCCAGGTGATCCGCCGATATAGCTTTAAAGCGCGCCGCCAAGCGGGTGCCGCCAATATTCGAGAGCTGGTCGGCATGCATTTTTACAGGCAGCCCGAGCTTGCTTGCTGCAACGAATACTCTTTCGCTCTGCGCCACCGAAAAGCCGATGTTTTCACAAAATACATCGACCGCATCGACCAGCCCTTCCGCGTGCAGCGCCGGCAGCATCTCGTCGCACACCAAAGTTATGTAATCGTCGGCGCGGCCCTGGTATTCCGGCGGCAAGGCGTGCGCGCCAAGAAAAGTGGTGTAGACCGTGACTGGATAGTGTTCACCGAGACGCCGCGCAACCCGCAGCATCTTGCGTTCTGTCGCCAGATCAAGCCCGTACCCGGATTTTATTTCAATGGTCGTCACGCCTTCGGCCAGCAAGGCTTCCAGACGCCGCGCCGCCTGCCCGAACAGATCGTCTTCATCGGCCGCGCGCGTAGCCTGCACGGTCGAGACAATGCCGCCGCCATTGCGCGCGATTTCCTCGTAGCTGGCGCCGGCCAGACGCAAAGAAAATTCGTCGGCGCGGTTACCGCCGTACACCAGATGAGTGTGACAGTCGATCAAGCCTGGCGTAATCCAGCGATTACCGGCATCGTGCTGCGGCCAGTCTGCATTGTTGTACTCGGCAGGCAGATCGGCCGCGCTGCCGATCCAGGCGATCAGGCCATCGCGCACCGCCATGGCGCCGTCCAAGATGACTTGCGCAGGATTACCTGCCGGGGCAATCCTGGCGTTGGTCCAGATACCATCGCACATATCGTTGCACATATCGCCGCAGATACCGTCGGCTTGCCTGGTTTCACTATGCGCCATGTTAATTCCTATTGCAGATTGATATTGACGCCAATCAGAATACTGCCAGCGCTCAAAGAACGCAGGGACACTCTACCCGATGGTGCTTCCCAGACAAGACTCTGACGCGAATCTAGCGTGGCGTGCTCGCCATCTTCAGTCAAGACGTCCCAGCGGCCCCGCGCACAAAACAGCAGATTGCATCCCTGCGGCAGATTTTGGTCGCCGCGCCAGATCTCTACGGCGCCGATAGCAGCGCCGCGCCGTAGCATCAGATTAAAATCTTGGCAGGCACCACCTTCCAGCCGGGCGCTGATCTGCGCTTCGCCCCGAAAACGGTGCGGCTGCAACAATGACAACAAAGCGTGATTGCCGCTATCGTCAAGCAGTTGCATGCCCTCGCCTTCGAGCAAAGTGATGATCCGGTCGACGCCGGGAAAACTGGAAAAGGCACCAGACTGGCTGACGTCGGCAATACTCACACGCCACACAAAGTTGTCGAATGTGGAAGCCGCCGGATAGCTGTATAGCTCTCGCGTAATGCCACCGCCATTTTTCCATCGGGTGGCAGGCAGGTCTTCGAATTGGATTAATTTCATTTTCAGACCACTATTTTCGATTTACCGAGCGTACAGATCGGCAAACAAGGCTTTGCAGCTATCGCTGACTGCGCCTTGCAATACCAACTGCTTGGAGGCTTCGATATCCGGGGCAAAGAAACGGTCCTTGTCGTAGAACGCTACCTGCTCACGCAAGCGTTGTTGCACCTGTTTCAGCATCGGGGAAGTCGTCAGCGGCTGATGGCAATCTACGCCCTGTGCAGCGGCAAGCAGTTCAATCGCAACGATGGTTGCTGTATTGTGCGCCATTTCATGCAGGCGACGGCCAGCAAAGGTAGCCATGCTAACGTGGTCTTCCTGGTTAGCGGATGTGGGCAGGCTGTCAACGCTGGCCGGATGCGCCAGGGACTTGTTTTCCGAGGCCAGCGCGGCGGCAGTCACATGGGCAATCATGAAGCCGGAATTGAGGCCGGACGACTCGACCAGGAACGGCGGCAAGCCGGACAGCGAAGAGTCGATCAACAATGCAATACGGCGCTCGGACAAGGCGCCGACCTCCGCAATCGCCAGCGCCAGCGTATCTGCGGCAAACGCCACCGGTTCGGCATGGAAATTGCCGCCCGAAATGACTTCGTCGTGTTCCACATAGATCAGCGGATTGTCAGTCACAGCATTGGCTTCAATCAGCAAGGTGCGTGCAGCATTGCTGATGATGTCGACACAAGCCCCCATCACCTGCGGCTGACAGCGCAGGCAGTACGGGTCTTGCACACGCTCATCATTGACCAGGTGCGATTGGCGGATGACGCTGCCGCTCAGCAGCTGGCGATAAATCTTCGCAGTGGCGATCTGCCCTGGCTGACCACGCACTTCATGCACGCGCGGATCGAACGGTGCATCGCTGCCGCGTGCAGCGTCGACCGCCAGCGCGCCGGTCACGGTGGCCGCTTCCAGCACCCGTTCGGCCAGGAACAAGCCATTCAGTGTCAAGGCGGTTGAGACTTGCGTGCCGTTAATCAGCGCCAGGCCCTCTTTGGCCGCCAGCACGATTGGCGTGATGCCCGCCTTTGCCAGCGCGTCCTTGGCATCGACCAGCTTGCCATCCACCCTGACCTGGCCTTCGCCGAGTATCGCCAGCGTCATGTGCGACAAGGGCGCCAGGTCGCCGGAGGCGCCGACCGATCCCTTGACCGGAATGCAAGGCATGATGCCTGCGTTGTAAATCGCCAGCAAGGTATCGATGACTTGCGCACGGATGCCCGAAAAACCGCGCGCCAGGCTGCCGATCTTCATGGCCAGGATCAGACGCACTGCGGCGTCGTCGATCAAATCGCCGGTGCCGACCGAATGCGACAGGATCAGATTACGCTGCAACAGTTCCAGTTGCTCGTCCGGGATGCGGGTTTTGGCCAGTTTGCCAAAACCGGTATTGATGCCATAGGCAGCATCGCCGCGCTCAACGATGCGCGCCACGGTGGCCGCAGAAGCGTCGATTGCCGCATAAGCAGATGGCGGCAAAGCCAGCGGAACAGCTTCAGTCCAGATGCTGCGGATTTCTGCCAGGGACATTTTTCCCGGCTGCAAAGTCAACGTTGTTTTCATGGTCATTTCTTTCAAAAGATAGCGCGAAGAATAGTGCAAAAATAGTGTAAAAATCAGCAGGAACAATTATGGAAAAACAAAATCAATTTCGGAACAGGCTCAGTCCAGCGGCAGACCCGCCTTGTCTTGTATCAAGGGCAGCGACAGCAAGGCAATCACGGCGCAGCCGATGACATACCACGATGGTGCAAGATTGCTGCCGGAAAGCGCCATCAGTTCGGTCGCAAAAAACGGTGCGAAGCCGCCGAAGATGGAAACGCCGACACAATACACCACCGACATGCCGGTAACCCGTACCGGCCGCGGAAACATTTCCGGCAACATGACCAGGCTCGGCACCGCAATGAACGTTGTCAGGAAGGATAGCAAGGCAATGATCGGCAACAGTGCGTTGAGACTGGGATGCGCATTGATGATCGCGAATGCTGGGTAAATGACCAGAACCAGCAACATGCAGAATGCGCCGAACACTGCCTTGCGGCCTACCCGGTCAGACAATTTCCCTGCCAGCGGCGCGACCACGGCGGCGACCGCGGCGGCAACACAGGCCGCGGCCAGCCCGGCGGACATCGACATATGCAGTATCTTGGTGGCGTAAGTCGGGATGTAGTACAGGGTAATGTAGATGGCGGCGGTACTTCCCATGGTAAGCAGGATACCGGCGACGATCTGCTTTTTATGCTGCGCAAACACGGAGCGGATGACCCCGCCATGTGTCTGTTTGCCGGCGCCTGCGGGACCGTCGTCAAGCGTCTCATGCAGATTACGGCGAATGAAGACACCCAGCGGCCCCATCAGCAGACCGATCGCAAACGGAATGCGCCAGCCCCAGCTTTCCAGCGATGGCGTGGTCAGGATCGCTGTCAGCAGCAAACCGGTCAGCGCGCCCAGCAAGGCGCTCAGGTTCTGGCTGACTGCCTGCAAGCCGCCGTAAAACCCGCGCGAACGATCGTCGGCATACTCCATCAGCAAAGACGTCGAGGCGCCGATCTCGCCGCCCAGGGCAAAGCCCTGGATCAGGCGTGCCGCCACGATCAGCGCGGGGGCAGCCAATCCGATCTGCGCATAGGTGGGCGCAAACACGATCATCGCCGAACCCAACGCCATCAGTTGCAAAGTCAGAGTCATCGCCGCCTTGCGACCGGCGCGGTCGGCATAAGCGCCCAGCAGCAGGCCGCCAACCGGCCTTGCCACAAAGCCGATACCGAAGGTGGCTGTCACCAGCAGCAATTGGGCGATGTCACCGGTCGCGGGGAAATACAATTTGCCGATGATGATGGCGAAAAAACTATAGGAGGTGAACTCGAAGTACTCCAGTCCATTACCGATGGTAATTGCCGCAACCGCTTTGGCGCGTTTGATCTTCCCTGCAAGCGCCAACGGACGCACCGGCTCTGCTCCGGCATGCGCAAGCGCCGCACTACCCTGACTTATTTCCATACCTTGTCTCCTGCACATTGCTGAATATGCCGCGCCGTTGCCTGGTACTTTTCATGACTACCTTTACAACGGCGCAGGGCTGATCGCGCGGCTATCAGCGATTGATCATCGGCAAATTCAGATAATGGCGTTTGGCGCATTCAATCGCCGCTTCATAACCGGCATCCGCATGGCGCATGACGCCGGAAGCGCAATCGTTGACCAGCACCCGCGCCAGACGCTTGGCTGCTGCTTCAGTGCCGTCGGCGACAATCACCATCCCCGAATGTTGCGAGTACCCCATACCGACGCCACCGCCGTGGTGCAAGGAAACCCACGTAGCGCCGCCGGAAGTATTCAGCAAGGCGTTCAGCAACGGCCAGTCGGAAACCGCATCGGTGCCATCCTTCATGCTTTCGGTTTCACGATTCGGGCTGGCGACCGAGCCGGTATCCAGGTGATCGCGGCCGATCACGATCGGCGCTTTCAATTCGCCGGTGCGCACCATTTCGTTGAAGGCAAGGCCGGCGATATGGCGCTCGCCCAGGCCCAGCCAGCAAATCCGCGCCGGTAAGCCTTGGAAGGAAATGCGCTCACGCGCCATGTCGAGCCAGCGATGAACGTGTTTGTTTTGCGGGAACAGTTCCTTGATCTTGGCATCGGTCTTGTAGATGTCTTCGGGATCGCCGGACAGCGCTACCCAACGGAACGGTCCCTTGCCTTCGCAGAACAACGGCCGAATATAGGCCGGTACGAAACCAGGAAAATCGAAGGCGTTCTTGACGCCGTGATCGAACGCTACCTGGCGGATGTTATTGCCGTAGTCGACAGTCTTGATGCCCATTGCATGGAAATCCAGCATCGCTTGCACGTGCTGTGCGCAGGATGCGGAGGCATCTGCAGTCAGTTTGGCCTGTTGCGATGGGTCGTTTTGCGCCGCCACCCATTGTTCGACGCTCCAGCCGATCGGCAGATAGCCGTTGATCAGGTCATGGGCGGAAGTCTGGTCGGTCACCAGGTCCGGCTTGATGCCGCCGGCCTTGGCGCGCTTGACCAGTTCTGGCAGTACTTCGGCGGCATTGCCGAGCAAGCCGATGGAAATCGCTTCTTTGCGCTCTGTATGATATTTGATCAGCTCCAGCGCGTCGTCCAGGTTCTTGGCTTGCTTGTCCAGATACCGGGTGCGCAGGCGGAAATCGATGCTTGACTGTTTGCATTCGATGGTCAGGGAAGCTGCGCCGGCCAGCGTAGCGGCCAGTGGCTGCGCGCCGCCCATGCCGCCGAGGCCGGCGGTCAGGATCCAGCGCCCGGACAGGTCGCCGCCGAAGTGCTGTCGCCCTGCTTCGGCAAAGGTTTCAAAGGTACCCTGGACGATGCCCTGGCTGCCGATATAGATCCAGCTGCCGGCGGTCATCTGACCGTACATGAACAAGCCCTTGCGGTCGAGTTCGTTAAAGTGCTCCCAGTCGGCCCATTTCGGCACCAGATTGGAGTTCGCCAGCAAGACGCGCGGCGCGTCGGCATGGGTCTGGAACACGCCGACCGGCTTACCGGACTGGATCAGCAGGGTTTCATTGTCACTCAGGTTGGTCAGGGTTTCGACGATCTTGTCGAAACAAGCCCAGTCGCGCGCGGCCCGGCCGATGCCGCCGTACACTACCAGGTCGTTCGGCCGCTCGGCCACTTCCGGGTCGAGGTTATTCATCAACATGCGCAATGGCGCTTCGGTCAGCCAACTCTTGGCTGTCAGTGTGGTGCCGCGTGCGGCGCGGATGGTGCGGCTAGGGTCGCGCCGTGGATCGGTATTGGTAGTCATGCTGGCCTGTCTCCTTAAAAGTGTCTGCATGTTGATCGTAACAAGATCGCCTGAAAACAAAACATCAAGTGGTATAGTCAAGTAAGATATAATGTCTATACAACTTAGTCAACCGAATTTACGTATTAATTTGACGTACATGCGTGACGTATTGCATGACGTATATACGGTAGAAGCCTTTTGCCACCCCGAATCAGGCCGGATCCGTTAATCTGTAAGAAATGTGTTGACTTCAAGTCCACTTGAACTTGCATACTTGGCTGGTTGGCAACTGAGGTAGTATCCGTGATGAATTTTATTAAGTAGGAGCCGGCATATGCATGGCACGTTAGACAAAAAAGCAATTCCCGCATTCCAGCAGGTAAAAGACCACGTTTTGCAGCAAATCCGCAGCGGCGAGTGGAAGCCGGGCGACCTGATCCCTTCAGAGCGCGAACTGATGGCGCAATTCGGCCTGTCGCGCATGACCGTCAATCGCGCCCTGCGCGAACTGACCGACAACCAGCAGCTGGTTCGTATACAAGGCTCGGGCACCTACGTCGCTCCAGGAAAATACCAGTCTACACTGGTGGAAATACGCAGTATCGATGATGAACTGGTCGCGCGCGGCCACCGCTATCGCAGCCAGGTGCTGACCCTGGAGGCCAGCGCCACGCCGGTCGCACAGAAGGCGCTTGGGCTGGAATCGGGGCCCGCGTTTCATTCGGTGATTGTGCATTTTGCCGACGACATTCCGATCCAATTGGAAGACCGCTACACAAATCCTCAGCTGTTTCCCGACTACCTGCAACAGGATTTCCATCTGGTGACGCCGAATCACTACATGGTGCAGATTGCGCCGCTGGACAGGGCCGAATACAGCATTGAATCAAAAATGCCAGAGGCCGCGATGCGCAAGCAACTGCAGATGGAGGCAGGCGAACCCTGTCTGCTGCTGTCGCGGCGAACCTGGGTTCACGATACCGTGGCGACTTCAGTCACCTTGTGGCATCCGGGTTCGCGCTATCAATTTACCGGCGGTTTCTAAACAGCGCTAACGCCGCACAAGACGTGACAAACGGCTGGGCACAGCCAGGCTAACGTGGCGCAGCCTGTCGGATCGGTGCGTCGCCGATCTGACGAAAGCTGCCCTTTCAACTTATCAGCATCAATCAGGACAAATTTGACCATGTCGCTTTCTCCCAGCGCTACCAACACCGATTCGCCACCGGCCAGCTGGGCCGACCTGCTCTCCGGGAAGAACGCCTTGCGCTCCCTGACCCTGGCGGGCGGCATCGGCATGCATGCCACCAATGTGTATATCGTCACCACCATCCTGCCGTCGGTGGTCAAGGATATCGGTGGCCTTGAATACTATGCGTGGGCCACTTCGCTGTTTGTAGTGGCCTCGATCATCGCAGCCGGCCTGGCGTCACGGCTGGTGGAATGGATCGGCTATCGCTCTGCATGCCTGCTTGCCTTGCTGGTGTTTTCCATCGGCTCGGCCGGCTGTGCGCTGGCGCCGCATATGGTGTGGTTGCTGCTGGCGCGCACCATCCAGGGCTTCGGCGGCGGCGTGCTGGTGGCGCTGTCGTACGCCATGGTGCGCCTGGTGTTTGCGCCGCCGCTGTGGTCGCGGGCGATGGCGCTAATGTCGGGCATGTGGGGGATTTCCACGTTATCGGGTCCGGCCATCGGCGGCATGTTCGCGCAGGCCGGTAGCTGGCGCGGCGCCTTCTGGGCCCTGTTGCCAGCGGCGATCGGATTGGCGCTACTGGTGCAATTTACCCTGAAAATTCCCAAAGAAGAACGCAGCGACGACAGTCCTGGCGCCATTCCCCTGCTTAAAATATTTCTGCTGGCCGCCGCAGTGATGTCGGTATCCGCAGCCAGCCTGTTCAGCAGCGCGTGGCTGAATATGGGCGGCATCCTGCTGGGGATCTGCCTGGTCGCGCTGATCGGCTGGATGGAGCAGCGCGACGGCCCACGCCTGTTGCCGACCGGCGCATTTTCCCTTGGCAACAGGATGGGCGCGCTGTATGTCTCCATGATATTGATGATTCTTGCGCTCACCACAGAAATCTATGTCCCTTACTTCCTGCAAGTCATCCAGGGTCATTCACCGCTGCTGGCCGGCTACCTGACCGGAATCATGTCCTGCGGCTGGACCCTGGCCGCCCTGCTGTTCTCCAGCTACAGCGGCACGCGTGCCCGGTTCGTCATGCGCGCCGGACCTGTGGTGGTGGTTGCCGCCCTGCTATCCCTGGCGTTAATGCTGCCTTCGGTAGCGCTATTGCAGCAATACGGCCTGCTGCCGTTGTGCATTGCACTGCTGATGGTCGGCTTTGGCATCGGCATGGGCGCGCCACATCTGATGGCGAAAATACTCAGCAGCGCCGATGCTGACGAAGGCAACCTCGCCGCTTATTCGATCACTACCGTACAGCTGTTTGCGACCGCTATCGGCGCCGCCCTGGCCGGCATGGTGACCTCGCTGGCGGGGCTTGCCCAACCCGGCGGCTTACCTGGCGCGCTAAATGGGGCACAATGGCTATTCATCTGCTTTTCTATAGCGCCTTTGCTTGCGTTTTTCACGATACGGCAAGCCTTGCGCTTAAAAACCGCGGCAATCGCTACGCCTCGTAATGAACAACGTGATACACCACTGCGGGAACCTTTGTCATGAGCAGCACACCTCCCAAGCCTACGGTCTCGCCTCTTAAAGCCAGCACCGAAACCGTCACCAGCGTACACAACTGGACCGATAAGCTGTTTTCATTTCGCACCACGCGCCCGGCTGGCTACCAGTTCACGCCGGGACAATTCGCCCGGCTGGGCGTAACGGTCGGCGAGGAAACGTTGTGGCGCGCCTATTCGGTGACGTCCGCCGCCACTGAAAATGAGTTGGAATATTTTCTGGTGCAGGTTCCCGGCGGCCTTTTCACCGAACAGCTCAAGCATCTCAAGCCAGGCGATCCCGTGCTAGTCGAAAAATTCAGCTACGGCTTCATGACCGCCGACCGCTTTGTCGATGGCGATGACCTGTGGATGCTAGCCACCGGCACGGGGCTTGGCCCGTTCATCTCGATCTTGCAGGACCCGATGGTGTGGCAGAAATTTCGTAACCTGATCCTGGTGCATTGCGTCAGGAATGCTGAAGAGCTGGCATATCAGGATCTGCTGTCGACATTGCCGTTGCGACCGGAACTGGCTGCCGGCGGCGCACGCCTGCAATTGATACGCGCCACCACCCGCGACGCGAAAGCCGTTGCGGGCGATCTGCAAGGCCGCATCACCACCCTTCTAACCAGCGGCGCACTGGAGGCTGCGGCAGGCCTGCCGATCACGGTAGAAGCATCGCGCGTCATGATGTGCGGCAATCCGGAGATGATTACCGAAACCAGGGAAATCCTTCACCAGCGCGGCTTGCGCCCTTGCCGGCGGGCGGTGCCAGGACAGTTTGTGACGGAAGACTACTGGTAATCGACAGGTTGCATCAGACTTCCAGCCATTTCTGCCGCACTGCCGGATTGGCGCGCAATTCGGCCGGCGTCCCGGCAAACACGATCCGGCCATGCCCCATCACAAGTACCCGGTCAGAAATATCGAGCGCGATGCTGAGTTTTTGTTCGACCAACAGCACGCCCAAACCCTGCGTGCGCAAAGCCAGCAGATGCTTTGCAACCGCCCTGACCATCTCCGACGCCAGCCCTTCGGTCGGCTCATCCACCATGATCAGGCGCGGCTTACCCATCAAACTACGGCACAGGCTGAGCATTTGCTGCTCGCCGCCGGACAACAGGCCCGCCGCAACGTGCTTGCGCTCTGCCAGCCGCGGCATCAGGCTCCATGCTTCATCCAGCGCTGCCGGTTTTGACTCTTTCTGCCCCAACAGCAGATTCTGCTGCACCGTCAACGTCGGAAAGATCGCTCGTTCTTCCGGTACGTAAGCCATGCCTTGCCTGGCGACCTGGAAAGTTTTCATGCCTGCCAGCTCGACGCCGCCAAGCCGCACCGAACCGTTGCTGCGCAACATGCCCATGATTGCCTTAAGCATTGTCGAACGGCCGACACCATTGCGCCCCAACAAGCTGACGATTTCACCTGACCGGACCTCAAGGTCGACGCCATGGAGTACATGGCTTTGGTCGTAAAATGCATGCAGGCCACGAATTTCAAGCAAGGCGTTCATGGCTGCTCCGCTCCCATGCTGCCGAGATAGGCAGCCTGCACCACACGATTATTGCGAATCGCCGCAGGCGTATCGCAGGCGATAATCCGTCCATCCACCAGCACCGCAATGCGGTCCACCAGACCGAACACCACATCCATGTCGTGCTCGATCATCAGCAAGGTCTTGCCAACGCTGACGCGCCGGATCAAATCGGCAGCAGCGGCAGCTTCATCGCGGCTCATGCCGGCCGTTGGTTCATCCAGCAAGATCAGGCCGGCATCACCGGCGATCGTGATGCCGATTTCCAGCGCACGCTGATCGGCATAACTAAGGTCTCCGGCAAGCATGCCGCTGCTGGCTTGCAGCCCACATTGCTCCAACAGCTCTTGGGTACGCAGATTCACCAGGCGCAGGCTGGACAGGCGTCGCCAAAAGACATAGCGATCTCCGTGCGCTGACAATACTGCTGCGCGCAAATTGTCCGCAACGCTCAGGCGCGGGAAAATATTAGTGATCTGAAAACTCCGCGCCAGCCCCAGCCGGCTGATCTGGAACGGACTCATACCGCCGATTTGCAGCCCCCGCAACAGTATCTCGCCGCTGCTGGCGGCAGCGCCACCCGATATCAGGTTGAACAGTGTCGATTTTCCAGCGCCGTTGGGGCCGATCAAGGCGAGCCTTTCGCCCTGCCGTAGCTGTAAATCTGCACCATTGATAATGTGCGCGCCGCCGAACCGCTTATGCAGGTTTCGCAATTCCAGGACATGAGGCTGATGTTGATCGCTCACTGGACCGCCGCGCGTCGATACAACATTTCAATCAGAAACACGGCCACGCCTGCAAGCAGCAGCAAGCCCGCCAAGCGTATTAATGACGCCATGCCAATGCCCCGACGGCGTTCAGCCAGCCGCCCCCAGATCCCGGCAATGCCACCCGGCGCAAACAGTACGATCATCACGAACAGCAAACCGAGATACAACTGCCAGCCGCGGGTATAGGTCGAGAGTAAAGAAGAAAAAAGCACGCCGACCACCGCACCTATCATCGGCCCGAAAAAATAGCCGATACCGCCGATAAAGGTAAACAACAGGATTTGCGCCGAGCGCAACAAGCTGAGATTTTCGGCGCTGACGATTTCAAAATTGATCGCTGTCAGCGCGCCGCCAATGCCGGCAAAGAATGCCGACAGCATGAACATCAGATAACGCACGCGGCGCGGATCATGGCCGATGAAGGCGGCACGCTCGGGATTGTCGCGCACGGCATTGGCGATACGTCCCAGCGGAGTTTGCGTTAGCGCATACATGGCGGCAGCGCATACGAATAGCCAGAAAGCGATCAAATAGTAGACCTGCAACTGAGAGGCAAAATCGATGCCGATGAATGGCGCACCCAGTACGCGATCCGTGTTGACGCCGCTCTCGCCGCCAAACCAGCCTGGAAACATCAAGACGCCGGCAGCAATCAGTTCCACCAGCGCCAGGCTGATCATCGACAAAGCTGTGCCTGATCTGCGCGTGGTGACAAAACCGAACGCAGCGCCAGCCAGCATGCCGGCAATACCGCCCACAAGCGGGACAAGCAACAATGCAGCCGCGCTGCCGCCGGCCAGCGAGTTCATCACATGCACACTGACGAATGCAGCCAGGCCCGCATACACAGCGTGGCCAAAAGACAGCATACCACTCTGCCCCAGCAGCATATTGAAGGAAAGCGCCAGGATCATCATGCAGCCGCATTGCGAGAGGATCGATAGCGCCGCGCTTTGTGCAAACACCAAGGGTGCCACGATCAATATCAAGGCAAAGCCCGGCCAGACCGATTTACTACGCAAGGAAGAAAGTGTCATTGATTCGCCTTCAGTCGCGCCTGCCGAGCAAGCCGCGCGGACGCAGCAGCATGACCAGCACCAGCAACAGATAAGGAAAGACCGGAGCGACCTGCGCCAGCGTCAGTCGCAACAAGGGATAGCCTATGGCTTCCGGGCTGACCTGGATTCCCCAACGCGCCAGGCCGCTCAACAAGGAAACGTCAAGCGCCACTGCGTAGGTTTGCAGGATCCCGATCAGCAGCGATGCGATGAATGCCCCCGCCAACGAACCCAGGCCGCCGACCACCACCACCACGAAAATGATGCTGCCAACCCCGGCCGCCATGCCCGGTTCGGTGACGAACGCATTGCCGCCCACTACACCGGCCAGGCCGGCCAGCGCGCAACCGGCCGCAAACACCAGCGTAAATATCCTTGGCACATTGTGTCCGAGCGCTTCCAGCATCTGCGGGTGCGTCAGCGCCGCCTGGATCAGCAAGCCGATGCGGGAACGCTTCAACAGCCAGCTCGCCGTGAGTAATGTCAGCAACGCCAGCAACATCATGAAACCGCGATACATCGGAAACGCCGTGGAATACAAGGTAAACAACGGACCATCAAGTTGCGCCGGAATCGCGTACGGCATTGCCGATTTACCCCAGGCAAGTTGGACCAGTTCAACTATCACGTAGGACAGGCCAAAAGTAAACAGCAGCTCCGCAACCTGGCCATGACGCCGCACATGGCGCAAGCCGAAGCGCTCCACCAGCGCCCCCAGCAAGCCGACCAATAGCGGCGCCAGCAGCAACGCAGGCCAGAATCCCAGCTGGATGCTAATCGCGTAGGCAAAATAAGCGCCCAGCATGTAGAAACTGGCATGCGCAAAGTTCAGCACGCCCAGCATGCTGAAGATCAGGGTCAATCCGGACGACAGCAGGAACAGCAGCAAGCCGTAACTGAGTCCGTTCAGCAAAGTGATGAGGGTAAATTCCATTGTGCGGAGTGGTGATGCCTAGGTCCGGCATTCTACCGGTTTGTCCAAAAAACATATTTTCATTCAATCTACCGCTATTTTTACCAAGGTAATATTGACACGCCAGTTAAGCCCGGGTAATATTTAATCACTCACTTAACTCACTAGAAACAATCCGCCATGAGTACATCGACCAACCCGGTAATCGCCTTCGCCGGAGCGCACCGCATCGCCGCCGGCCAGCTCGCGCTGGTGGCCCTGAAAGCCAAGGAACTGCTGGACCGCAACGACAACGCGACCATCCTGATTTTCGACGACCTCACCAGCGAGCAGGTCGAAGTGGATTTCCGCGGCAGCGCCGAGCAAGTGCTGCAGCGCCTGGCTGCCGACGACGCTGCCTCCACCGCATCTGAAGAAAACCCCGATAGCCATGAACCCGCGCGCGGCCCGGGCCGCCCCAAACTGGGCGTCGTCGGCCGCGAAGTGACGCTGCTGCCCCGTCACTGGGACTGGCTCAACGCACAGGCCGGCGGCGCCTCGGTGGCCTTGCGCAAACTGGTAGAAGATGCGCGCCGCCATAGCGAACAACGCGATCAGCTGCGCCGCGCCCAGGAATACGCCTATCGCTTCATGTCGGCGATGGCAGGCAACAGTGTGAATTTCGAGGAAGCGGCACGGGCTTTGTTTGCTGGCGACCTGGCTGGATTCGAGTTGCTGATTGAGGCATGGACGCCGGATGTGCGCGATCATCTCAAGGTCTTGGCGACGCGAGCGTTCGCGGCTTAAACAGGCTAAAAACAGCATTACTGCAGGCGAACCGCATAGGCAAGTGCACTAAACAACACTAAAGCGACCTCGCTCAGGATCACGGAAGGCTGGATGCTTCCGGTGCAACCGATATAGGCTAGCTGCGCTACAACCTGATCTGCAATTCGCCATTGCTATGAAAGCGATGCGCCAAACCAACTGGATTTGTGATCTTGTCACGATAAAAACGGAAAGCGATGTACTGCTGCGCCGGAGTCAGCCAGTGTTCCTTCTGCGCATCCAGCAAGCGCCAGGCGCCGTCGATATGCAGTTCTGCCCAGTTGTGATAGTCCTCCGCCCGTGGTGCAATGTTGCGATCAGTGACGTAGCCGCCGACCATGCGCGCAGGAATGCCGTTAGCACGCGCCAGAGCCACCGCCAGATAAGCGTACTCGGTGCAGTCGCCGCTACGCTGCGTCACCGCATATAACGCCCCCAGGTCGTCGGCTATATAGCCGGCATAGTGCATGTTCTGGCGCAGCCATTCGTAGATCGCGCGTCCGCTGGATTGTGCCGTCGGTTGCCGGAGTTGTGCAGCCAAGGCTTGTATGTGCGCGTCCGAGGTTTCTATATAGCGCTCGGTCGTCAGCCAATCACGAAAATCCTTCAATGGCGCGGGTTCGCTGGCGTCATGCAGCAGCACGTCCACAGCAATGCTGACGACCTTGGTCGCAAGCGGCGCAATGCGTGTAAAACTGAGCTGTAGAATATTGTGCCCGAGCGCATCGGACAACATGTTGTGCTTCGCAGATACGCTGACGCTGTCAATTTGCTGGATCGGGCTTTCGCTGGCGGGCAGGTACAGCCATAACTGCTGGTCGCGCAGCTCGCTTGGATGTGGATTAGACAACACGATGGAAAAACGCAACTGGCGGCGCACCGCTTGCTGCGCGGAAGCTGCGCACGGCATCAATGCTGCCGTCAGCATGCCGCCGGAATGGCGCAGCCAGGACCGTCGTTTCAAATTCGTCATTGCTCGGCCGCTACAAGCCGCAGCCAAGCTGCTTCGGGCCGTTGGCTTGCGCCAGCCATATCGCCTTTTGCTGGGCGACCTGACGCAAATAGACGTCGACGCTGCCGGAATAAAACAACAAGGGTGTCGGCAGCGCCGCTTCGCGCAATTTCTGGATAGCGTCGGCCGTCAGGCTGACCGCGCTCG
This sequence comes from Collimonas arenae, assembly GCF_000786695.1. Lineage (NCBI taxonomy): Bacteria > Pseudomonadati > Pseudomonadota > Betaproteobacteria > Burkholderiales > Oxalobacteraceae > Collimonas > Collimonas arenae. Next base: position 2,501,188 of record NZ_CP009962.1, on the reverse strand, counting down.
CCACCACGACAGCGGCCAGAGGAGATTTTCCGCCTTGCCTGCGGCGTTGCTCAAGCGCGCGTTTGATCTCTGCCGCGTTTGCTTCCGGAATTGCCTGGGCCGACAACTGCTGTTGCATGGCAGCCTGGCCACGCACCAGCAACACCAGATTGGCATCGAACTGACTCTCGCCCCACAACTCAGATGAATCCAGGTGGGTATACTCCATTACATCTGCAGGCTTCCCCAAGACGGCATGGCGCGCCGACAGCCATACCGGCATGCCGCCGCGCAGCACCCTGACCTGCTTGAAACCCTCTGCCTTAAGCGTTGCGCAGGCAGCATAAAGCTCTCGTTCAGCCTTGCCATTGCCGATCAGGACTACGTTCTTACTATGCAAAAACGGCTTGGTGCGCAATTCGGAAACGCTCATATTGAGAGTCTCCGCAATGCGGTAGGCCGAATATTCGGCGGGCAAACGCGTATCGACCAACGTAGTTTCCGTATGACCAAGCTGCGGCAGCAGCTCGGCAGCGCCGATCGCGCAAGACATATCCGGCTGCCGCTCCGCGACTATCGTGCCTGAGGCAGATTTGGCCGGCAGCGCATCGGTGCGCATGCACATGCTGCCGGCCTGCTTGATATTCTTCAAGGCCTCAGGCATGCCATCGGCAGGCTGCGCCGCGACGGTCGCAGCGGGGCTGAATAACAGGATCGCCACAACATACATACAGCAAGCGGCGGGCGGCAACTTCGAAAATGGCTTCATTTGCGCTCCATTTGATATTGATTGCTATTGATTGGCGCTTGATTCGGGACTGCCGCAGGCAAGACTGGCGCGCCAATGGGCTGATCGAGGCTAACAGCCTTGAGCTCCTTGCCACCGCCGGCACCCTCAAGATCGCCGCGCAACAACAGGTCAGCAGGATAGGTAAAAACCCAGTCGCTATATTTTTCCTTGCCGCGGAAGGTCATGTCATCGGCTTCGAAACGGTCTTGCTTGATCGGCATCAATACAGATGTCGAATGCACGCCGACGATGCGCCCGCCCACTCGCACCAGGCCCCACTCCGTACCGCCGGTCATCGGGTCGATGAAAATCTTGCGCAGATGGCGCCTGAGGCCGGGGCTGCGATTATCCTTCAGCAAATCCTCCAGGCTGGCAGGATAAACGCGGCCGCTCGCGGCTTGCACAGCGCCGGCTGGATTCGTCTGCCCCGCATTGCCAAGACTGCCGACGGACGCCGACGCACCTCCGGCCTGGCTTTCATAGTAGCGCCCTATGGCTATCCGGAACTGCCTGCCGATGGCCAACAGCTCGGCCTCCTTGTCGCGCGTGACCGAGGTCGTATAAATGTCAGCTCCCAGCGTCAGGCTCAACCCCATCAGCGCCACCACCGCAAGCACCCAGAGATAGGCGAAGCCGCCCTCTGCGCCAGACTTAGAACGATTCATACTGCCTGCCGTCATAGGCCTGGCCGCTGGCACCGCTCTTTACATCCGCGATGCCCTTGACCTCGGCATCGCGCGGCGGAATCAGTATCCAGCTTGAATTCAAGTCAGTGACCGGATCGACCGGCACCGCCCGCAAATATTTCTGCTGCACCAGCTCGTCCAGCGTATCCGGATAGTGCCCTTTATCAGCATAAAACTTGTCCAGGGTCACACGCAGCACCTGCAGGTTTTCTTGCAGGGCGACGTCCTTGGACTTGTTGAGCGAACCGAAATAGCGCGGCAACGCGATAGTCAACAGCAAGGCAACGATCGCCATCACTACCAACATTTCAATCAGCGTAAAGCCCCGTTCGCAGCGCGCCGACAACGCTCTACCATTGTCTGTATGAGACACCATTCAATCCTTGCTTTTCTGATTTTGAATAGACGTCGAAAACGTCGTCGCCTTCGTTTGGATCGTCCGGCGGCGAAGCATAGCTGCGCAGGCCCCAGGTTTCGGCCGGCTTTGCCGTTGCGCCCTGGTACATCGGGTCCGGCGGCAGGCTGCGCAAGAAATACAGGTTCTGGCGTGACGGGCTACGCTGGTCCGGCACGCCCTCCACCAGTTCATCCAGCTTCTTCGGATAACCGGACTCGCCGATCTTGACCACAATCCTCCCCTGGTCGGCGGCCCGCTTGTAGGCATCCAGTCCTTCGCGTATCTGGATCAGGGCGCGCCGCAGTTCATGCTCCTTATCGCGCTGCAAGCTGATCTGCGCCATCGGCACCGCGACCAACACCAGCACGCCCATGATGGCAAGCGTCATCATCAGTTCGATAAAGGTGAAGCCGCCTCGAGCAGCAAACCGGCGGCAGGCTGGGGTGTTCACGGTACGATCTGCACCAGTTGTTCCGGCGGCATGGCCAGGGGTGCAGCAGAGGTCGGTTCAGGGTTTGCCGACAGCAGCTGCAGTTTGGCGGCGGCTGTCGCGGTGGACTTCAGCGCCTTGAAATTGACCGTCACCAGCGCCCCGTTGCCGTTGACGCCGGCATCGCTGCCGCTGGCATTCTGCCGTACGGCAGCGACGAATACCTTGCCTTGGGCAGGATCAATGCGATGGCTGAAATTGGTGGCGCCGCCGCTTTGCTTGAAAAAATCTCCTTCCTGCACATTCACCACCTGCAACAATTGCGGGTCAAAACCTATTAGCATCGGCATACCACGCACCGCGCCCTGGCTACTCACGCGTAACACCGCGCTGAATTGCTCGCCGACCTTGACTTGGGTCGGCGCTTGCCAGTTCAGGCTCATCGGACCACCGGCCGCGGCGGCGGGAGCAGCGCTCGCGGCAGGCGCAGGAAGTGCTGCAGCCGGCATCGGGCTGGCTGCAGGAGCAACGGCAGCGGCAGCTGCAGGCGCTGTAATTGGTGCAGCTATTGCCGCCTTCGCTCCGCTGTCCGTAGCTTCAAGGGTATTGAAACGCATCGACTCAGCGCCGATGCTGCTTTCGGTACCGGATTCGAACTCAGCCGCCAGCAAATCAGGCCGCCGGATCGAACGCACTACGCGTGGCGTGATCGACAACAGGATTTCACTACGTTGAGTATCATCTTTCTGGCTGCCAAACAGGCGGCCGACCAGCGGCAACTCTCCCAGCGCAGGCACCTTGTTGGCGGTGGAGCGGTCTTCGTCGTTGATCAGGCCGGCCAGCACCTGGGTTTCGCCATCCTTCAGGCGTAGCACGGTATTGGCGCCGCGGGTGCCGATCTGATACGACAAGGTGCCGGCCTTGCTCAAGATCTCGCGCACAATGCTAGACACTTCCAGGTTGACCTTGATCGCCACCTCTTCATCCAGATAAATGGTCGGCTCCACTTCCAGCTTCAGTCCGACGTCGACATAATTGACCGATTCCGACACAAAGCCGGTCGAGGTCGAGGTCGTCGTGATCACCGGCACGCGGTCGCCGATCAGCACCTTGGCTTTTTCCTTGTTACGCACCCGGATGCGCGGATTGGCGAGGATATTGCCGTCCTGGTCTTCCTTGCGGGCGTTGATCACCATGCTGCCGATTGTGGCCTGGGTGGTTTGCGCCGTCAGATGCTTCAAATCGTCCAGGGTCAGCGGCACGCCGCCGATCTGTAATGGCGACAAGGTCAGCTGGCTCGGCAACTGGACACCCAGCTCCATCAGGCGCGAGCGTTTGATTTCCATGATTTCGACTTCCAGCATCACTTCCGGATCGCTCAGATCCTGCAAAGCGACAATGCGTTCCGCCATGCGGATCGCCTCGGGCGTATCGCGCAGAATGATCAGGCCTAACCGTTCGTCGATCACCATGTCCTTGGTCTTGACGATGGTCTTGATGGTATTCGAAACCGCCTTGACATCGGCATTGGTCAGATAGAAGGTGCGTACCGCCAGCGTCTGGTAATCCTTGAGCTTCTGCGGCGTACTGGGATAGATCAGGATCGAATTTTCATTCAACACCTTTTGTTCCAGCTGATTGGTGACCAGCAGCAGCCGCACCACATCCGCCATCGAGGTGTTTTTCACCAGGATCGAGGCCTTCAAGTCAGGCCGCATATCCTTGTCAAAGAAAAAATTCAGGCCGGAGACCTTGGCGATCACCTCAAAGACCGTGCGCAGAGGCGCATCGCGGAATTCCAGCGTAATCGGCTTCATGTACGCGGCCGCCAGCTTGGCGTCCGGCTTGGCCGCCTTGGCTCGTGCTTCGTCGATGCGCGACTTCAGATTCAGTGCGTCTTTTTGATTGGGATTCTCCGACAGCACCGGACGCAGCTTTTCCAGCGCTTCGACCAGATCGCTGCGGCCGCCTTTCTTGAACAGCGCCTCGCCTTCCGCCAGCACCAGCCGATGACGGCGTTCCATCACCAGGGCTTCGATGCCCTGGCGCGCCATGGCATTGTTCTGATCCAGGTTCAGCGCTTGGCGGTAGTTCTTTTCCGCCTCCGCCAAACGCCCTTCGCGCCGCGCATTTTCGCCGAGTGCGACCAGCTGATTGATGATCGAGGAACGGCGGCTAGACAGCGCGATCCGGTATTCGGCATTTTTCGGCGCCAGCTTGACCGCTTCTTCCAGCTTTGCCAGTCCAGGCTCGACTTTACCCTCAGCCAGCATGGCATTACCTTCGCGGAATTCACGGGTACCGGCGCAGCCGCTCACCAGCACGCCCATCAGCACTAGGGAGAGTAGCTTGGGCAGCCGTGCTTGCTGGATGTGCCGGGCCAATTCAGGCGCATAGGTTGGTGTTGCTGCAGTCTTCATATTCTTCTCAGTTCGGCTCGTCGGCCAGGACACCGACATCCATCGTCTGCGGCTGGTTCAGCGGGGTGTACAACAAGGTCAGCAAGGGACCTTTCAAGCTTTGCACCTTGTAGTGATCGGCAATTGTGTCGCCTACGCGCACGACCAGGTTTTGATCATTGAATTGCAGGAACACCAGGTCCTGGCCGTCTTCCTGGTAGCGGCCGAGCAATTTGAACGGCAGCGGCGGCAGTTGCGCTTCCGCCGAAACTGGCGGTGCGGCATTCGCAGGCCCCACCGTAGTCTTGGGTATGGCTGGGGTCCACTGGGTCGAGGCAAAGACCTTGGCGCCATCGTCGTCTTCATCAACGTCGCGCGGACGAATCCGTAAAACATCGATCGCGCTGGACTTCTTGATTTGCTGCGGTTGAGCCGCGGAGACTGCGCTGCCGGCCTTGCGCGCCGCCAAGGCAACGCCGTCGTTACCCGGTGCCGGCGCAAAAATTACCGCCAGCACCGTCGCCAACAAGCTCACGCCGAGTATCACCCTGCCTTTATTGAATTTCATCAGAGTTCTCCCACTGCCGCATGGGCGCCGCGGCTGCCGCTGTCCGTCGGCAAGCGCGTCAACAGCACCCACTGGATGCGCGCCTCCACCACGGTCGCCTCGATGCGCTCACGCTTGAATTGCACGCTTTCCAGCGCCAGAGCTTTTTGCGCGCGCAAAGCGCTTTGCAGGAAACGATAGATCGCCTGGGCATCGCCCTTGACGGGTAAAGTCATGCGGTAACGCAGGAACTGCCCTTGCTGGTCAACCTGCGGCCGGTACTCACCGCGGGTAATCACCAATTGTTCGGCCTCCGCCAACTTGAGCAACTCTTGCACCACCATGGGAATATCCTCATGCGGCAGCAGGAAATCCTCGAAATCCTTGAGCCGGCTGCGGCCGTTCGAGTTGTTTCCGGCCAGCGGCTGCGATGACAGCTGCTGTTGGGTATGACGCGCGGCAAGCAGCTCGGTATTGGCACGTACCAGCTCACCGACCTGCTGCCGTTTGATCTGCCAGGCGGCGATGCAGGACGCAGCCGCTACCAGCAACACTAGGCCAGACCAGCCGCAACGTCGCATGAACAGGCTGGCAGCACGCTTAGACTCCCAGCTCATCTGGTCTGGCAGGCGCTGCAGCCATTGCAGTTTCACTCCGTCCATAGCGCCTCCACCGTAAAGCGATAAGGGCGTTCCGGCGAGGTTTCGACAATTTCATGGCGCGCCAGATAAGCCCCGGTAAAAGGCCGGCGCTCGGTGACAAAGGCGACGTAGCGCGCCATGTCGTCGCCGCTATGCGCTTCAGCCATGATCTTGACACCGGAACCACCGTCCGCGCTGGCGGGCGAGCTGCCCATGACTTCCACGTTCAGCACGCCAACCAGGATATCTACCGGCGGCTGTAGAGCGCGCAGCAAGGTCGAGATCGGTAAATTCAGCTCGCGCACCGCCAGATTGACCGCTTGTACGCGGCTTATCTCATCGCGGCTCCAATTGACTACTGCTGGAGGCGGCTTGCGCCCCGCTTGCACTGTCTCCAGCTGGTACTGCAGTTGCCGGACCCGGTCGTGCATTTTCCAGGTCTGGAACGCCATGGCGCCGCAGAGCAAGATCGCAATACCGGCAATTGCCCCCTGCTTCAGGGTCATGGCATTTCTGGCAGAGGCGGCATCAATCGCAAGCCGGCATCCACGCGCCAGCATCGCCAGATGCAAACCGGATGACACCTGGACGGCACTCGCCTGCGGTGGCAGCGCGACGCGGTAACGGTCAGACGCTGCCATAATCGCATCCGGGGATAGAAAGTCGAGCACGGCTACCCGCGCTACCTGGGAAAAATGTGGATCGCGCAAACGCAGCCGTTCTATATGCTCGCGCAAGCCGCCGAGGTCAGTTTGGCCATCTACTTGAGGACGGGCATTGATCTCGGTAATACGATCCGCACCCAGCACAGTCAACAGCCAGCCACTGTCCAGCACCACCAGCGCATCCGCTTTACCGCGTTGCAGGCGCGGAGCGATTTCCCAGGCCGCCACGCTGAAAGGTAGCAGCGAGCTCAGCTCAGTGCGCAATGTTGTCGTCAAGCTGGAGAGCGCCGCCAACAACAACGTAGGATAGGCAAGCGTCAGGCGCGGTGCGCCATACGGCGCATCGTCCAGCTTGACGGTATCGGCAGCGCTGAGCTCGAAGCCCGCTGCTTCCAGCTGACCGCGAGCGAATGCCGCGGTAGTATTGGCGCGCTTGAACATGTCGCTCCAGGGCAAACTCGCAGCGGAGAGCCAGATGTCGGCGACCAGCACGCGCACATCGGCCAACTGGAGTCCGGCTTCGCCAGTCTGCGTCTCCTGCCAGCGCGTCAGCGCCAGCTCCATCTGGGCCAAGGCAGCGATCGGCGCATTAACGCCTTGTGTCAGATCAAGCGGCACTTGCTGCAGGCTGCCCTTGCGCCATTGACCGCCTGCGTGCACGCCGGCCTCGACGCAGCGCGCGCCAATGACGATGAACAGCGTGCTGCGCTTCTGCCGACGCAGCGCCATGGCGACATGCCTGGCAAGCCGAGGCCGGATTTCTTTAACCCGCAACACGCGCCACCTCTTCCAATGTGGTTTCGCCGCGCGCCACCCATTGCATCGCGGTGTCGTGCAAGGCGCGCAGTCCGGCCTGCGCCGCCCTCTCTTTCAATACCGAAATCGGCGCTTTGCCGGCAATCAGTTCACGCAACGTGTCGTCCAGGATCAGCACCTCCGCCACCGCCTTGCGCCCCTTGTAGCCAATGCCACGGCAATGGCCGCAGCCGGAGCCTGCCTTGAATGTCCAGCCAGCCACTTTCTCCAGCGTCAAGCCCAGCAGCGCCAGTTCTTCGTCGCCAGGCGTCACCTCAACGGCGCAGTGCGTGCAATTGATGCGCAGCAAACGCTGGGCGACGATGCCGTTGAGCGCAGCCGCAAAACTGTAAGCATCGACTCCCATGTGCAGGAAACGCCCCAGCACATCGAATACATTGTTGGCATGTACCGTGGTAAACACCAAATGACCGGTCAGTGCCGCCTGCACCGCGATCTGCGCCGTTTCATCGTCGCGGATTTCGCCGACCATGATCTTGTCCGGATCGTGCCGCAGAATAGAACGCAAGCCGCGCGCAAAGGTCAGACCCTTCTTCTCATTCACGGGAATCTGCAAAACCCGCGGCAAGCGATACTCAACCGGGTCTTCGATCGTCACGATCTTGTCGCGCCCGGTATGGATTTCCGTGATCGCCGCGTACAGGGTGGTGGTCTTGCCTGAACCGGTCGGCCCGGTCACCAGCAGCATGCCGTGCGGCCGCGCCGCCAGCTTGCGGATCGCCGCGATGGTGTGGGCATCCAGTCCCAGATTATCCAGCTGCAGCGCGCGCGCCTCCTCCGTCAGCGATTGCCGGTCCAGCAAGCGCAGCACCGCATCCTCGCCAAAGATATTCGGCATGACTGAAACACGGAAATCGATTTCACGATTATTGACGCGGACCTTGAAACGGCCGTCTTGCGGAATCCGGCGCTCGGCGATGTCCAGCTCCGCCATCACCTTGATGCGCGAGATCACCTGCTCAGCCATGTCCTGCCCCTGCACCTGCGTGATCGGCACCAGGGCACCATCGATGCGGTACAGCACATGCAGACAGCCAGCATCGCATTCCAGGTGGATATCACTGGCCTGCAGTTTGAGGGCGTCGTAGATGGTCGAATTGACCAGCTTCACCACTGGACTGGCGTCATCGCTGATGCTCGCCAGCGTGATCACCGCCGCCACCTCCTCGTCATTGCGTGCAGCGCTGGCGCTGTCAAAGCCATCCATCGCTCTTAATAAGTGTTCCTGCTGGATGAAATACGCCTGTAAATCATCTAGATGCACCAGCACCACGCGCGGCGCCGGCGCGTGCACGCCATAGCGCCGCACAGCCCAGCTCTCGGCCGCGCCATCGAAGGGATCGCCCAGCACCAGATGCGGCACATCCGCCTCATCGTTCGCGATCAGTACGCCGCGCTGCACGCAGTCGGTGTACGAAATCCGTTCGAAATCCGGGCGCAAGGCTTGCAGCTCACGCATAGGCAGCAGCGGATAGCCGAAGCGCAGCGCCAACGCGCTCATCAGATGATCGGACTCCCACCCGGTGGCCTGCTGCAGGCTGCTGATCAGGGTTGCATCGTTTTGCGCAGACAGCAAACGTGCCTGGTCGATCAAGGCGGCGCTCAGGGTCACTATGCGTCCTCGCCTGAATTCCGCGGGAATGTGCGTCCGGTTTCTGCGTGCCTGCAGCCTACGAACATCGGAGTTTTAGCGGCCTGCAGATCGAGGCATCGGCGAACAGATGAAGCAAAAATCATTTAGGCGCCACGCAATCGACAGAAGCGAAGAATGTTGAAAAATGCGACTTTGCGAGGCCTGTCGAGGATGGCGGCACAGTGTGCAGAAAAAGCGAAGCACACACGCTCGCCTACACCACGCGTTTCCGGTGCCGGATAGGCGGCAAGACAAGATTCCCTCCCTGGGAAGCACTGCTTTGTTTCTTAATTAGTTACAGATGTAACTTTTTGTAACTTTAACATGCCGCTTTTTCTTTATCAATGCAGGAGGGAAACTTTCCTTCCTGGAAAGCAAATTAACAACAGTCACAGGATCATTTCACTCAAGACTTCCCGCCAGATCGAAAATTGGCATGTACATCAGCACCACCACCGTCCCAATCACCAGCCCGATCACAGTCATCAGAATCGGCTCAAGTAACCGTGAAGCCCAGTCAACCCATCGCGCAAAATCTTCGTCCTGGAAGCGTGCCGTGCGTTCCAGCATTTCGGCTAGTTGGCCGGAACGCTCGCCTACCTTGATCAAGGATTCCGCTACCGGACTTGCCAATCCAGTCGCCAGCAAGGCAGTCGACAGACTCTGCCCCTGCTCAACCATCAAACGGCTTTGCGCCAGCCGGCTCTGCTGCCCGGCGCTGAGCAAACCGGTGACCATACCCATGGCGCGCGACAAGGCGATCCCCGCCGCCAGCAGCAAGCTGACCGCGCGATAGAAGCGCGCCAGGCGAAACTCGTCGGCCTTGGATGCCAGCCACGGCAGGCGCAGTACCTGATTCAGCATCAAGGCGCGCCCCTCTGGCCGGCTGATCCACCAGCCCAACACGGCAAAGACGCTGAGCAGTCCGGCCAAGGCAAGCTGCCAGTGCTGATAAATGCTTTTGCCGAAAGTCAGTAGCATGCGCGAAAGGAAAGGTATTTCACGTCCGGAGGATTCGTAGACGGCACTGAATCGCGGCACCACGTAACCCAACAAGAACAGCGTGACAAAGCCGCCTACCACCAGCAGCATGACGGGATAAATCGCCGCGGAAATCAGTTTTTTCTGGATCACGTCGAACTGCGACTGATACGCGATATAACGTGCCAGCGACTGCGGCAAGTCACCGGTGCGTTCGGAAGCCCGCACGATAGCGACATAGACTTCAGGAAAATGCTGAGGCGCGATTGCCAGCACATCGGAAAAACTGCGCCCTTCGCGCAAGGTTTGCAGCAGATCTCCCAGCACGGCGCGCACCGCAGGCTGCCGTTCCTTGTTATGCAACGTGGTCAACGCCTCGGTCAGGTTCAGGCCGGCATCCAACAGGGCCAGCAGTTCCTGGCTGAACAGCAGCAAGGGAAAACGCGTCTTGCCATTGCCGCTCGCGCTCCCCGTGACGACATCGGCAGACTCGATCGACAATACGCGCAAACCACGCGCCACAGTTCTGCGTATGGCCTCGGCTTCAGATACATCCGAAAACTCCAGCGTCTGGGCGCGCCCATCCATGCCTTGCACCTGCATGCGCAAACGGCTGACAGGAACATTCATGGTGGAGGCTGGAGATGGAGTTGTCGCGTGTGGGGGTAAGGCCGGACGCGTCATGTCGGCACCACCCCAAGTTCATCATTCGAGGTGGTGCGAATTTCAACGATAGGAGACATCGGCATTGTCTCCTTCGCCACCG